>NZ_AP025281.1:2757358-3063731 GCF_024347195.1 Aliamphritea hakodatensis
CCGCAGCCAGCGCATCAGACAGATAATCACCGTTCAGATTCAGCGTGGCGACCACATCATACTCAGCCGGCCTGAGCAGTATCTGCTGTAACATCGCGTCTGCAATGACATCCTTGACGACAATTTCTCGCCCGCTGTCCGGATTCCTGAAGCTCATCCAGGGGCCGCCGTCCATCAGCTGCGCACCAAACTCATCTTTTGCCAGCTCATACCCCCATTCCTTAAAGGCACCTTCGGTAAACTTCATGATGTTACCTTTATGAACCAGTGTAAGAGACCGGCGGTCATTATCCACGCAATACTGCAACGCCTTACGCACCAGACGCTTAGTCCCCTCTTCTGATACCGGCTTAATACCGATACCGCACATCTGATCAAAACGGATTTTTGTGACGCCCATTTCCTGCTGCAGAAAGTCAATTACCTTCTGCGCTTCAGCTGTGCCCGCCTGCCACTCGATCCCGGCATAAATATCTTCAGAATTCTCCCGATAAATCACCATATCAACGTCACCGGGATTCACAACAGGACTGGGTACCCCCTGAAACCAGCGCACCGGACGCTGGCATACATACAGATCCAACTCCTGACGCAGGGCAACATTCAGAGAACGGATCCCTCCGCCGACAGGGGTCGTCAGCGGCCCTTTAATGCCCACTGCAAAATCTTTAAATGCCTGCAACGTTTCATCCGGCAACCAGGTATCCTGATCATAGACCTGCGTTGCCTTCTCGCCGGCATACACTTCCATCCAGGCTATTTTCCTGCTGCCACCGTAAGCCTGTTTTATCGCAGCATCGACCACATCAATCATGACCGGTGATACATCCATCCCGATTCCGTCGCCTTCGATATACGGAATCACCGGCCGGTCTGGCACCTGAATCAGGTTGTCACCGGTAAATGTTATTTTCTCACCCTCGGGAACACGAATATGTTGGTATGCCATAGCTTACTCCACGTATACTTACGTCCGGAAAATTCTGAGTACGGGTCAGAGCCGTCAATCCATAAGCTTCGGCACAGAAGAATACGGAATCCAGCTTCCGTCCAGTCAGATTTAAATATAGTTTTCAGGTCACCGTCCTACAAATGTCCAACGTCATACTTTTTAATAAGCCCTTTCAGGTACTCACCCAGTTTACTGACAATGAAGGACGGGCCACCCTGGCTGACTTTATCCGCCAGCCCGGTGTTTATGCCGCCGGACGCCTTGATTACGACTCTGAAGGCTTATTAATACTCACCGACGACGGTCAGTTACAGCACCAGCTTGCCAACCCCAAATTTAAGATGGCCAAAACCTACTGGGCTCAGGTCGAAGGCGAAATTGACGAAAACGCCCTGAAAAAACTGCGCGAAGGCGTAGAACTGAAGGACGGCAAAACCCGGCCAGCAAAGGCAAGACACATTAACGAACCGGATGTCTGGCCCCGTAATCCACCTATCCGTGAACGTAAAAACAAGCCGACCAGCTGGCTTGAACTGACCATCAGTGAAGGCAAAAACCGACAGGTCAGGCGCATGACCGCGGCTGTCGGCTTCCCGACACTGCGACTGATCAGAGCAAGTATTGGTGATTGGAAACTGGACTCTCTGAAGCCCGGCGAAAGCCGGTCAGAAACGGTCTTTTTACCCGCCACCACAACAGACAAACCAAATCGGCGGCCACCGGCAAAACGCAGTAACGGGGGACAAAAAACAGGGCATACCGCACATAAAAAGCCCGGCAACAGAGCCGGGCGCAGACAAACTAAAAAATAAACATTTCCGGGTGCTTATGTATCCCAGGAATCTGCGCGCGCCAGGTCACTGTCCTTTGCAGCCACCCAGTTCTCACCCTGCTCAGTAATCTCTTTCTTCCAGAATGGCGCGTCGCGCTTCAGGTAATCCATAATGAACTGTGCTGCTGCAAAACCGGCAACACGGTGAGGACTTGCCACACCCACAAAGACAATATTGTCATTCAGCGCCAGCCGGCCAACACGGTGAACAATCACAATCGGACCCAGATCCCAGCGCTCCCGTGCCTGCAATGCAATTTTTTCCAGAGACTTTTCGGTCATCCCGGGGTAATGCTCAAGCTCCATTGCTACCAGCCCGGGTCCGGACGCCATTTCCCGGACAATGCCGGTAAAGGTAACAATCGCACCATGACTACCATCATCGTCCCGGATTAAGGCATTTAAACCACTGATATCGAAATCTTCCTGCTGAACTTTGATGATATTGCTGACCACCTGAAACTCCGTACCACAAACACAAAAATGACTATTTAAAACTCAGGAAAAGCATGACCAGAAATGCTAAGGTTGTCCACCTAAAAAGTCATAACCGATATGGATATTTTACACCCATGCGCTGGACTCCACACGCCACCGTTGCCACCATCGTAGAAGATAACGGACGTTTCCTGTTTGTTGAAGAACACTCCCCCACCCTGAACAGGCTGGTGATCAATCAGCCGGCAGGCCATCTGGAAGCCAACGAAAGCTTTACTGAAGCGGCCCGGCGAGAAACCCTGGAAGAAACCGGCTGGCATGTGGAACCCGAAGCACTTCTGGGCATGTACGTTTATAAAGCACCGGGGAACGGCACGGTATATCACCGCTTTACCTTTATTGCCCGGGCGATTTCAGAACAGCCGGATGCTGAACTGGATACCGGCATAGAGCGCGCCTTATGGCTGACCTACGATGAACTGATCGCCCGCAAGGGTGACCTGCGCAGCCCGACAGTTCTGCAATGCCTTGATGACTATCTGAAAGGTCAGCGTTACCCGCTGAACTTTATTCATGATTAAGCTTTAATATTGCCAGCCGCATCCCCATATTAGAAATTTGCACACAGCCATTACGAGCCAGTATTTTTTATGAGTAATAACGCCACTACCAAAGTCATTGTCGGCATGTCCGGCGGTGTTGATTCATCTGTTTCCGCTCTGCTTCTGCAGCAACAGGGCTATCAGGTTGAAGGCCTGTTCATGAAAAACTGGGATGAAGATGACGGCACCGATTACTGTACCGCCATGGATGACCTGGCTGACGCACAGGCGGTTTGCGATAAACTGGGCCTCACCCTGCACACGGCAAACTTTGCTGCTGAGTACTGGGACAACGTCTTCGAGCATTTTCTTGAAGAATACAAGGCCGGTCGCACCCCCAACCCGGACATTCTGTGTAACCGTGAGATCAAGTTTAAAGCCTTCCTTGAATATGCCCAGACCCTGGGAGCCGACAAAATTGCAACCGGCCACTATGTACGCCGCAGCGATATCAATGGGCACGCCTGCCTGCTGAAAGGTCTGGATAATAACAAGGATCAGAGCTACTTCCTGCATCAGGTAGGCAGCGAAGAGCTGGCAATGACCCTGTTCCCTGTCGGTGAACTTGAAAAGCCGGAAGTACGCCGCCTGGCTGAAGAACATGACCTGGTTACCCACAACAAAAAAGACAGTACCGGCATTTGCTTTATCGGCGAGCGCCGCTTCAGCGACTTCCTGAAACAGTACCTGCCGGCACAACCGGGCGACATCCAAACCCCGGATGGTGATGTGATTGGCCAGCACCAGGGGCTGATGTATCACACCATCGGTCAGCGTCAGGGGCTGGGCATCGGCGGCCTGAAAGATTATCCGGAAATTCCGTGGTTTGTTGCCGAAAAAGATCTGGAACGAAATGTACTGGTCGCCGTACAGGGCACCTCCCACGAACGGCTGTTCAGTGACTGGCTCAGCGCCAGTGACATTTTCTGGATCTCCGAAGCACCGGCTGAACTGCCGGTACGCTGTAAAGCAAAAGTCCGTTATCGTCAGGATGATCAGGCCTGCACCATTGAAGCCGGAGAAAAGGGTGGCTACCTTATCCGCTTTGACGAACCACAGCGCGCCGTCACACCCGGCCAGTCCGTTGTTTTTTACGCTGAAGAAGTGTGCATTGGCGGCGGCGTCATTGAAACTACCGGTAAGCGAGGCTAGACACATCATGTCACAGGCAACACATAATCAGGCAATTGCACTGGCAGGGCTGTTCCAGGCTGCCAGCCTGGTCGAACAGATCGCAACCCGGGGTATGGTGCAGCAAAGCAATCTGGAAACCTGTATTCGCAGCGTATTCGTCACCAATCCGGACAGCACTGCAGAAATCTACGGCGGCGAACGCGCCCTGCCGGTCAGCCTCGGTACGGGATTCCGTCACCTGCAGGAACTGATCGACAAAGACCGCTCCAAGCAGAATCAGGATGTCATCCGCTACGCCCTCAGCCTGTTGCACCTGGAAAAGAAGCTCAATAAACAACCTGAGCTTTTCAATACCATTGCTGAGCGGCTACTGAAAATCGAACAGCAGGCGAAATACTTTAATGATCAGGAAAACCTGATTGATAACGCAGCGACTCTGACACACCCGACGATCATTGCCAATCTGGCGAGCCTCTATCAGGACACCCTCAGCACCTTTAAATTCCGCATTCAGGTAACCGGTGAACCCCGTCATCTGCAAAATGCGGAAAACGCTGACAAGATTCGGGCCTTACTGCTGGCAGGTATCCGTGCAGCGGTGCTGTGGCGTCAGAGTGGCGGCAAGCGTTGGCAGTTACTGTTCTTCAAGTCCCGCATTCGCCCGGCCATTACTGACATCACCGGACGCTGAAGAGGCAACATAAAACGTGTTTCTGCAACTTATGAATGTGTAAAAAGACGCCGGGCGGATTTTCCTCTCCCGGCGTTTTCGCTATAATTCGCCCTCAAAATTTAATTCATCAGGTAATGCCTCGTTATGGATCTCTCTTCTTTAACTGCTATTTCCCCCGTCGACGGCCGCTACGGCAGCAAAACAGCTGACCTGCGTCCGGTATTCAGCGAATTCGGTCTGATCAGAGCCCGTGTTGAAGTGGAAGTACGCTGGCTGCAGAAACTGGCCGCTCACCCACAAATCACTGAAGTACCGGCATTAAGCGATGCTGCCAACGCCGTGCTTAACCAACTGGTTGACAACTTTGGCGAAACTGAAGCTAACCGCGTTAAAGAAATCGAACGTACCACCAACCACGACGTTAAAGCGGTTGAATACCTGATCAAAGAACGTATTCAGGACAACGCCGAACTGGCTGCTGTCAGCGAATTCGTTCACTTTGCCTGCACCTCTGAAGACATTAACAACCTGTCTCACGCACTGATGCTGAAACAGGGCCAGGCGGTTATGCTGCCGCTGATGCAACAGGTCACTGACGAAATCGCAAAGCTGGGCCGCGATTTTGCAGAACAGCCAATGCTGTCCCGCACCCACGGCCAGACGGCGTCACCAACCACCGTTGGTAAAGAAATGGCAAACGTGGCTTACCGTCTGCAGCGCCAGATTAAACAGCTGAAAAATGCTGAACTGCTGGGTAAAATTAACGGCGCAGTAGGTAACTACAACGCGCACCTGTCTGCTTACCCTGATGTTGACTGGGCGCAGAACGCACAGGAATTTGTAGAAAGCCTGGGCCTGAGCTTCAACCCTTACACCACTCAGATCGAACCGCATGATTACATTGCTGAAATGTTCGATGCTGTCTGCCGCTTCAACACCATCATCATCGATTTCGACCGGGATGTATGGGGTTACATTTCACAGGGTTATTTCAAGCAGAAGACCATTGCCGGTGAAGTCGGCTCATCTACCATGCCCCACAAGGTTAACCCGATCGACTTCGAAAATTCTGAAGGCAACCTGGGTATCGCCAATGCCATCATGCAGCACCTGGCTGCCAAACTGCCAATCTCCCGCTGGCAGCGCGACCTGACTGACTCCACCGTACTGCGTAACATGGGTGTAGGCTTTGGTTACAGCATGATCGCTTATCAGGCCAGCCTGAAAGGCATCAGCAAGCTGGAACTGAATGCAGCCCGCCTGAACGACGATCTGGAAAATGCCTGGGAAGTACTGGCCGAGCCGATTCAGACGGTAATGCGTCGTTACGGCATCGAAGAACCGTATGAAAAGCTCAAGGCACTGACCCGTGGCCAGACCATGAATAAACAGACCATCCAGACATTTATTGATACGCTGGAAATGCCACAGAGCGCTAAGGATGAACTGAAGGAGCTGACGCCGCACAGCTACATCGGTAACGCACCGGCTCAGGCTAAAGCCATCTGAGCTTTCTCTGTGGATGCAACAGCGCATCGCGCATAAAAAAGCAGGGTTAACACCCTGCTTTTTTGTTTCAGCCCTGACAGAAAAGATCCCTGCCCGCTAAAAGAAATACCTGACTGCCAGTAACAACTGCCGTTCTTCACGGTCAGCCGGTTCACCGGAATACACACGCCCCGGCCGGTCGGAATTAATCCAGCTATGTTCTACAGATAAAAACAGAGGCTTTGAATACCGGTAGGTATAGTTCAGGGTCGCCGCCTTACCGTATTCACTGTTGTTATCACCCACAGTCTGGTCTTTATCCGTCACAGAAAACTCTTCAATACGACCGGTAACCCGGTGCTTCCCGATACGCTTGCTAAGCATCACAAAAGCACTGCTGTAATCATTGTCGACCACAGGCCTGCCGTAGACATCATTCATCAGGGTATCACCGGTCATATACTGGGCTGTCAGCTCCAGCTTCTTATCCAGTAACCAGCGCGCACCCACATAATAAAACCGGGTAAGCCAGGTATACTGACCGTGCTCTACGATATCTGTCCGGGCATTATTATTATAATAACCGGCATTTATTTCTCCCTGGCGCGACCAGCGTACCTGAGTCTGCAAATGATAACCTGGCCGGTCATCCAGCTCTAAAAAAGGGTCAGACTCAGCCGCCTGAGGCTCAAGTTTGAATCCACTCTTGCGCGCTTCCAGCGGCGGGATCTTACGCTTTTCTCCCCACAGCGTTTGCCGCGAACTGCTGGTCCAGCCATGCCACGCCAGCAGCGCGCCGGAAGGATCATTGTTAAAGAAACCGGAGGCCGTAAAACTCAGATCATAATCCGCATCGTTCAGTTTGCCTAAGCGCGTCCAGGTAAGCTCTGCCCCCAGCAAACGGATCTCCTCACCGATCCAGGTGTTCAGTGTTGAGCTGTTAAGGGTGTTTTTGGCTGCCCAGGCAAAGGCTTTATTCTCCAGCGATATAGCCGGATAAAACAAACCGACCTTTGACTGAAGCCGGTGCCCGGAATCATTCGGGATACCGCGGTACTTAAAAAATGTTTCCGTTATACCCAGACCGTTATCTTCACCATCAAGATAGCCGTTAGCCACCGCATGAAAGCTGAGACCGGAATCCCACTCCAGAACCCACTGCAGGCCCGCCTGACCAAGATAGGCCTGACCGCCATTATCTGTGCCGAATTTACCAATCCCGCCCTGACGGTAACTGTCAGAGGTATCACTGTGCGCCAAACGGTAGTCAATGATGCCGTTCAGCTTACTTTCCAGCGCGCTTACCTGGGTAACCGCTCCGGCACTTACGATTGCCGCAAATACTGTGCCTTTATTTAGCACGCCTCCTCCCGGGGATTCAGCTGGGCGTGGTCCTTCAGCCATGGCGTCAGCACATCGACAGCCTGAGGACGGCTGATATGATAGCCCTGCGCCAATTCGCACTTGTTAGTCGTCAGCCAATCCAGGGCGAACTCATCTTCGATACCTTCTGCAACCACGCTCAGCCCCATACTGTGGGCCAGTTCAATGGTCGATTTAACAATGATCTGATCGGACTGATCATCACTGAGACGCTGAATAAATGACTTATCAATTTTAAGTTCATGTACGGGCAACTGTTTAAGCTGAGCCAGTGAAGAATAACCGGTACCATAATCATCTATTGAAATGCGCATCCCCCAGACTTTAAAGCGGCTCAGCAATGTAATAGCAGACTCAGGGTCTTCAACCACGGCGCTTTCGGTCACTTCCAGGGTGATCTTTTCTGCCGGTACAACCTGTTCCTGTACGGTTTCACAGAGAAAGCCGTAAAAATCCGGGTCCTTAAGATTGGCCGCTGAGATATTTATCGCTACCCCCAGATCAAGCCCCTCGGCCCGCCAGTCATTGTACTGGCTCAGCGCAGTGCGGATTACCCAGCGCGTCAGTGCATTGATCTGCCCGGTCTGCTCGGCAATATGAATAAAGTTGTCCGGTGGCACCATGCCCACTGTCGGATGAATCCAGCGGACCAGCGCCTCAACATGGGTAACCACCCGGCTCTCCAGGTTCATTTTTGGCTGATAAAACAGGACTAACTGATCACCACTGATAGCCTGCTTCAAATCATTAATAAGATTAAGCCGCTCAACACTGTTTACATCAAGCTCAGGGGCAAACCACTGCACTTGCTGACTGGTCGCCCGGGTATGATGTAACGCGATATCCGACATTCTCAGCAGGCTGTCAGGCGTATTACCATGCTCTGGATACAGTGACACTCCGCTGCGCACCTGTAGCTGAAAGCCCAGTCCTTCATAATCAAAGACCGGCTCCAGCGCTGCATCCAGATGATCGAGACAACGCTGCACACAGCTTTGCGCTTCAGCCAGTGGGCAATTCTCAGTGAGCACCACGAACTCATCGGCCCCAAGATGACACACCAGCTGAAAACCCTGCACACTCCGCAGACGCTCAGCCAGCGCCTGAATAACATAATCACCCACCTGATGACCCAGGGTATCATTCACATCCTTAAGGCGGCTCAGATTAAGCTGAATCACCCCGAAGGCTTCTTCCTGCCCGCACAGAGAGCCCAGAATAATCTTCAGAAAGTTACGGTTAGGCAAATCCGTCAGGGGGTCATGGTTAGCCCGGTGAGACAATGCCTGTTCGCGGCTGAGCACCGCATCCTGCATAAGGTTAATCTCGTCGGCCAGTTGCCCCAGCTCGCTGCGGTCATCGAGATTAATCGTCTGGTTATAATCACCACTGGCAACAATTTTGGCCTGCTGAACCAGCCGTTTAACCGGCCGGGTAATGGATGCAGAAATCCAGTAAGCGCCGGCCAGCGACAACACCAGTGTACCGACTGCCAGAATCAGCAGCTTCCACCACTGCTCCTGCAGAACTTCCACGAAATTTGCCCGTAAGCCATACATGGCAACGCCAAAACGTAGGTGCTGGTCTTCGGAAATCTGATGCCCGACCGCAATAAAGCGGTCATCAACAGACTGCTCAGTGATGATTTTTCCGGAAAACTGAACATCAGCTGTTGGCGATGAAGATGCCACCAGCCACCAACCGGCATCACCTTCCACTATAAAGTCTGTTTCAAGGCCGGTGATGGTCATAAATTCAGTCGCCAGACGCCCGTCAACCTGAAAGCCGAACATCACCCAGCCAATGGTTTTCGCGCCGACTTTTACCGGCGATAAACTTAACTGGTAAACATTCTTGCCGATGGCATACAGATGACCCGGTTCAGGATTCTTCAGCCAGTCCTGATAACGAAATTCAACACCCACCTCATCACCCCGGCGGACCTTGCGCTCACCGCCGTCCTGTTCCGCGCTGACCAGTTGAGCATTGATCACCCCCTGTGCGGATACAGTCATCGCCAGATCTGCATTAATTCGCTTACGGTGATTATTGAGCGCGACCAGCAAACTGCGCTGATCTTCATTAAATACCTGCTTAATGCCATAGTCTTTAGACACGGTTTCAGCGAACGCTGCAAGGTATTCAATCCGGCTGGAAAACAACTCCGTAAAAACAGTCTTAGCAGTCGTCAGCCGATTACTGATTTCCTGCTTTTGCTGATTCTGATTACCCGCATACAGGGTCCAGAACGCCACCCCCTGTACCAATAACAGAAGCAGTACAAAGAAGGTAAATATTTTACTTTGTAAGCTTTTCACACAAACTCACTCAATACTCAGACAGAAAATCAAAATCATCATCGCTTTCCTGCTCAGGTGTTTCATCCATACCGCTGGTCAGCCGAGCTGTTACCTTCATCCCGTTTTGCACATCCACTGTCTGTGCCTCTCTGTTATTGTCGGCCAGCAGCTGTGGATGCCACACAGTCACCCGGTAACGGCCCGCCTCAGGGGTATCGAAACTGACAGCGCCAGCCTGTGAGGTTTTTCCGAACAAAGGGGTATCAACCAGCAACAGATAACCGGACATCCAGTCATGTATATTACAGCCCATAGCCACTTCCCCGCTCTGATCAAGACCACGCTGCAGACGCTGTTCCCCTGCCTTGATCTTGAATGAAAAACGGGCATCACTGTCAACCGAGTAAATGTGGTGAGTAATATCATCCTGGTTATCAAACAGTACGTCGCTGCCGGCCTGAGACACACTGACATAAGGTGCAAAAGACTTACCTTTCTGGCCGACACTGACAACTTTATCCGTCGCAGGCAATTGCTGACCGTCCAGAGGCTCAGCATACACAACCATATCCTGCAGGGGCTCTCCCGAGGCGCTCAGCACCTGAACATTCAGCTCAATTGCCAGGGCCGGTGCAGACATCAGCAGCCCAAGAATACAGCCGGCACGACTTCCAACAGTTACAGCCCAACCCAACTTTGCCACTGAAATACACTCCCTAGTCAGCCCGGAAAACCTGCTGCTATACATCGCTGAAGCAGTTATATTCACCCGGGATTCATCTGAAACCCGATCAATTCTGACCTGAATATACAGTATTATTGACCCGTAACTTGTTGCAGAAAGTACATTTTTACACAAAAAACATCTCACTTTGTGTTTCTGAGAACCCCCGCACCACGGCCTGTTCAGATAATAATCAGATCATTGAGTGATTGAATTCAGGGACAAAAAAAGCCGGCTAAAAAGCCGGCTCTTCATCAGTGTAATTTTATTTTCGGCTGAACCATGTGCCCCACTTTCTGCGCAAGTATAAGACACATCCCTTTGAGCCAGCCATGGATACTGAGCTGATGCATCCGGTACAGTGACATATACATAAGCCGGGCTATCTTACCCTCCACAAACATTGTGCCGCCGCTGAGATTCCCCATCAGGCTGCCCACCGTACTGTAACGACTGAGATTCACAAGGGAGCCGTGATCTTTATACAGATACGGTCTGACCGGCTTACCCTTCATCTGACGCCTTATACTGCTCGCGATATGACTGGCCATCTGATGTGCAGACTGCGCCCGGGGCGGCACCCAGGAACCGTCCGGTTGCTGGCAGGCAGCACAGTCACCCAACACCCAGATATTATCATCCACACTGGACTGCAAACCCGGCTTAACCACTATCTGACCACCGCGGCCGAGCTCAAAATAATTAAGATCCCTGATAAAGTCCGGTGCTTTGACACCTGCTGCCCAGACCATCAGATCAGCAGCAATCAGATCGCCATTCTGATCAACATATCCCCGCTCATCCGCACAGGTCACCCGGGTATTCTCATGTACCACCACCCCCAACCGCTGCAATTCGCGCCGTGCAGCGGTGGATATACGCGCAGGCAGGGCTGGCAGGATACTCGGCCCCGCTTCCAGCAAATCCACCTGCAAACGGCTCGCAGACATTTCCGGCATACCGTACTGTTTGAGCAAATTGGCCACATGAGTCAGTTCCGCGGCAAGCTCAACACCGGTCGCGCCGCCGCCAACAATGGCCAACCGCAGCTTGTTTTCCGCGCCCTGCTGATTCACACGCATGAAGCTGTTCAGCAGGCCCCGCTGAAAACGCTCCGCCTGCTGATGAGAATCAAGAAAATAGCTGTACTCAGCCACTCCCGGCGTTCCGAAATCATTACTCACACTGCCGACGGCCATGACCAGAGTGTCATAGCTGATATTCCGCTCCGGCAACACCTGCACGCCATACTCATCATCAACGGCCGCCAGATGAATCTGCTTATCAGCCGCATCCAGCCCGGTCATGGTACCCAGCTGAAACTGGTAATGATGCTGCCCGCTGTGCGCCCGGTATGACACACCGTCAATACTCATGTCCAGCGACCCCGTTGCCACCTCATGGAGCAAGGGTTTCCAGATATGATTCGGATTTCGGTCTACGAGAATAATCTTCGCCTGTTTCTTTTTGCCTAATCGGCTGCCTAAACTTGCTGCCAGTTCAAGGCCGCCGGCCCCTCCTCCTACGATTACAATGGTTTGCATGGTTAATCCTCAAAATAAAGTCAGCTTAAGCCACTATATGTACAAAGAAACAATGACTTAAGCTCACCTTATTCAGAGCAATAAGCTTACTGCATGCACTGGCTGAAAACAGATACACGCAGACAAAAACCTACCGGGACATACAATAGACGAAAGTCTAGCAAGCCGCTATACCCAGAAATGAATAGCTCATTGAGGTACATAATGGCACTGACCGGACATCAGCTGGTTTGGCTCCGCCGGCCGGTTAATATCCAGCGTGGATACCGGCAACAGCGCCAGATTCGACAACCGGTTAAAACCCAGCGTCTGCTTATTCAGCACAATCACAGTCAGACCACTGAGCATACTGTAATGCCGGAACAGCCCGCTCTCATAACTCACCTGATCATCATAGAGTGCAAAATAATCTTCACTGGTCGCCAACTTACACAACAACGGCTGATCCGCGCCGTAAATACCGGACGCAGCCCCTGACAGGCAGCAAACAACACACCAACGGCATACACCGGAAAAAAGTCTGTTCATATCAGCATCGCAGTATCTGCCGATAACCGCGCCTCACAGATTAAAACCTCAGTATAGTGCGGCCCGGACAAACAGACGCAGCCTGAACAACAGGCATAAAAAAAGGTAGCGATGGCTACCTTTTTATCAGCGTAATTGCTGGTTATTCTTCAGCGGCCGCTTTTGGCTGCTCAGTGTTCTCGTAAATCATCATTGGTTCAGATTCGCCTAAAATGACGCCTTCATCAATCACAACTTTACTGACATTATCCTGAGACGGCAGTGAATACATAGTATCCAGCAGCGTTTCCTCAAGAATTGAGCGCAAACCACGTGCCCCGGTCTTTCTTGCCAGCGCTTTCTGAGCAACTGCGTGCAGCGCAGACTCACGGAAGTCCAGCTCTGCCCCTTCCATTTCAAACAAGGCACCGTACTGCTTGGTCAGCGAGTTCTTTGGCTCAGTCAGAATCTGAATCAGCGCATCTTCATCCAGCTCTGCCAGTGTAGCCAGCATAGGAAGACGACCGACAAACTCAGGAATCAGACCATATTTAACCAGATCTTCCGCTTCCAGATCACGCAGCGCGTCAGTGACGTTTTTAGAATCATCCTTGCTGCTGACAGTTGCACTGAAACCGATTGAGCTCTTTTCACTGCGATTACGGATTACCTGATCAAGGCCGGCAAATGCACCGCCACAGATAAACAGGATGTTAGACGTATCAACCTGCAGGAATTCCTGCTGTGGGTGCTTACGACCACCCTGAGGCGGCACAGATGCAACCGTACCCTCAATCAGCTTCAGCAGCGCCTGCTGAACACCTTCGCCGGATACATCCCGGGTAATTGAAGGATTATCTGACTTACGGGAAATCTTATCGATCTCATCGATATAGACAATGCCCAGCTGAGCCTTTTCTACATCGTAATCACACTTCTGCAGCAGCTTCTGAATGATGTTCTCAACATCTTCACCCACATAACCGGCTTCGGTCAGCGTCGTTGCATCAGCAATTGTAAAAGGTACATTCAGCATACGCGCCAGCGTCTGAGCCAGCAGGGTTTTACCGCTACCGGTTGGACCAATAAGCAGAATATTACTCTTACCCAGCTCTACTTCAGCGTTGCTGTTCTGCTGAAAACGCAAACGCTTGTAGTGGTTATAAACAGCGACAGATAAAACCTTCTTTGCACGCTCCTGACCAATAACGTATTCGTCCAGGTTATGCTTAATTTCGGCAGGTGTCGGCAAATCATCGCTTTGCTCAACATCTTCACTCACCTGCTGGGTTTCTTCAGTAATGATGTCGTTGCACAGATCCACACACTCATCACAGATGAATACTGAAGGGCCTGCAATCAGCTTTTTAACTTCGTCCTGACCTTTGCCGCAGAACGAGCAATACAGCGTTTTGCTGTCATCGCCGCCATCTTTGCCGTTGATATCGTCTGACATTCAACTACCTCTTTCCTCAGGTAACCAGTGCTGAACCCGGCCACCATCTAATATATATCTTCCGCCATACTGAAAATTATAGCGGTTCATCACTCCGGAGCAGAACACAACAACCGTATTATAACCGCTACAACTGTAGCATACGGCAGTCATCACTACCCTGAAGTTTAGCGACGTTCCATCACCGCATCAATCAGTCCGTACTCAACCGCAGCCTGAGGCGACATGAAATTGTCACGGTCAGTATCACGGGAAATTACTTCAAGATCCTGATTTGTATGATGCGCCATAATACCATTCAGGCGCTCACGGATAGACAGAATCTCTTTTGTATGGATTTCAATATCAGTTGCCTGGCCCTGGTATCCGCCCAGCGGCTGATGAATCATCATACGCGAATTAGGTAAGCAGTAACGCTTGCCTGCTGCACCACCGGTAAGCAACAGCGCACCCATGCTGGCAGCCTGACCAATACACATTGTACTCACATCGGGCTTAATAAATTGCATGGTATCGTAAATCGACAGCCCGGCAGTCACAGAACCGCCCGGAGAATTAATATACAGGTGAATATCCTTATCCGGATTTTCAGACTCCAGGAACAACAGCTGCGCTACCACCAGATTAGCCATGTGATCTTCAACCTGGCCAACCATAAAAATCACACGTTCTTTAAGTAACCGGGAGTAAATGTCATAAGAACGCTCGCCGCGGGCGGTCTGCTCAACAACCATAGGTACCAGGCCACTGCTGGTGATCATTGTTGGGCCATTATAAGTTTGTGACATACCTATTCTCTCCTTTGATCCTGAACTCGGTGCCCTACATACAGATTAAAAGCACCCTGAAAAGCAAAAACGGCGGCCGACTTTACGCCGACAGCCGTTATTTTATAAACGCAAATCAAGCAGTTGGCAATTATGCTTCAGCTTCTGCGTCTTCTTCCTGTGCTTTTGGCTCAGCAGGCTTGATAGCATCTTCGTAGCTCAGCGCTACTTCTGTAACCTTAGCGGATTCCAGCAGCAGATCCAGTACCTGATCTTCCATCACCAGGCTCTTAACCTGACCCAGCATTTCTTCATTGCTGTTGTACCAGTCGATAACCTGCTGAGGATCCTGGTAAGTAGCAGCCAGCTCATCAATGGTTGTCTTAACGCGGTCTTCGTCAACAGTCAGTTCGTTTGCCTTAATAACTTCGTTTACCAGCAGGCCAACTTTAACACGCTTCTCAGACTGCTCCTGGAACATTTCCTTAGGCAGCATTTCAGGATCGATGTTAGCTTCCGCACCACCGAACTGCTGAATCGCCTGACGACGCATTGCATCAATTTCATTGTCGATCAGAGCCGCAGGAACATCAATTGCGTTCAGCTCAACCAGTTGACCGAAAACAGCTTCTTTCAGCTTGGTTTTCAGCGCCTGCTTAACTTCACGTTCCATATTCTTGCGAACTTCAACTTTGAAGCTGTCTACGTTGTTTTCTTCCAGACCAAACTTGGCAAAGAATTCTTCGTTCAGTTCAGGCAGCTGCTGCTCAGATACAGACTGCACCTTAACTTTGAATACTGCCGCTTTACCTTTCAGATCTTCAGAGTGGTAATCTTCAGGGAAAGTCACGTTCAGCTCAACGTCAGCGCCGGTTTCAGCACCGTCCAGACCTGCTTCGAAACCCGGGATCATGGTGTTAGAACCCAGAACCAGGTCCATACCTTCGCCTTTACCGCCTTCGAATGCTTCACCGTCGATGAAACCTTCAAAATCGATCTTAACCTGATCGCCGTCTGCAGCAGCACGCTCTACAGCAACCCAGTCAGACTGCTGCTTACGCAGAGTTTCGATCATCTGCTCCAGGTCTTCGTCTTTTACGTCAGCGCTGTTCTTTTCTATTTCAGCAGCAGAGAAATCAGCCAGAGCGATTTCAGGGTAAACTTCAAAAGTAGCGGTGTAAGAAAAATCTTCACCTTCTTTGTCGTTTTTGAATTCGATGTTCGGACCACCTGCAGGAGTCAGGTTTTCCTGCTGAGTAGCCTGGTAGAAGCTTTCCTGAATAACTTCACCGATGACTTCCTGACGAATTCCCTTGCCGTAGCGCTTCTTAACTACTTTGGCCGGAACCTTACCAGGACGGAAACCGTCAATTCGAACAGTACGGGCAGTTTGCTGCACGCGCTGAGCAACATCATTGTCTACACGCTCGGCCGGTACAACAACAGTCACCTGACGTTCTAGACCAGTAGTCGTTTCTACAGAAACTTGCATGGAATTCCTCGCAAAAAATTATTTGTATCGTTACAAATCAAAACACTTACAACCTGCATGCTATTGAAGCTAAAGCACTCTTACGCAAACAGGGCCAGAATATCTAAAGGCGGGAATTTTCCGGCAAGCCGCAGGATTAGTCAAGTGAAAAGCACCGAAATAGCCAGCAAACAGCAGATACGCAAAAAACTGCGAATCAGGCAGCATCAAAAGAAACAAAAGAGAAGATTAAGATAAGGAAATTGGGGTGGACGATGGGGCTTGAACCCACGACCGCCGGAATCACAATCCGGAGCTCTACCAACTGAGCTACGCCCACCATATTTCCTATGGAAAGGAGTCTTTCTAAATGGTGCGGACGGAGAGACTCGAACTCTCACACCTTGCGGCACTGGAACCTAAATCCAGCGTGTCTACCAATTTCACCACGTCCGCAATATGTATTGGGGTGGACGATGGGGCTTGAACCCACGACCGCCGGAATCACAATCCGGAGCTCTACCAACTGAGCTACGCCCACCACTACATACATTTACTTTTCCAAACTGGCGGGCCAAGAAGGATTCGAACCCTCGACCACCGCCTTAGAAGGGCGGTGCTCTATCCAGCTGAGCTATTGGCCCATATTGGAAAGCTTACTCTATGATCAGAACAACTGCCTTCTCAATGAGTTTCAGGCGTTTTAATTCCCGAACCCCTGTGCGATCAACCCTCTGCATTGCTGCGTTGTGTGCCTCGCCTCAAGGTGGTGCGCATATTATATATGCGCCCCTTTGGCGTCAACACCCTTTTTGATTTTTTTAACGAAATAAGCCAGTTAGCCGGATTTTCCTGTCACTGTTGTTTATTTGTCAGCCAGCCCCCGGGGCCCGGCGGCCAAAAACCGTTCAGCTCATTGATAAAGCGGATATTTTCAGCTTTATTTCAGGCCCTCACTGCAGCATAGAGCAGTATTTGTGGCCCGGTTTAAAAATCAATACCATAGCAAATCCGGCCGATGCCACCATCCCGGCAATGCAAACCCTGCTTGCTTATAATAAGGACACCGTCATGAACTGGAAAAAAGGCCTGCTGATTGCAATCATTGCACTGGTCGTTATCGCATTCTTTATTTTCGACTTAGGCAGCTATTTCAACCTTAGCTATATAAAGTCCCAGCAAACATCACTGCAAACCTGGGTTGATGATAACCTGCTGTTATCCGGCCTGGTGTTTATGGCTATTTACATAGCAGTTACTGCCCTCTCCCTTCCGGGCGCCGCCGTCATGACGCTGGTCGCCGGTGCCGTATTCGGTTTACTGTCCGGCCTTATTCTGGTGTCATTTGCCAGTACCATTGGCGCCACCTGTTCATTTCTGATTGCCCGCTACCTGTTACGGGAACCCCTGACGAACAAATTCCAGTCGCACATTGACCCTATTAATCAGGGCATAGCCAAAGATGGCATGTTCTACCTGTTCACCCTGCGCCTGGTACCTCTGGTACCTTTCTTTGTGATTAATCCGGTCATGGGCCTGACCACCATGCGCGCAAGAACATTCTACTGGGTAAGCCAACTTGGCATGCTGCCGGGAACAGTTGTTTACGTCAACGCAGGCACTCAGCTAGGCGCGATTGAGCAGGCCGGTGATATTGTTTCACCCGGGTTGTTACTGTCGTTCTGCTTATTAGGTATTTTCCCGTGGATCGCCAAAGCGATTGTCAGCAACATCAAAGCCCGTCAAAAATACCGCGCATTCAACAAGCCGGCTTCATTTGACACCAACATGGTCGTCATAGGTGCTGGCGCAGGCGGCCTGATTACCTCTTATATTGCTGCGGCAACAAAAGCCAGGGTCACGCTCGTTGAAAAGCACAAGATGGGCGGCGACTGCCTCAATACTGGCTGCGTGCCTTCCAAAGCACTGATTCGCAGCACCCACTTTCTGGCCGATGTCCGTGACGCCAATAAACTCGGCATTAAGAAGGCTGAAGTGGAGTTTGACTTTGCCGACATCATGGCAAGGATTAAACGGGTAATTACGACCATCGAACCCCATGACTCGGTAGAACGGTACGAATCCCTCGGCGTTGACTGTGAAACCGGCGAGGCGACCATCCGCTCCCCCTGGGAAGTTGAAGTTAACGGCAAAATCATCACTACGCGAAATATTGTCATTGCCACCGGCGCCCGCCCCTCTGTTCCGAACATTCCGGGCATTGAAAATCTGACTCCGCTAACCTCTGACACCGTCTGGGAACTTCAGCAACGTCCTGAACGGCTGCTGGTGCTCGGCGCCGGCGCCATTGGCTGTGAACTCGGCCAGTGTTTCGCCCGTCTGGGCAGTCAGGTATCGCTGGTATACCGCAAGCCCCAGGTGCTGACCAATGAAGATCAGGATGCAGCCAAGGTGGTTGAAAGCCGCCTGCTGGAAGACGGTATCAGCCTGTGTGCTGAACACACACCGGTTCGCTTCGAAACCAGTAATGGCCAGCACACGCTGATCTGCGAACATATGGGCACAGAACGGCGCATCGATTTCGACCAGCTTCTTGTAGCCACCGGCAGAACCCCTAACCTGCATGGCTTTGGCCTTGAAAATATCGGCCTGACCAGAAAAGGTGATAACCAGCTTGAAGTGGATGAATACCTCCGCACAGAGTTGCCTAACGTATTCGCCTGCGGCGATGTGATTGGCCCGTACCGCTTCACCCACGCCGCGTCACATCAGGCATGGTACGCAGCGGTCAACGGCCTGTTCGGCCAGTTAAAGCGCTTTAAAGTTGATTACAGCTACATACCGTTTACAACCTATACCAGCCCGGAAGTTGCCCGGATAGGCATCAATGAAAAGCAGGCTATTGATAAAGGCATTCCCCATGAGGTTGTTAAATATGATCTTGATGATCTCGACAGAGCCATTACAGATGAAGCGGCCTACGGTTTTGTTAAAGTACTGCTCAAACCCGGAACCGATAAGATTCTGGGCGTGACTCTGGTCGGCGAACATGCTGCGGAGATGCTGCCGGAATTTGCCCTGGCGATGAAGCATAAGCTGGGACTGAATAAGATTCTCGGTACTTTACACGCTTATCCGACTATTAATGAGGCAAACCGCTTTGCTGCCGGCGTCTGGAAAAAACGCCATGCACCCCAGAAAGCCCTGGCATGGCTGGAAAAATTCCACCGCTGGATGCGCAACTGATCCTTCATAACCTTCACCCGCCCCTCATATCCCTGAGGGGCAAACATTCGTCCTACAGACTGCCGCCCGCCATCAGCCTCCTGTCTGCCTCCGGCTGATACATAGGTACAGGATCAGCCAACCCCGGCAGCAAAACCGGATTAAAAGACATTCTCAGTTTATTCTTCAACATAATGAGTAACCGCTTAGCATTATTCGGTTGTTTCTGAGCGTCCATTAAGCCAATATGCTATAAACGCATGGACGCAAGCTAATACCCATTAGTCTTAGTTTTGGTTCAATATTGAGTTCAGTTACCCGCCACTGTTTTCTCTTTTACGGCACAAGAACTCGGTTCATTGATACTGAGTAGGTATATTTTTGTGATTTCAAAAAAGTCTCAGATGTCCGGCGTTACTGGGCTGAGTAAAAGAATACTTTTCTACATTCTGATCTGCAGCTCCTCAGTCACCCTGATTCTGACGCTGCTTGAACTGTATTTTGAATACCGCATTGACGTAAATCTGCTCGAACAGCGCTTTAAATCCATTGAAGTCAGCTACCTGCCCAGCCTGAGCGAAAACATCTGGCTGTTTAACACTGATGTTGTGGAATCCCAGATCCGGGGCATTTATAACCTCAACGACGTCATCTACGTCAGCATCGTCGACGAAACCAACACCATTGTAAATGCCATCGGCGACAAGCAAGCCCAGCACATTATTTCCCAAACCTATCCTATCGTCCGTGAACAGCAGGGTACCATTAATCAGTTAGGCCATATGGAAGTATGGGCTACACTGGACAATATATACGCCAGCCTGCGTAACCGTCTGGCCGTTATCCTGCTGGGCCAGGGGGTTAAGACCTTTCTGGTTTCATTCCTGATCCTGCTGATAATTTTTAAGATCATCACCAGCCGGGTATCCCGGATTTCGCAGCTGGTCAGCAGCATTGATCTGTCTGACGATCAGAAGAATCAGCAGGAACTGTCTGTCCATAAGGCAATTGCCCGCCCTAACCGTTCTCACGATGAGCTGGACGAACTGGCGCAGACGATTGACTCGATGCACGGCAAGGTGCGGCAGCTTTATCTGCAAAGCGATGAACAGCGCCGCAAGCTCAGCACTATCTTCGAAGGCTCTCATGATGCCATCCTGATAATCGACCTGACCAATAACAGTATCATCGACTTCAACGGCAAAGCCTGCGACATGCTGAACTTCAGCGAGGAGCAGCTCAGGGATCTGTCTTTTTACGCCCTCTACAGCGGCGCACATACACACATTCGGAATTTCCTTGATGAAACCCAGCGGACCGGCTGGAATATTCAGGAGCTGACCTTTAAATCACGACTGGGGAATCTGATCCCTACAGAAACCTCAGCCTCTATCATTGAGATCAATGACCAGCCACATCTGCTGACCATTTGCCGGGACATCCGCGAACGGAAACAGCAGGAAGCCAAGATCGACAAAATCACTAACTTTGATCAGCTGACCTCCCTGCCCAACCGGGTACTGATGCGTGACCGGATTAATCAGACAATCATCCGCAATCAGGCATCACCAAACCGCTATGCCGTTATGATTGTTGATATCGATAATTTCAAAAGCATCAACGATACCCTCGGCCAGGGAAATGGCGACCTGCTGATTAAAGCAACGGCCAACATTATTCAATCTATCGTGCCTAAAAGCGATTCACTGGGCCGGCTCAGCTCCGACGAGTTTCTGTTACTGACCGAACTGCCGGAAACAGACATCACCATCGCCCGGAAAATTACCGCCCGGATGGCTGAACAGATCCGGCAAGCGTTTGATGAAACCATGCTGGTTGCCGGCTCAATGATCAAGGTGTCCGTCAGTATCGGCTGCGCCATGCTCGAAGAAGATGGCAACAGTTTTGATGAACTACTGCGCCATACGGATCTGGCCCTGTGCAAAGCTAAAGCTGACGGCCGTGACCGGGTCGTTTTCTTCAGCCCGGGCATGGACGCAGAGGCGAATCAGAAACTTATTCTGAAGACCGCCCTGCACCGCGCGCTTAAGGCCAAAGAATTCGTCCTGTTTTATCAGCCGATTATTGATCTGAAAACCCGCCAGACAGTCTCTGTCGAATGTCTGCTGCGCTGGAAAACCCCTGACGGCAATATGATTTCACCCGCCGAGTTCATTCCTGAACTTGTTTCCAGCGGCCTGATCACTGACGTTGGCGCCTGGGTCATTGAAGAAGCCTGCAGCACCATGGCAAAGCTTGATGAACAGGTACCGATTGCCGTCAACGTCAGCCCCTGCCAGCTTGAGTCAGATGCAATCATCACCCATATTCAACAAGTACTGGAAGAAACCGGCCTGGCACCGGAAATGCTGGTAATAGAAGTCACTGAAGATCTGATCATACAGGATAAGGGCTGGGCGATTGAACGGCTTAACCGGCTCAGCAAAATGGGTGTGCGAATTGCCCTTGATGATTTCGGCACCGGTTATTCATCCCTCTCCTATCTCAAGATCCTGCCCGTTGATAAGCTTAAGATCGACCAGAGCTTTGTCCGGGACATGCTGACCGATCCTGAAGATTCAGCCATTGTGGCCACCATCATCTCCATTGCTAAAATTCTTAATCTGGATCTCATTGCAGAAGGCGTAGAAACAGAGCTTCAGGCACAGCACCTGCGACATCTTGGTTGCGCCAAGGCACAAGGCTATCTCTACCAGAAGCCACAGGGCGAACTGATTAAAAGCATTCATTATCAGGAAGAAAAACTCGAAAAAATAAGCAACTTGTAACCCGCAGTTCAGTGCACTGCTGTATGCACTGGGATGATCATGTTTCCGGCTCATTTTTTTGCGATCACAAAAAAGGATGACTATGAAAGCGATGATACTTTGCGGGCTGTTATTTTGTATATTTCTGCCCCCCGCACAGGCCAGCCAGACAATCGTACTGAGCACCATCCAGCGCCTGCCAATCTCTACCGATCTTCAGACAGGACTCGCCGACCGTATTGCAACAGAAGCATTCCGACGCATTGGCATTCAGGCAGTCATTAAAAAGATTCCGGCACGACGGGCATTGAGAGACGCCAACGCAGGCTTACATGACGGAGATCTGGCCCGCATTGCAGGTGTCACCCACACATACCCAAACCTGCTGCCCGTTCCTGAAATCACATGGGTAGCAGAAATTGTTGCCTTCAGTAAAAACCGGCAACTGACAACGCCGGACTGGAGCAGCCTTGAAACCCACCGGCTATCATATATACGGGGCTGGGTAGTATTCGAGAACAACCTGCCTGACACCCCCATGATCGATAAGGTAGTCAGCCCGGAAGCGCTGTTTAAAATGCTGAAAATGAATCGTGCAGATTTAGCGTTATATGAAAAAAAGATGGGCTACGGGCTGCTCCGGCAACAACAAATCACCAACATACATGCTCTGCAGCCAGCACTGACGATTGAGCCGATATACATCTATCTTCACCGCAAACACGAAAGCCTGATACCCAGACTGGCAAACGCAATCCGGGCAATGAAACAGGACGGCAGCTATCAGGCTATCCTCGAAGACTGTCTGGGAGAAGTGCTTAATCCCGCATCCCTTCAGGACTACATAAGACTGCAACAGTCTTACGACAATGTCAGGCTACAGAAAACGTCGCCTCAGTAAGCAAAGGAATTCCGGCCATGCCTGCCTGAGCCATAGATACTGATATCTGAGGGTCAGTTTTAACCACCCATGGGACGCATACTTACGCGCACTGGTGGGCAACGCAACCCCGGTTGAACACAACGGGATTCCGGTCTGACGAGCGTACCAGACCAGTAAATGATCTTCCCCGTAAGCGACGTCCTCGGGATACCCCCCAAGAAGCCTGAAGAGCCGGGCTGACAAACAGAACGCCTGATCACCGAATGGCACGCGCAGCAGATCAGACCGCACGTTAGCCCCCCACTGATTCAATACCATCAGCCCGGCACCGTCATTCTGAAATGCCAGCGGGAAATAATGAAGCGTATCGCTACGTTGAATAACCCGCTCACTCAGACGCAGGCAATGCAAAGGTTTAATCTTTGAATCCAGATGTAAAAACCAGATAAAACACCCGGTTGCCACGGCAGCCCCGGCATTCATCTGCTTTGCCCGGCCAGCTTCGGCGTAACGCACTGTGAGCCCAGATTCAGGTGGCAACTGTTTTTCTAAGTGCCGGGAAGCCTCGCAAAACACCAGAATAATCTCCCAGCGCTGCACTAACAGCCCCAGTCCTGGCGTATCATTAAAAGCACGCAGCAGATTCAACGGCAGATCACCCAGCGTTTTTTCCGCCGGCCCCACAGGAATCACAACCGACAGGCTAGACACCGGCCACCACCAGCCAGTTAAGGTCAGGTTTCACTGCAGGAAGAACCGTACTTAAAACAACTGAAACACCGCTGATGCCGCATACTTATCTTCTGCTCGAGGGCGGCAGCAAGGTCATCTCCCAGATCATACTCCGCATCATCATCCACCAGCGTACAGGCGTATACACGCATGCGGCCTTTCTGCTTAACCAGCATTTTACTGAATGCACACATAAAACTGCGCCGTGAATCTTCCGTATGGTACTGCGTCATACAATTAGTGGTGATATCAGGCCCGTGCCCCATGCTGCCCGGCGGCAAAAAATCAGGAAAGGCAACAAACTTGATATCGTCTGGCAGCCCATAATCGCTTAAAACCGCCCGGTAAGCCTGCTCCACCGCCGCAGTATCTTCACCGTCGGCCATATGCCGGGCCAGCGACACACCGAAACCATGGTCATGAAGCATTTTCATGCCCGTGAGCGCACTGGCAAACATACCTTCACCGCGGCCCTGATCGTGTATTTCCTCATCCGGGGAATCAATGCTTACCCGAAAACTGACCGGGTATTTGGCGTCATGCAACACATCCAGCTGCTCAATGCGCTTCTGTAATGCATCAGTGCCGTTTGTCAGCACCAGACACGGCGCATGCTCAGCGGCAGCCTGAAGTATCCTGACCAGATCTTTGGCCAGGAACGGTTCGCCGCCGGTAAACGAAAACTGCTGTACGCCCATGACTACCGCCTGACGGATATACGGCTCAGCATCCACCAATTTAATCAGCTCAAGCCGCTTATCACCGGGCCCGGAACCTTCCAGACAAAAATCACAGCTTAAATTGCAGGCTGTGCCCGTATGAAACCAGAGCTCTTTCAGCTCATGCGGTGCAATATAACCCCGTGCGGTACCGTCCTCAGTCTGATACCAGCTACGACTGCGAATTACTTCCATCCGTCATGCTCCTCCAGCAATTGACCGGTTATCCGCAACAGCGTTTGGCGCGCCGGCCGCGGATCATCTCGTAAAGTTTTCTGTAAGCGCTGCAGATCACTCAGCTGATCAACATCATAACAGACCGGGGTGCACCCCACTGATAAGCCTGCAGATTCTGACTGACGCTTTAACGCCATTCCTAACTGATCAGTACTCCAGGGCAAGGTTTCCAGCTCACCCCAGCCAACCGCTGAACCCATTGCCGTCACGCCGCCATCTCCTGCCGGTGTCAGCACCACATCATGATCGGACATCAGAACAGCAAGCCGTTCGTACACTTCCTGATTATGCTCCGGCGCATCACTGCCGATATAAACAATCCTGTGATGCCCTTCATCACGCAGCTGAGCATCTACCGCAAGAATACGCTCACCCAGATTACCTTCAGACTGCGGCACAACTTTATAGTTTCCTCCGGCCTGCCCTGCGGCCCATTCAGCATCAGATTCACTGGCAGGTGATAATACAACCGTGCCAGGCCACTGAGCCGCATCTTCCAGCACGCAATCCAGCAAGGCTTCAGCCACCTGAAATGCAGCAGTCCGGCCAACACTGGCCGCCAGACGTTGCTTCCCCTGACCAGGTGCCGGACGCTTACAAAAAATGACTAAGCTAATATCCTTTGCGAACAAGCGATACTCCAGATACACAAAAGGCAGAGGGTTAGCTCTGCCTTTTTAAGATTACAGGGTTAATTTAACCTTCCCGGTACCAACTGGTACCTTCACGGGAGTCTTTAAGAATAACCCCCTGGGAGGCCAGTTCGTCACGAATCCGGTCAGATTCAGCATAATCCTTATCGGCCTTGGCATCAGCACGCTGCTGAATCATCGCTTCAATCGCATCGTTACTCAGCCCACCTTCTTTTGCCTCTCCCTGCAGGAAGTCAGCCGGACGCTGCTGCAGCAGACCCAGAACACCGCCTAATTGCTTCAGCTGAGCGGCCAGAGCGGCGGCTTTATCCGCATTTTCACGCTTGGCAGTGTTCAGCTCATTGACCAGTTCAAACATCACTGCGAATGCCTGCGGGGTATTAAAGTCATCATCCATGGCAGCATCAAAACGCTGTTGGTAATCGTTTTCCTGTGCCGGCTCACCTGCGTCAACATCATTCAGCGCCTGATAGAAACGGTCCAGCTTACTGCGCGCTTCCTTCAGACTTTCTTCTGAATAATCAATATAGCTGCGGTAGTGTACGGAAGACAGGAACATCCGCACCACTTCAGCATCATACTTTTCCAGTACGTCACGGATGGTGAAGAAGTTACCCAGAGACTTAGACATTTTCTCTGAATTGACCCGCACAGCGCCGGCGTGCATCCAGGTATTAACGTATTTCACGCCATTTGCGGCTTCCGACTGGGCAATTTCATTCTCGTGGTGTGGGAAGGGTAAATCCGGACCACCACCGTGAATATCAAAGGTGTCACCCAGGCAGCATTTAGACATTGCTGAACACTCGATATGCCAGCCGGGACGGCCTGCACCCCACGGGGATTCCCAGCTAACCTCACCTTCCTTCGCACCTTTCCAGAGCACAAAGTCCAGCGGGCTTTCTTTCGCATCGTTCACTTCAATACGGGCACCGGCGCGCAGCTCATCAACATTTTTGTTGGTCAGTTGGCCGTAGGTGGCAAATTTTTCGACCCGGTAATACACATCACCGTTATCACAGGCATAAGCAAAACCTTTGTCGATCAGCGTCCGGATCAGCTCCTGAATGCTGTCGATGTGTGCCGTTGCCTTAGGTTCCTGAGAAGGACGCAGCACATTCAGCTTGGCTTCGTCTTCATGCATCGCCGCAATCATGCGCTCAGAGAGATCGATGGCCGGTTCGCCATTTTCCGCCGCCCGGTTGATGATCTTGTCATCAACATCTGTAATGTTGCGCACGTATTCTACTTCCCAGCCACGGGACCGCAGGTAACGGGTAATCAAATCAAATGACACCATCACCCGGGCGTGACCGATGTGACAGTAGTCATACACTGTCATTCCACAGACATACATCTTGATCTTGCCTGCTTCTATCGGTTGAAAAGGCGCTTTCTCTTTCGTCAGGGTGTTATAGATTTGTAGCATTTGATTTCGCTTATAACTAGACAGTTCGAATTGAGCTGAACATTATAAAGAAAATTAGCCGCCATGCACCCGATTAGCCGTATTTCTTTACACGCAGATCAAACACTTGCATCACTCCTGCAGCACAAACTTAACGCGACCCTCAAGCTGAAAGAAGTTCAATTGCAAAACGTTCTCAATTACAAATATAATCCCGGCTTTCGCATATCCCGCTCAGCCAGCAGGTAAGTATCTTGTCATCTTCACTTAAGCCAAAAAGCCTTTGCAAACTCAACAAAGACAACATAGCCAAACACTTTGATGAACTGGCAGCCGTTACCCGCCACAGTGAGTATCTGTGCCAGAAATGTGCCCGCTCAGCCAAAGCAAAAAAATGGCTCTGCAAGCCAATTGCGATATAATCAGTTTTTAATTCTGTATCAAGGACATAACCATGCTCAGCCCATCCATGCTTGAGAAACTTAACAGCCAGATCAATCTCGAATTTTACTCATCAAATATGTACCTGCAGATGAGCTCGTGGGCTGAATCCAAAGGCTTTGATGGCTGCGCAGCATTCCTGATGATCCATGCTGACGAAGAAATGCAGCACATGAAGCGCCTGTTCACCTATGTTAATGAAACCGGCGCAATGGCAAGAGTTGGCGCGATTGACGCACCGGTTGAAGAATTTACATCTATCAAAGATCTGTTTGAAAAAGTTTACGAACATGAATGCCTGATCACCCGCAAGATCAACGAACTGGCCCACACCGCATTCAGCAACCAGGATTATTCAACCTTTAACTTCCTGCAGTGGTATGTTGCCGAGCAGCACGAAGAAGAAAAGCTGTTCAAAGGTATCCTGGACAAAATTGAAATTATCGGTGAAGACGGTAAAGGCCTGTTCTTTATTGATAAAGAAATCGGTCAGATGGCGAACGGTGAAGCCGGCGGCAGCATTCTGGAAGCCGAAGCTCAGGTATAACAGCTTCAACTGCACCATCAAAAAAGCCTGTGACAATCACAGGCTTTTTTATTGATGGCTCAGAACCCAGTGCTCAGAACTCATGATCCCCTAACACATATTCAGGCAACTCATCCTCTGCCGGCACCGGTACAGGATTGCCATCGTCATCAATAGCAACGAACTTAAAGATCGCCTCGGTCACTTTTTCACGCAGACCGATACGGCCACGGCGCACCCAGGCTTCAACGTGAATCTGCATAGACGTACGCCCCACTGACAGCGTCTCGGTATAGACCCCCAGAATGTCCCCTACCTTCACCGGACGGATAAAGCTCATACTGTCCAGTGCCACGGTGACTACCCGGGTCTGAGCCCGCTGGCCGGCGCAGATACCCGCCGCCATATCCATTTGTGACAACACCCAGCCACCGAAGATATCCCCCGCCGGGTTGGTATCATTAGGCATGGCAATGGTCCGTGTCGTGAGACGGCCACGGGTTTTATCTGTTACTGCAGGATTCTGCTTCTGCGTATTGGTGTTATCTGATTGATTCGACACAGCGACTTCCGAATATAATTAATGATCTAAAACAGATATATTACTATGCCATATCAGCAACGGACTTGCTGAAGCAATCTTTATTCGTTTTCGCTTCGCCGAGCCAGCTCATCGAGAAGCGCCTGATTCTCTGCATTATCTGATTCAAGATTATCCCAACGGTCAAACATCACCTGCTCTTCAACAGCCAGCCGTTTTCGCCAGCCAACACTTTCAAGCTCGGGCTTCTGATAAAAGAAATCAACGTACCCCAGGCAAAGATACGCAACAGGGGTAACATGCTCGGGGAGATTCAGCAGCTTTTTCAGCTCATCTTTGTCAAAAATACTTACCCAGCCAGTGCCCACTCCCTCCGCCCGGGCCGCCAGCATCAGATTCTGTACCGCACATACTGTGCTGTAGAGATCCATCGCTTTATCATGGGTACGGCCCAGCACGACAGGACCGGCTTTTTCCGAATCACAGGTAATACAGATATTCAGTGGGGACGCCATTATCCCTTCGAGTTTCAGCTGCTGATACAGCCGGGCCTTTTCAGACTCGAACATCTGTGCCGCTTCTTCATTTGCCCTGGCAAATAACGTCTGCACGCCCCGCTTTACTGCTTCAGAACGGATCAGCATGAAATTCCACGGCTGCATAAACCCCACAGAGGGCGCATGATGTGCCGCGTCAAGGATCCGCCCCAGCACATCCGCAGGAATCGGATCCGGTTTAAACTGCCCCCGTACATCCCTACGCGTGTATATAGCTTTATAAAGACCTTCTAACTGTTGCTCAGTAAAACCGTCATCGGTCTGATGCATCATAGGATCGGTCAAAACGCACTCCTGACTCAAAACAAGATATTCAGCGCCGGGCAGGTCTGACCAGCGCGGCAGGCATAAAAAAACGGCTAAAAAGCCGTTTTTTAGCAAAGTCTAGATTACTTCTTCACCCAGCTGTCTTTCAAGCCGATGGTCTTATTAAATGTCGGTGTGGTGACATCGTGGTCGTAACGGTCTGCCACAAAGTAGCCCTCACGCTCAAACTGGAAAACCGTTTCCGGCTCAGCATTAATCAGATCCGGCTCAGCCCAGCAATTATCCAGTTCCATATAGGAATCAGGATTGATGTCCGCCAGGAAGTCATCATCGTTTGGTTTTTCAACACTGAACAGCCGGTCATAAACACGGACTTTAACCTGCTTACCCTGAGTCGCGGATACCCAGTGCATAACACCCCGCGGCTTCATTTCAGCTGGCGGGTTTTCACCCACAGTCCCCGGTACCAGTGTCGCTCTGATTTCGGTTACCTCACCGTCCGTATCTTTAATCACTTCTTCTGCTTTAATGACATAGGCGCTGCGCAGGCGCATAAAGTCACCCGGTACCAGCTTTTTGAACTTCTTACGGGACAGGGTGCTGTCTTCATTGAAGTCATTCCGGTCGATATAGATTTCGCGGGTGAACGGCAGGCTGCGGCTACCCATTTCTTTTTGCGGGTGCGCCGGCGCAGTCATCATCTCCACTTCACCTTCCGGGAAGTTGGTAATAACCACTTTCAGCGGGTTAAGGACACACATAGCACGGGCAGAGTTTTCATTAAGGTCTTCACGGACAAAGAACTCAAACTGCGCCATATCAACAACACCGTCAGTTTTGGCAACAGCCAGACTGTCGCAGAAATTACGCACGGCCTGCGCAGAGTAGCCACGACGACGCATACCGGAGATTGTCGGCATCCGCGGATCATTCCAGCCATTTACCACACCTTCATCCACCAGCTGTTTCAGCTTACGCTTACTGGTGACTGTGTAGTTAATATTCAGACGGCCAAACTCGTACTGACGCGGCTTGCTCGGTACGGGCAGATTCTCAATGAACCATTCATACAATGGACGGTGATCAGCAAATTCCAGGGTACAGATCGAATGCGTGACACCTTCAATAGCATCTTCCTGACCATGCGCAAAATCATAGTTCGGATAGATGCACCATTTGTCACCGGTCTGATGGTGCGACTGCTTGCGAATACGGTACAGAATCGGATCCCGCAGATTCATGTTTGAAGAGGTCATGTCGATCTTGGCACGCAGTACCCGGCTGCCTTCTTCAAACTCACCCTGTTTCATGCGTTCCAACAGATCCAGACTTTCTTCAGCACTGCGTTCACGGAACGGGCTGTTCTTACCTGGCTTAGTCGCCCAGCCACGGTATTCACTGGCTTCTTCCGGGGACAGGTCACAGACATAAGCATTGCCATTGCGGATCAGGTGCTGCGCCCAGGCATAGAACTGATCGAAATAATCAGACGCATAACGTACTTCGCCAGCCCACTTAAAGCCTAACCACTGCACATCTTCTTTAATGGCATCTACGTATTCCTGATCTTCCTTGGAAGGGTTGGTATCGTCGAAACGCAGATTACACTCGCCATTGTATTTTTCAGCCGTGCCGAAATTCAGACAGATAGATTTGGCATGACCAATATGCAGATAACCGTTTGGCTCAGGCGGGAAACGCGTAACAACCTTGCCACCGTTCCGACCCTCCTGGATATCCTGTTCAATGATCTGATGGATAAAGTTCGTCGGCGGTGTATTTGTTGTCGAAGCGTCGTTATTACTCATAGTACGTCTTTGATTCCGTTATTGTATTCACCTGGCTACAGCCAGGCACAAAAGTGAGCAGCATTATAAATCAGCCTCAGGTCAACTGCCACATCACTCAGCATTCAGCTGCATTAATTTTCACCTGACGCAGCCCATTGCCTGACGTATAATCCCTGCTTTGTTTTATTAGGTTTAAAGGTAATTAAAGCCATGATCGTTCTGCAGACTAACTTCGGGGACATTTCCCTGGAACTGAACCATGAGAAAGCGCCAAAAACAGCCGCTAACTTTGAAAAATACGTTAAAGAAGGCTTCTACGACGGTGTAATCTTCCACCGTGTTATTGATGGCTTTATGATTCAGGGCGGCGGTTTCGAACCGGGTATGGTCAGCAAAGAAAACGCTGACAGCATCGAAAACGAAGCTGACAACGGTCTGAGCAACAAAAAATACACAGTTGCTATGGCCCGCACAATGGACCCGCACAGCGCATCTGCTCAGTTCTTTATCAACGTTAGCGACAACACCTTCCTGGATCACACCGCTAAAACAATGGAAGGCTGGGGTTACACAGTATTCGCGGAAGTGGTAGACGGTTTTGATGCGGTAGACAAGATCAAAGCGGTGACCACCACTTTCCGTGCCGGCCACCAGGATGTTCCGACTGAAGACGTAATCATCAAGTCGGCATCCATTGCCGACCTGCCGGATCTGGAAGAGATCGACGTCGACGAATAACATGCGCTGCCTGTTTATTTCCGACCTGCATCTGCAGGCCTCACGCCCGGACCTTACCCGGGCGTTACTGACGTTCCTGAACAGTGAGGCCGGAGAGTGCCAGCAGCTGTATATTCTTGGCGACCTGTTCGAAGCCTGGATAGGTGACGATGCAATCCCCGGGGATATGCAACAGGTCATTTCAGCCTTACGGGATTTACACGATCAGGGGACCGAACTGTTTTTTCAGCACGGCAACAGAGACTTTCTGGTTCAGCAGACCTTTGCCGACCTGACTGGCTGCACCCTGTTACCGGAAGCCATTACCGTTGACCTCCCTGCCGGACGCGCCCTGCTCATGCATGGCGACCAGCTTTGCACCGATGACCATGAATACATGGAATTCCGCAAACTGCTGCGCAACCCGCAGTGGCAGGATGACTTCCTCAGTAAAAGCATTGCCGAGCGGCTGGAAATTGCCCGCCAGCTGCGGGCGGCGAGCCAGAACAAAAATGCCGAAAAATCTATGACCATCATGGATGTGAATCCGCAGGCAGTGGCACAGGCCATGACTGACGCAGACGTAAGCCTGCTCATCCACGGCCACACCCACCGCCCGGCTGTTCACGAAGAGGCTCAGGAGCGGCGACGCATAGTCCTGGGTGACTGGGATACGCAGGGCTGGTATCTGGAATGCACCGAAGCAGGCGAAGCCCTCATTAGCTTCCCCATTACAGATCACTGATCATAAAAAAACCGGCACATAGCCGGTTTTTTTTTAATCACTGCTGGATCATTATGCGGCTGAAGGCACACCGCTGTGGAAGCGGAACTCAGTATCCGGCGACTCGATCAGGTTACGCTCAGCTTCACGGAACATCGCCACCCGTTCACTGATATCTTCGCCTGCTGCATCTTCCGCGAGTTTCAGATAATCCTGGTAATGACGCCCTTCGGACTTCAGCAAAGAGCGGTAAAACTTTGCCAGCTCATCATCGAGATACGGCGCAAGTTTGGCAAAACGCTCACAGGAACGGGCCTCAATGAATGCACCGATAATAGAAATATCAATTAACCGGCCAGGCTCACTGGTCCGTACATGCTCACGTAATCCACCGGCATAGCGGGCTGAACTCAGATGACAGTACTGGATACCCCGGTCTTCCATCAGCGCCAGCACCTGTTCAAAATGAATCAGCTCTTCACGGGCCAGCCGGGACATTTTATTCAGCAAGTCACTGTTATCAACGTAACGAAACATCAGCGTCATCGCCGTGGATGCCGCTTTCTTTTCACAGTGAGCATGATCAATCAGCAACAGATCCTGCTGCTCAAGCGCAGCCTGAATCCAGCTATCAGGGGTTTCACAGGCAAGAAATTCTTTAATCTCGTCCAGAGCAGACATGTCATAATCCAACTGAAATTTAGCGAGCCGGGATTATACCCCGCAGTCCATCAGTAACAAACCGCCAGGGCCTGATTCAGCGCAATTAAAGTCAGGAAAAAATTACTCGGACGGCCCGTCAGCGGTGCGCCAGATAAAGACCAGTAAGCCACACATCATTGTTACCAGCATGACCTTCAGAATCAGGTACTTAACTATAAAAGTCGAAACACTGAAGCTAAGCACGATCAGCACGGTTGCAAGGCGCTTGGTGGCAGGAACAATGCAGCGGTACTCTTGCCAGTCCCGTATGGGCGGCCCGAGTTTCGGATGACTCATCAGCCAGCCATGAAACCGCGGCGATGATTTAGCAAAGCAGGTCGCTGTCAGCAGCAGGAATGGTGTCGTCGGCAGCAATGGCAGAAAGATACCAATCACGCCGAGAATCAGTGATAACCAGCCTGCCAGCAGCAACAATGGCCGCCAGAATGAAGAAACGGTGGCCACTTCCTCACTGATAACGGATGATTCGCGGCCGGGAACGGATGAATCTTTCAACGGGTTCATAACCAAACAGCATAAATACATGATGACAACAAACCAAGTCATAAATATGCATTACGCCATTTATTTTCATAATCATACTTTGTACCCCCCTTTCGGGGAGACCCAGGGCTAAACTCATCCATCCGGACAGGCTATAATGCGCTCCTTTTTAACTGACAGGATCTGCGCATGACAACCAGCGACACACAAAATCCGGAAACCAATCAAACCAAAAACGGATATCTGGTACTTGCCTCGCGGATGATTTTTGATGAAAAGCTGCCGGTTCGCTTCATGTACAAAACTGTACCTGAACATCTGAACGATACCGGATGGCGCTTATATACAGGCTACGAAGCCCCTGAATACCTTGAAGATGACATTGCCAACATGGCAACGGTTCCGATGGACAAAATCACCAACCTGGACCCTTCTCTTCAATCTCTGCTTGAATATAACGCTGGCACAGTCTGGGAACGGACACCGGATTGCACTGAATGGCAACGGGTATACGATTTCAAAATTCCGACCGCCAGCCCGGACGTTGAAATCACCAATGATCTGGGGCGCTTCAGCGTCAAAGAAGAAGACCTGGACATTTAAGACTGGCAGATATAAAAAAAGCGCCCTGAGGCGCTTGTTTTAATTCCGGATGTTTACACTTTGAACTGATTAAGACCCGCATCCTGTTTCTGGGTCAGTTCAACCATGCCGTGACACAGCTGAGACTGCTCATTAGCACTGTCGGACACCGTCTGGCTGATATCACGGATATTCGTCGTGTTACGGTTAATCTCTTCAGCCGTTGCACTCTGTTCTTCCGCCGCCGTTGCAATATGAATGGTCATTTCACTGATACTGCGGATACTGTCACGGATATTCAGCAGTGCACCATTGGCCTCACTGGCAAGCTCACTGGTTTCACTGGCCATGTTACGGCCCTGACTGATGGTCTGCTCTGCATTGGTTACACCGTTCTGCAGCTGATCGATCATCTCCTGAATTTCTTCAGTGGATTGCTGAGTCCGGGAAGCCAGCGCACGCACCTCATCAGCCACCACGGCAAATCCACGGCCAGCTTCACCCGCCCGCGCAGCCTCAATCGCCGCGTTAAGTGCTAACAGGTTAGTTTGCTGAGAAATACCGGTAATAACGGTCAGAATAGAGGCTATGTTATTACTGAAATCTGCCAGCTCATTGATGGTGTTCACCGCGTTATCCATATCAACGACCAGCTTCTCGATAGAAGACGTCGTCTGGGAAACAATGCCGGCACCCTGCTCTGCAGCCTGATCAGCCTGATTGGCCGCATCAGCGGTATGCTGGGCGTGCTGGGCAACATCCTGAGCCGTCGCTGACATCTCATGCATTGCCGCCGCCAACTGATCCAGTTCGCTCAGTTGCTGCGTCAGACGGGATACGGATTCATTGGCCGAACCGGCTGTCAGCTCCGTACTCGTCAGAATATCCGTAGAGGTGGTTTTGACATCCTGAATCAGTGCCTGCAGGTGCGATACGAACTCGTTAAAGTCGACTGATACCTGACCAAACTCATCTTTACTGTCCACGGACAAACGGTGTCTCAGGTCACCTTCACCGGAATTAATATCAATCAGTGACTCCCGTAGATTCTGCAACGGCGTCAGCAGACGGGTTGTTGTCATATACAGCACAACAGAACAGATCAGCACGCTCAGCACGGTGACGATTAACGCCCGTACGCCCAGCGCGGTAGCTTCTGCCATGACAATGTCTTTTTCCAGAATAACGCCGATCAGCCAGTCACTGCCGTACAGCCCTTCCAGCTTGGTGAATGAGGTCAGGACCGCTTCACCCTTAAAGCTTACTTCCTGCAGCTGATTGTTCAGCTGTGGCTGATCAGCCGTGAAAATATCTGACAATTGCTTGCCGTCAAACTCACCGCCCGGATAGCTGATAATGCTGCCGTTGCTATCCAGTAAGAATGCATGGCCCGCGCCGTTGAAATTCAGGGTATTCACCGCATCAGAAATGACCTGCAAGCTCAGATCACCGCCGAAAGCCCCCTTAAAGGCTCCGTTATCGGTAAACTTGGTGACAGCTGATACCAGCAGCAACCCGGAAGCAGCGTCATTATACGGCGCTGTCAGTACTGCCCGGTTATGCTCCTGCGCATACGGATACCACGGACGTTTACGGGCATCCCAGCCGGCAGGATTCCAACTCGAATCATTGGTTATCCGCTTGCCGTCTGTTGCCAGACCACCGAAGATCAACTCAAACTCACGCTTCAGGATCGGCGCATCAAATGTCTGCTGAATGGCCTCAGGCGTAAATTCAGCATCAATTACCTGAGCGGTCATATCGATCAGTGCCAGCTTGGCATTCAGCCAGTTAGTAATCTGGGCCGACAATGCCTGTGTTGCTTCCTGGGTATTACTCGCTGCGGTGCTATACAGTGAATCCCTCACTGACGCATACTGAAACCAGGAAAAAATGGTAAAAATAACCGCAACAACAGCCGATGCTACCACTGCAATTTTATGGGAGACTTTCATAGAACCTCTTTATGCTACTCATGTCAGCGAAAAAATTACCCGCGCCGGAACTAATTCTTGTTGTCGTAATCAGACAAATGGGTATTCTGCGAATACTACTTTTGTCGGGTGCCCTGAACAATCTACTTACATCACAGATTGGGTACTGCAAGCCACGGGATATGCTGTCTATAGCGCTGGATCAATAAAATCAACGGATTACAAACGCCGAATATTTCGACTTTTGGATGAGTTTCGGCCGTCGTAAAACGGCATGTCTGAAGGCCACGGAGAACTCCGTGACCCGATACGGATCAAACCGCCTGCGCTTTATACGCCTGCAGAAAACTGCGAACCTCCCCCACCTCTTTCAGGGTACGCATTTCGAGCAACATCTGTTCTGCCTGAGGATAACGCCGCTGCATCATTTTCAACCACTGTTTAAGCCGGCCATGAACATACTTAGGCGCCATCTGCACGACGACCCGCTCCAGATAATCCTCTAACACTGACAGCATACAGGGCCAGCTCATCGCCTGAAAATCTTCACCGCGATTGTGGCTGTTAATCATCAGGCCCAGGTCCGGTGAAGCAATCAGCCCCCGCCCGATCATGACATCATCACAGCCACTGACCTCGCGGCACTTCAGATAATCCTGATAATCCCAGACTTCACCATTGGCGGTAACAGGGATATCAACAGCCTCACGGATGCGGGCTATCCATTCCCAGTGCGCAGGCGGTTTATAGCCTTCAACTTTGGTCCGCGCATGGACTGCCAGACCATCAGCGCCAGCATCAGCAATGGCCCGTGCATTTTCAAGTGCCAGCGACTTATCCGCAAAACCCAGTCGCATCTTAGCGGTGACAGGCACATCCGCCGGCACTTCCTGACGGACCTTTTTAATGATGCTGTAAATCTCTTCCGGGAATTGCAGCAAAACCGCCCCACCCCGGTTTTTATTGACAGTTTTTGCCGGACAGCCAAAATTCAGATCAATACCCGGCGCACCCAGCTTCGCCGCACGACAGGCATTCATGGCCATCATTTCCGGATGATTGCCCAGCAACTGAACAATGACCGGCACACCACTGGCAGTTTTACCGCCGTTCAGCAGTTCAGGCGACAGCCGGTGAAACACTTTACGCGGCAACAGACGGTCAGAGATCCGCACGAATTCGGTAACGCACTGATCAACACCACCGATATCTGTCAGCATGTGGCGCATTGTGGCGTCCACAACCCCTTCCATCGGCGCTAAAACAATCTTCATAAACGGAGACTTTAATCCTGGCATGACAGCACCGACAGACGATACGGTGCCCCTTAAATGTAAAAAGGAGTGTCCGGCTAACCGGTCACTCCTCTGCACTGACGGAACCGGCGCTGACGCCGGTAACCCTGTTAACTGATCTTGGTTAGCAGATCAGTGGAATCATTACCGTCTTTGGTATCTTTACCCGCTTTAGCAGCATCATTACGTTTGGCTTCGATACGGTCCAGATACGCCTGATCAATGTCACCGGTGATGTACTCACCGTTAAACACTGAACTGTCGAAATTGTTAATTTCTTCGTTACCGGCGCGGACACATTCTTTCAGATCATCAAGATCCTGATACAGCATCCAGTCACAACCGATAAGTTCACCGACTTCATCATCGGTCCGGTCATGGGCGATCAGCTCGTCCACTGAAGGCATATCGATACCGTATACGTTCGGGAAACGGACAGCTGGCGCTGCAGAGGCAAAGTACACCTTTTTCGCACCCATATCCCGGGCCATCTCAACGATCTGCCGGGACGTGGTACCGCGAACAATCGAGTCATCAACCAGCATGACCACCTTGTCTTTGAATTCCAGCTCAATCGGGTTCAGCTTACGGCGCACAGACTTCTCACGCATTTCCTGACCCGGCATAATAAACGTACGGCCAATGTAACGGTTCTTAATAAAACCTTCCCGGAAATTCACGTTCAGATGATGGGCCATTTCCAGTGCAGAAGTTCGGCTGGTATCCGGAATCGGAATCACCACGTCGATGTCATGATCCGGACGCTCACGCATGACCTTCTCAGCCAGTTTTTCACCCATACGCATGCGCGACTTGTATACGTTCACTTCATCCATAATGGAGTCAGGACGCGCCAGATACACGTATTCAAACAGACACGGGGCAAAATCAGCTTTCGGCGCACACTGCAGCGTACTCACTTCGCCTTCCTGAGAAATGTAGATTGCTTCACCCGGGGCAATATCACGCACCAGTGTGTAACCGGAAATATCCAGTGCAACAGATTCTGAAGCAACCATAAACTCAGTACCGTTCGGCGTTTCGCGCTTACCGTATACCAGTGGACGGATACCGTTAGGATCCCGGAAGGCAACGATGCCATAACCGGTAATAACAGCAACCACTGCGTAACCGCCGATGCAACGCTCATGCACGGCTTTCACTGCCGTGAAAATATCGTCTGCGGTAGGTACCCGCTTACCGATTTGCTGCAATTCATGGGCAAAGATATTTAACAGAATTTCAGAATCAGACGTTGTATTAATATGACGCAGATTCTCATTGCGCATCTGCTCAGCCAGTTGCTCAGCATTGGTCAGGTTACCGTTATGCGCTAACGCAATCCCGTAAGGAGAGTTTACATAGAACGGCTGAGCTTCTGCAGAACTTGAGCTGCCCGCCGTCGGGTACCGGACGTGACCGATACCCTGATTACCTACCAGGCGCTTCATGTGCCGGGTACGGAAAACCTCATTGACTAAACCATTATCCTTACGCAGAAAAAAACGATCCTCGTCGCAGGTCACCATACCTGCGGCGTCCTGGCCACGGTGCTGGAGCACTGTCAGTGCATCAAAAATCGTCTGGTTTACATAGGACTTGGCAACCACGCCAACAATACCGCACATTTAAGACACCTCAGCTAAGCAATTACAGCAAAGTTAATTATTATTGATCCCGTCGACACCTATATTCCAGATCAGCGAGCCAATATCAGTGGCTGTGTCCCGGGTCCAGGTTTCAAGCAACAGGAAGTGGGGAATTAGCTGGGACTCATTCCACCACTGATCACTGACGACCGGTGAACGCACCAGTAACGCCGCCAGCACGACAACGATTAATCCGCCACGTACCACTCCAAAGCCTACGCCCAGAATGCGGTCCGTGCCACTCAGACCGGTCGCCTCTACTAGCATTCCGATCAGATTATTAAGAATAGCGCCCACCATAAGGGTAGCGACAAATAAAAGGATAAAAGCCCCGCCGATGCGTACTGAAGGTGTACTGATAAAATCATCCAGCAAGGTGCTCATAGAAGGAGCAAAAAGACGCGCGATAACGAATGCGGCAACCCAGGTGACCAGCGACAGGGCTTCCTTTACGAAACCACCGCGCAAGCTATATAGACCCGACAAAACAACGATACCGACAATTGCCCAGTCGGCCCAGTTCAGTGTCATAACAATCAGTTATCCAAGCCCTGTTAAAGGGACTGTCAGTAGGCTGAAACAGCCTGTTATCTGCAATGCCGCGGATTCTACCAGAGCCTGCGACATTACCCAATGCCTATCGGGTGGTAAAACGCACGATTATACCGTCGAGACCAAACTGCTCCTTGATCCCGCCCTGCAGCGACTCGAGCCTGGTTTTCTGCACATCCGGCCCGACAAACACCTTAATCAGGCTGCCATTTTTACGGGTATATACTTTATAACCCGCCTTAATAAGCTGGCGGCGTAACGCTTTGGCATTATCTTCATCTTTAAAGCTGGCCAACTGCAGGGTCCAGGCAACCGTCACACCCTCTGCATCCAGCGTGGGCGTATCGGTGCTCAAATCAATTTCAGGGGCAACTTTTTCTACCTGTTCGGCCAGCACAGCAGGCTTGGCTTTAATGGTAACCGCAGGCTGCGGTTCCGCAGGCTCGTCGGTATCCGGCAAGCGCTCGTTCTCCGGCTCACTGATAATCACCTCAGCCAGCTCTGGTTCCGCAGGAATACGGCTATCCAGATGCCGTTCTTTATAACCGGCACCGTCGAACAGCACCGGCAGCAGCACAACCGCTGCCAGTATTACGATGACTGCACCTACCAGGCGCTGTTTAAGCACATCTGTCACACTAGCCTTCCAGTTCAAGTGCCGCCAGCGCACCACTGACGGTAAAGAATGAGCCGGCAATCACAACCCGATCACCGGTGCTCAACTGAGGCACAAGCCCTTCCAGCGCCTGCGCCACACTATCATAAGCAGTTTGACGGTCGCTGGCGACCCCCTGCTGCTGCAGCATTTCAGCCAGGGCTGCACTTGTCTGCCCCCGGGGAACATCAAGCGTTACCAGCAACCACTGATCCGCTAAATCTTTAAGGTGACCAAGCACCTCGGTAATATCCTTATCTGCCAGCATCCCCAGCACCATCCAGGTTTTACCTGAACAGGGTTCAGTATTCAGCCGTCGGGTAACGTATTCAGCTGCTTGCGGATTATGCGCCACATCCAGCGTATACTGACAGCCGTGGCGCTCTATGCGCTGCAAGCGGCCGGTCAGCGATGCTGCTGCCAGGCTGGCCGCAAGCTCACCTTCCTCAGGCGACACCCCAAGCAACTGCAGTACTTGGATCACAACTGCCGCATTTGGTTTCGGTAAATTTATATCCGGCAACCCTTTATAACTGACAACATCACCAGTGGCAGACTTCCCCTGCCAGTCCCAGCGGCCGTCAGCGTGTTCAGTCAGCTGAAAATCATCGCCGCGGGCGCACAGTTCAGCGCCAATTTCAGCGGCGTAATCGAGCAGCATTTTCGGCGCATCCGGATCACCGCATACCGCCGGCCGTCCGCTTCGGTATATACCGGCTTTCTCATAACCGATTTTTTCGCGGTCATCACCCAGCCAGTCAATATGATCGACAGCGACCGTTGTAACCACAGAGATATCCGCATCGACAATATTGATTGCATCCAGGCGACCGCCCAGTCCGACTTCCAGCAGCATGACATCCGGCTTGGCATCAGCAAACACAATCAGAGCCGCCAGCGCATTGTATTCAAAGTATGTCAGCGAAGTATCACCGCAGGCCGCATAAATACGTTCGAACGCACTTACCAGCACCTCATCCTGCGCCTGCTGACCGTTCAGCTTGATCCGCTCGTTGTAACGAAGGAAATGAGGCGAAGTAAAGCAACCAACGGTTTTGCCTGCATCACGCAATGCCTGGTCCAGCATCGCAACCGTTGAGCCCTTACCGTTGGTGCCGCCAATAATGACAACCTTCGAGACCGACAGATCCAGATTCAGCCGCTGGTAGACTTCATTAAGCCTTTCAAGACCAAGCTCAATTTCACTGGGATGGGACTGCTCAATCCAGCTCAGCCACTGCGCCAGATCTTTTTTATTTGCTGTTTGCTCAGACATACTCACTGCCATCAGTTACGACCTGAAAACGGTCTGCAATGCTAAAAAACCATTAAAAACAAGAAAGCCGACTTGCTAAGCAAAATCGGCCTTCGAAGTATTCGCCTCTGCAACTTATGCTGCCGGCTTACCCTGCATCATACGCAGAATAGAAGATAAACGGTCGCGCATCTCGCCACGGTTAATAATCATATCAACCTGACCGTGTTCCAGCAGGAACTCACTGCGCTGGAAGCCTTCCGGTAACTTCTCACGTACCGTTTGCTCAATAACCCGCGGACCTGCAAAGCCAACCAGGGCACGGGGTTCACCGATGTTCAGGTCACCCAGCATTGCCAGACTGGCAGATACACCGCCGTATACAGGATCAGTCAGCACAGAAATGTACGGTACGCCTGCATTTTTCAGCTTTTCAAGTGCCGCACTGGTTTTCGCCATCTGCATCAGGGAGAAAAGAGCTTCCTGCATACGCGCACCGCCACTGGCAGCAAAACAGATCAGCGGAATACCCTCTTCCAGCGCCACATTAGCAGCACGCACAAAACGCTCACCAACCACAGCACCCATTGAGCCGCCCATGAAGCGGAACTCAAATGCAACCGCCACAACCGGCAGGCCGTTCACTTCACCGCGCATCGCAACCAGCGCATCTTTCTCACCGGTATCTTTCTGCGCAGCAGCCAGACGGTCTTTATACTTTTTAGAATCTTTAAACTTCAGACGGTCAACCGGTGTCACCTCTGCACCGATTTCCTGACGTCCGTCTTCGTCCAGGAACATTTCCAGACGTGGACGCGCACCAATCCGCATGTGGTGATCACACTTCGGACAAACGCTCAGATTCTTTTCCAGTTCCGGGCGGTACAGTACCGATTCACACTTTGCACACTTCTTCCACAGACCTTCAGGAATGTTGGTACGTTTCTTCTCTGAAGAACGCGCCAGAGAGGGAACAATTTTTTCCAGCCAGTTACTCATTATGACTCCACTAACCGCATTTCTTCAGCGGGCTTATTTATCCATGGCCTGACGCATGCTACCGGTAATTGCAGCCACTGCTTCAGGAATCTTATCTTGCTGATCAGCCAGTTCGGCGATCTTATTAACCAGTACGCTGCCGACGATTACACCGTCAGCAACTTCAGAAATTGCCCGGGCAGACGCATCATCACGGATACCAAAACCCACACCCACCGGCATATCTGTATGCTTGCGGATGATATCCAACCGGCTTGCCACGTCATCAACATCCAGACTGGCAGAACCGGTCACACCTTTAACCGACACGTAATACACATAACCACTGCCCGCGGCACAGATTTTCTCTATGCGGGATTCAACAGTCGTCGGTGCCAGCAGGTAAATGACATCAATGTCTTTAGCCTTCATCAGCGGGCCGAAATCAACCGCTTCTTCTGGTGGCAGATCGACGGTCAGTACGCCGTCGACACCGGCGTCAGAAGCAGCCTGAGCAAATGCCTCATACCCCATTACTTCGATCGGGTTCAGGTACCCCATCAGTACGACCGGAGTGGTCTGATCTGTCTTACGGAATTCAGCTACCACCGCCAGCACATCCAGCAGGCTGGTGTTGTGACTCAAGGCCCGTTCACACGCCAACTGGATAACAGGACCGTCAGCCATCGGGTCAGAGAAGGGCACACCCAGCTCAATAATATCTGCGCCGGACTCTACCATCGCATGCATTAACGGCAGCGTAACACCCGGGGCCGGATCGCCGGCAGTAACGTAAGGAATCAGTGCCTTACGACCTTCTGCCTGCAACTTTTCAAAACAGGAACTTATACGACTCATAATATTCAGTACTCTTTCGCTGTCTGCGTAAACCGCTGTTAAACCTTAATACCATCAATCGCAGCAACGGTATGCATATCTTTATCACCCCGACCTGACAGGTTGACCAGTAAAACCTGATCTTTATCCATCGTCGGTGCCATCTTCATCGCCTGAGCAATTGCGTGGCTGGATTCCAGTGCCGGCATAATGCCTTCAACCAGCGTCAGACGGCGGAAAGCGTCCAGCGCTTCGTCATCGTTGATCGCAGTATATTCAGCACGGCCAATATCCTTAAGATAAGAATGCTCAGGACCGACACCCGGGTAATCCAGACCGGCAGACACTGAGTGCGTGCCAAGGATCTGACCCGCGTCATCTTCCATCAGATAGGTACGGTTACCGTGCAGTACGCCCGGACGTCCGGCAGTCAGTGGCGCAGCATGCTCACCGGTTTCCAGACCGTTACCGCCCGCTTCCACACCCACCATACGCACATCAGCATCTTCAATAAACGGATGGAACAAACCAATGGCATTGGATCCACCGCCAACACAGGCAATCAGCGCATCCGGCAGTTTACCGGCCTGATCAAGACACTGTTTACGGGCTTCACGACCAATAACAGACTGGAAATCACGCACCAGTTTCGGATAAGGATGCGGGCCTGCAGCGGTACCGATAATGTAGAATGTATTATCAACATTGGTTACCCAGTCACGCATGGCTTCGTTCATCGCGTCTTTCAGGGTTTTGGTACCGGAGCTGACCGAAATAACCTCAGCACCCAGCAATTTCATACGGTAGACGTTCATCACCTGACGGCGGACATCTTCCTCACCCATGTAAACCTGGCACTGAAGCCCCAGACGGGCAGCAACTGTGGCACTGGCAACGCCGTGCATACCGGCACCGGTTTCAGCAATGATCCGCGGCTTACCGGTGTGCTTGGCCAGCAACGCCTGACCGATGGTATTGTTCACCTTATGGGCACCGGTATGGTTAAGGTCTTCACGCTTCAGGTAAATCTGCGCGCCGCCCAGCTCACGGGACAAACGCTCCGCATGATACAGTGGCGACGGACGGCCAACATAATGTGCCAGATCGCGGTCAAATTCTTCCTGAAACTTAGGATCAGCCCACAGGGTTTCATAAGTATGTTCAAGATGCTGCAATGCAGCCATCAGGGTCTCAGATACATAACGACCACCGAAGTCACCGAAGTGACCACCCTGATCAGGCATCTGCTTTGCGATTGCAAGTTCAGCTGTAGTTGGCACGTGCCACCTCACTCATAAAGGTATTGATTTTCTCAGGCGACTTTCGCCCCCTGACTCGCTCTACCCCGCCACTGACATCAACCGCAAACGGGCTGACCTGGGTGATAGCACGATAAATATTGGACCCGTCCAGACCACCCGCCAGAATTAAAGGCTTAGGAAGATCTGAAGGTATACGTTGCCAGTCAAAGCTTTCGCCGGTGCCGCCGGGCACCCCTTTGCGATAAGCATCCAGCAGAATTGCCCGGGCCGAGGGGTACTCAGCAGCAGCCAGACTGACATCAATGTCAGCGGACATACGCAGGGCTTTGAAATAAGGACGGCTGAACTGCTCGCAATAGGCGGCGGTTTCTTTGCCATGGAATTGCAGAAGGTCTATCTGAGTCAGTTCAACAACAGCGGCAACATCCTCTGCTGGCGCGTCAACAAAGAGCGCAACCGTGGTAACAAAGGGAGGAAGCTGGCGAATAATCTCCGCCGCAGTTTCAGGACTCACGTAGCGTGGGCTTGGCGCATAAAATACGAACCCCAGCGCATCAGCACCTGCGTCGATGGCCATAAGCGCATCTTCAAGACAGGTAATACCACAGATTTTCACCCGGGCTGCCGTACCGGATCCAATGTTATTATGCTCTGAATTGCCAGTAGCCGTTTCAACCGCCAACTGCAGCTCTCCTGCTTGTCTGTTACACAGCCTGCCAGACAGGCTCAAATCATGAATACTGTACAATTCGCACACAAGCTGCGTGCACATCACACAATAAACTTATATCTAATTATGAAGCCGAACATACTACCAGATAGATCCGCCAAGCACAGCCCCAAGACGCGTTTCAGACAGGAAAAGAAACAGCACACCTGTACCGGCTGGCTCAGCGTTTTTTCTGACTAGCAGGACAAAAAATACGGTCCAAGATCAGACACCGGTAACTCATATTCTGCCGGATACTTCACATCAACAAAGTACAGACCAAACGGCGGCGCAGTGACGCCGCCCAAACGGCGATCTTGTGCCTCAAGCACTTCTTTTGCCCATACCGGCTCGGCCTCACCCGCCCCGATCGTCATCAGCACACCGGCGAAGTTACGGATCATATGATGCAAAAAGGCGTTCGCCCGCACATCCAGAACGATCAGATCCCCTTCACGGTATACATTGAACTCCCGGACGTCCCTTACCGGACTTTTTGCCTGACAGCCCACCGCCCGGTAGGAAGTAAAATCGTGTTTGCCGATCAGGTGCTGAACCGCCTCGCGCATGGCATCGACATTGAGGCTTTTATACGTCCAGGTCACCCCTTTATTCAATACCGCAGGCTTCACCTTAGCGCTGTATATAAGGTACCGGTAGCGCCGCTCAAGCGCAGAAAAACGGGCATGGAACGTGGCATCAACTGGCTTGGCCCATTTAATGGCTATATCATCAGGGAGCTTGGTGTTTGTTCCCATCACCCAGCCGCGAACATCGCGCTTCGCATAGGTATCAAAATGAATAATCTGATAGGTACCACTGACCCCGGCATCTGTCCTGCCGGCACAGACCACACTGACGGGTTCGTTGGCAATCTTACTCAGAGCGGCCTCAACCTCAGCCTGAATGGTCGGCACGTTATGTTCCGGCTGAATTTGCCAGCCCCGGTAGTTTCCACCGGCATACTCTACACATAACGCAAAACGATAAGGGGCGACTTGCGTCGCCCCTTCTTGCTGGGTGTTATCCCGTTGTGACATAAATTCTTACTTACTTTCCAGAGTGCTTAAAATCCTGTCCTCAGACAAGCGATTCCAGCAGAGAGTTCGCTTCCTGCTTTTGATTATCACTGCCTTCCTGCAGAATTTCAGCCAAAATATCTTTTGCACCGTCGACATCTTCCATATCGATGTAGGCACGGGCCAGATCAAGCTTGGTCTCAACTTCATCAGCGCCATCCAGCAGGCTGATACCGTCAAGACTCTCATCACCGCCAGCCGGTAACGCACTGTCATCACCACTGAGCAACGCTTCGAGTTCGGAATCAAGATCTGCATCCAGATCCGAAGAGAACGTCGCTTCCAGCTCGTCTGCAGCAGAGCCACCGGTAAATGCTGTTTCATCCAGCACCACTTCATCATTTTCGGCAACCGCTTCTTCAAGCAGGCTTTCAACTTCAGGATGAACGGCCACATGCTCAGGCACAGGTGAAGCAGCTTCCGGCGCTGAAGACTCACCTAACAACTCATCCAGTGACACCATATCACTGTCGTCTTCATCTTCCGGCAGCGGATCTGCAGACTGAAGATCAGCCATAAGATCATCAATATCAACTGACTCATCTTGCGCGGCAACCGGCGCTTCCGGCGGCGCATCATTCAGCAGTGAATCAAGATCAACCAGATCTTCATCCTCTTCAGCGGCAGACAAATCAAATTCAAGCTCATCGCTGTCATCAGCAACGGCCTCAGCCACCGCTTCAGGCTCATCATCCGGCAAAGCCTGCGGCGTAAACTCCAGATCATCGCCACCCGCTTCCGCAAGGACATCGTCCAGATCAGCTATATCATCTTCGGTATCCTGAGCCAAAGGTTCAGCGGTGAATTCCAGCTCATCATCATCGATCTCAGCCAGAACATCATCGATTGAGGCGTCATTACCCTCATCAAGAATGGCATCCAGGGCGTCATCAACCTCCGGCCCTGCCAGCTCTTCAGACAGCTCATCGACTTCAGGCTGTTCAGCAGCCGCAGCAAACGGCTCGTCAATATCCATGTCCAGATCCAGATCAAACTCATCGTCTGCAGGATCTGCTGCTGCCGTGACAGCAGCCGGTTCAACGGCCTCTTCCACATCAGCGATATCCAGTTCAGCCAGATCCGCATCCAGGTCATCATCACCCAGCCCCAGATCGAACTCCTGATCATCAATTGTTTCATCCAGCGGATCAGCGTCAGGCGCTTCCAGCGGGTTTTCTGCAAAGCTGTCATCAAGATCCATTTCCAGATCCAGCTCAGTCAGGTCTTCAAGATCATCCAGATCAACATCATCTGACATTGCCACCAGTTCTTCAGCCTCGTCCGGCACATCCGCATCAGCGTCTGCAACTGACTCAGCGTCTGCAGTCACGGCGTCTTCAGTAGCTTCCGTAACATCACCGATATCGGCTTCAGCATCTGCCACCGCCTGCTCAAGCTCACTGCCCGCTTCTTCATCTTTATCTTTACGGCGACGCAGGAAGAAAATCAGCCCGGCAATCAGCGCCAGCAATCCGGCACCGCCGGCGGCAATATACAAACCAAAATCTTTCAGCACTTTCATGATGGTCGGCACTAAACCGCTTTCAGCAGCCTGCTGCGCTGCCAGCTCAGCATCTAGCTGCTGTTTTTTGGCCGCATCCAGCTCAGCCTGAAGTGCAGCCAGTTGTTGATCTTTAAGTTCAAGCAAACGCTGCAAACTTTCCATCTGCTGGGCAAGTGCATCTACCCGGCCAGTCAATTCCTGATTCTCACGCTGAATCTGATCAACGGTTTCCAGTGCAGCAGTTAAATCGGTTTCCAGCTGGGTATTCTTGGCGACCAGCTCAGAATCATCAGCTTTGGCCATTTCACCACTCTGACCATCCGCCATCGCAGCCGAATCACTCTCCGAGGCTGAAGCAACTATTTTAAGCTGGCCTGACTCCGCCACCGGATCGGCAGGCGCCGCCGATTTCACACTGACATCACTTTTATCTGAACTATCCAGCTGTGGCTTTTTTGCCGACTTACCTGTGCTCTGTTTCCACACGGCGGTCTGACGCCAGAATTCTTCCTTTGCCTGCTGAGGGGTCAGCTTCTTAGCTTCTTCCATTGTCGGCATTTTAAGGACAACACCAGCTTTCAGCTGATTAACATTGCCGTTTGAAAATGCATCCGGATTTTTACGCTGAATCGCGAGCATCATCTGCGCTTCAGAGATGCTGTCTGATGGCCGGTTCTGTTGAGCGATGTGCCAGAGGGTATCATTGACATCAACATAAACTTCAGACTTGCCGTCCGCACGGGTCTGAATATTAGAAACAGGTTTTGAAGGTGTAGCAGGCCGGGACTGAGACTGGGGCAATGGCGCTGCAGTCATTGCCTCAGAACGTATTTTAGGGGGTTGCGCGGCAACAGTTGCCGGAGTCGGATCATACACCGGCGGGTCGAGCAGAACGGTATATTCGCGAACCAGGCGTCCGCTTGGCCAGTTCACTTCAACCAGAAAGTTCAGAAACGGCTCTTTGACCGGCACAGCAGAAGAAAGATAAATAACGCCATTACCGTCAGGCCGGATCTGCACATTAAACTGTACATCCGTCAGAAAGCGCAGTTTCTCGATTCCCGCTAATGCGAATTCATCAATTCCCGCCATTCTTGGCTGTACTTGCTGGGGGTTTAACTGCCGCGCCTGGAGAAGTTGTATCTCAGCCCTTAACGGCTCGTTCAACGCCGACTTAATTTGGATTTCACCCAGTCCCAGAGCCTGGGCTGTGGTGCTACTCATTGCTCCGGCAATTGCCAGGCTAAGAGCCAATTTACGCAGCATATTTTGCTTCCTTATATCCCCACTCAAAAATAGCTGAGCGAAAACCTTATATATTCAGAAAGTTACAAAGCGGACTATCACAGCAGAGTATTCATTAAAACCAGTGTTTAATCAACAACTCAGGTCCAACTGACACCATAATGGTCAGTAAAAATGCTACATTTGTGCTACCGCCCCCCTAAATTATTGATTTGCTGCACATATCTTACGTCCAGCAGGGATATTTCGGGGCATTTCCCCACTAAAATCACCCGGCCAGCGCGGGACTATAGTCACCCGCGCCAGACCATAAGCCTCTGAATATGAATGTGCGCCAAACACGTTGTTATTCGATTAGCCTGCGTTAATCCACTGCCCTTAACGGAACCTCTTCATCCAGCCATCAATCTGCATTGCCGAACATGCAATACCTGACTCACAGTGCCGGCTCAGTACAGACACAAAAAAGCCGCTAAACGCGGCTTTTCGGTTTTCAAAATTCACCCTTTTACTGAAGACGTAATGATTCCAGCATTGGGCGGTAGTAGGCCACTTTATGAATTGTCCGCCCGGCAACCTTTCCGTCATCATCGTAATACCGCAACCGCACAGCATCTTTATGGTGCGGGTTAGCTTCAAATTCCGCCACCTCTTCTGCTGACATTTTTCCGCCCTGCAGATTCAGTGAGTTAATTGACGCCGGTGACAAACGGTCATAGTAGGTTTCATCTACGGTGCACAGATAACGCTTGGCAGCAACGTGCAAACGCACCGGCTCACTGACCTCCGGCGGATAAAACATCTTCAGAATCGCACCACCGGCATCTTCATGCAAATTGTCCGTTCCATTCTCCAGCGCATCCAGCGGGAAATCACCGATAAAGTGACCGATATCGTGTAACAGTGCAGCAATCACCAGCGAATCCGGCGCACCGTCTTCAACCGCGCAGGCTGCTGACTGTTCCATGTGATCCGCCATAGACACCGGCTCACCCAGATAGGATTCAGGCCCGCGGACCGCAAACACTTCCAGCAGATAATCGACAATATTGTCACGGGTTACATCGCTTTTATTAATCATTTTCCTCACCAGTAATAAAGTTGCCCGTCATAAGAGCACTCACTCAGCGCGCAGCCATTGCTCACTGACTGCCTAAATCAAACTGTTTAATTTTCCGGTATTCACGGGGCGATAATCCGGTATATTTTTTGAATATCCTCGAAAAATATAACGCATCCTCGTATCCGCAATGCCGTGCTACCGCTTCAATATTCTGCCCACCAAACAGCAGCAACCTGGTGGCGGCCTCCACCCGTTTCTGGATCACATAACGCTTTGGAGACACCCCCATTACATTATTGAACCAGCGGCTGAAATGCCCGTCACTGAACCCCAACTGAGATGCCAGATCGGTCATATCCAGATGGGTCAGATGCCGGTCTATGTAGCTGAGCACCTTCTGCATTCTCACTTCATCCTGACCGGATTCTCCCCGGGTCGCCGCCACATCCAGCACCGGTGCCAGCAACCTCAGCACAGCCCCCATCGCCAGCAGCGTGCCGCCCGGCTTTTGCTCTGCCTCAATCACATCCCTGAATAGCTGTTCATCCGTCACCGCAACCGGATTATCCGGCACACGGTAAAGGTCAAACACATCCACCCCCGGTGACATCTGCAAGGTAAATGCACAGGCCCCGATTTCCATGGGCTCGGTACAGTGATAATGGCACTCACGGTTCAGAGGCACGACGACCATACTGCCGGGCAGCAACTTCAGCCGCCGCCCTTCCAGCTCAACATATCCCCGGCCACTGCGGGTATAGATCAACCAGTTATACGGACGCTGATAACTCGGATATGCCCAGTCCAGATCCGCTTTCTGCCAGTATGAACGCACCAGTGACAAGCTTAAATTTGCATCAGTCAGTTGCATAGCCCAAACCGTAAAACGTCATTAAAACTTCACATCAGAATCAAAAAAGTCCATATTTATATCCATAAAATCCATATGAATAATCATAAAACCGACATACCATAACAATCAAAATTCAGCACCGTCAAGCAACGGCCAGAATCTATTTGCCGGCCAGTCGGATAAACTTTCAAGAGACTCTGTTATGCAAGACATACTTACTTATAAAAATCAGCGCTTTCACAGTCTGTGGCTACGGGATAACTGCCAGTGCCCTCAATGCCGCCATGAAAATGGCCAGCGTCTGCACGAAACCTGGCAACTGCCGGCGGATGTGAAAATTGCAGAAAGCCGTGAAACCGACACCGGCCTGTGGGTCCGGTTTGCTGAACCCCACACCCATGAATCCGAATTTACCGATACTTATCTTGCTTCGCATGCCTACGACAACGGGACAGCCACAACTGACCGGGATACGCTCTGGGGCAGTGATCTGAATCTGGACAGTATCAGCTTTGAATACGCCGACGTGATCAGCGATGACCGCACCAAACTGGCCTGGCTGGACGCGCTGATCAGCCACGGCATCACCAAACTCAGTGGCGTACCGGCACAGGCCGGGATGATTCTCAAGGCAGTCGACCTGTTTGGCTTTGTACGCCAGACCAACTACGGCACCCTGTTTGAGGTTAAAACTGAAGAAAAGCCTCAGAATCTGGCATACACCCCTATGCCACTCAGCCTGCATACCGACAACCCTTACCGTGATCCGGTCCCGACCCTGCAATTACTTCACTGCCTTATCCAGGCAGAAGAAGGCGGCGTGACTGCCCTGACAGATGGTTTTGAAGCTGCACGGATTTTGCGGGAGGAATACCCGGAGAAATTCGCTCTGCTGAGCGAACAGATTGTCCGCTTCCGCTTTGCCAGCCAAGATGCAGTTCTTGAGCATCAGGATACAATGATCACCACCAACAGCCGTGGCGAGATCATAAAAGTGCGGATCAACAACCGCTCATCGGCGCCCTTCCAGGTTGACTTTGACATCATGCCAGCCTTTTATGACGCCTATCAGACGTTTATGCGCATCGTACAGGGAGACCGCTGCAAACGGACCCTGAAACTGCAGTCCGGCGACCTGATCCTGTTCAACAATGAACGGGTTCTTCACGGCCGGGAAGTTCAGGCAATTGGTGCCCGTCACCTGCAGGGCTGCTATGCCGATATCGACAGCCTGCGCAGCACCGCTGCCGTACTGCGTAATCAGCTGAAGAGCTGAACGGCCCACGGCTGAGACTCCCCTTGCTCCGGTCAGACAAGGGGAGCCGCAAACTGTCATTTTTTTCACAAAAAACCGTTATAACTCTCGAGCTTACCCCCCGGATATGTAAGAATGCGCGCCGCTGAATCCGCACAGATTCGGCGGCCTGTTATTCTGTTCATCAATGAGCTCACAATGAAACTAAAACACACTCTGATTGCCTGTCTGGCCGCGTTATCCGGCAGCCTGGTACACGCCACACCCACCTTTGTCTTTACCGCCATTCCTGATCAGGACGAAACCCGTCTCAAGGAACGCTTCGCCCGGGTATCCGAGTATCTTGAAAGCCAGCTCAAAACTGACGTTCGGTTCGTACCGGTTAAATCTTACGCTGCCGCCATCACCGCCTTTCGCAACAATCAGGTTCAGCTGGCCTGGTTTGGTGGCCTGTCGGGCGTTAAAGCACGTCAGTTGGTGCCAGGTGCTCAGGCGATCGCTCAGGGCGTGGAAGATCCAAACTTCAAATCTTACTTCATCGCCCACAGCAGTACCGGCCTGACCGCCAACGCTGATGGTGGCACAACCACCCTGCCAGCAGAGATTAAGGGCAAGACGTTTACCTTTGGCTCTAAAGGCTCCACATCGGGCCGGCTGATGCCTGAATTCTTTCTGCGCAAACAGTTTGACCAGGCCCCGGATGATATCTTCAGCCGGGTCGGCTTCAGCGGCAACCATTCGCGGACGATTGCTTTAGTTGAATCCGGCGCTTATCAGGTGGGTGCCGTCAACTATAAAGTCTGGGACAGCAGCGTGGCAGCCGGTACCGTTGATACTACAAAGGTAAACATCATTGCGGAAACACCGGGATACCCGGATTATCAGTGGACTGTACGGGGCGACCTCGACAGTCAGTTTGGCGAAGGCTTCACAGCAAAAGTAAAACAGGCTCTGCTCAGCATGAAAGACACCGAACTGCTTAACAGCTTCCCGCGCAAAGGCTTTATTCCTGCCAGCAACGAAGACTTCCGTTCCATTCTTGAAATCGGCAAACAGGTAGGGCTGATTGACTGATGTCAGCCATCGCCCTTGAAAACCTCAGCGTTCATTACGGCAAACAGCAGGTCATCAGCCCTGTTACACTGCACCTGGATACTGATCAGCTGACGGTTTTCATCGGCAAGAGCGGCGGTGGCAAATCATCGCTGCTCAACCACATTTATGACCGCCTGTCGGCCCGCCGTAACATCGCCCTTATTCCACAGGATCTCGGGCTTGTCGACACCCTTTCAGCGTATCAGAACGTCTATATGGGCCAGTTGCAGCGCCATTCTACCCTGTATAACCTGATCAACCTGATCCGCCCCAGACAAGCTGACATAACAAAGGTTTGGGAACAGCTGGACCAACTGGATCTGGCAGACAAATGCTGGCAGCCGGTTGGTGAACTCTCCGGAGGGCAGCAACAGCGTATTGCCATCGCCCGCGCACTGTATCAGCAGGCCGACTTGCTGATTGCCGACGAGCCCTTTTCTGCTCTCGACGGCCCGAGAGCCAGCCAGGCCATGCAACTGCTGCGTAAGCAATATCCGGGGGCCATCGTTGCACTGCACGATCTGGAAATAACATTAAAATATGCAGACCGCATTATCGGCATCGCCGACGGTCAGTTGGCGCTGGACCAGCCCGCCACCCGCCTGACCCAGCAAAGCTTGCTGGACTTCTACTGACACCGGCATGAACATCAGCCAGCGTCCGGGCTTACTCAGCCACACTCCCCGTCTGCGAATCAGCATCTGTTTCTTACTGATTGCCGCCGGCTGCCTGTTTCTGGCAGACATATCCATCACCAGTATCAACCCAATGCTGGAAATGCAGCGTTTTTTCAGCGCCTGGTTACAACCGGATCTGAATATCCTTGGCAGCGCCGCCGATGCACTGATAATCACCATTGCTTTTGCCCTGCTGGGCGTCGCGCTGGCGGCATTCTGCGGGCTGTGTCTTGCCACTCAGTTTCACCGTCGCTGGCTGCGAATACTCTGCGCGGCCCTGCGTTCGGTTCATGAATTATTCTGGGCGCTGATTTTTCTGCAATGCTTCGGATTGCATCCGCTCACCGGCCTGCTTGCCATTGCGCTACCCTACAGCGGCGTCTTCGCTAAAGTGTATGCTGAAATTCTGGAAGAGACCTCCGCCAGCCCCGAACGGGTGATCGCCGGCAACAGCAGCCGCTTAACCAGTCTCTGTTACAGCCGGATCGCCCAGGCCTGGCCACACCTTGTAAGCTATACCCGCTACCGCTTCGAATGCGGCATCCGCTCCAGTGCCATTCTCGGCTTTATAGGCCTGCCCACACTTGGCTACTATCTGGAGGCCTCATTCAGTCAGGGCTATTATCATGAAGTTGCCAGCCTGCTGCTGTTATTTTTCGCGCTTATCGCCAGCATCAGACTCTGGTGCCACCAACGCCTGCTACCACTGTGGTTGCTGGCCAGCCCCTGGCTGATAATCTCTGAACATTTCAATCCGGCGGGACAGGCCAGCATTCAGTGGCAAAACATTGTGCGTTTTTTAACTTCAGATATCATCCCTGCACCGTTACGCAACGCAGATGCTTTATGGGCCCCGGAAACGCTGACAGCACTCCTGCAATGGTTTGAAAATATTTTCAGCCACCAGATCCTGCCAGGCATCTGGAACACACTGATCCTGACTCAGATCGCCCTGGTCATGACCGGTATCATCGCCTTGGTACTTTTCCCGCTGGCATCAAAACTGTTTATGAACGCCACCGGCCGCAGCGGCGGCAAACTGCTGCTGATCATTGCCCGTTCAACACCGGAATACCTGCTGGCTTATATTCTGCTACAACTGTGGGGCCCCTCCATGCTGCCGGCCATTGCGGCGCTGGCCCTGCATAACGGCGCACTGATTGCGCACCTGCTGGCTAAGCGCAGTGAACACCTTCCATTGCGAAAAGATGCTGTCACCGGCTTTAAGCGGTACGGATATGAAGTATTGCCGCGCATTTATAATCCGTTTATGGCAATCCTGTTTTACCGCTGGGAGGTCATCATGCGTGAAACCGCGATACTCGGCATCCTGGGTATTTACACCCTCGGATTCTTTGTCGACAGCGCCATTCAGGAGATTCGTTTTGATGTGGCCATGTTACTGATTATCAGCGCGGCAATGCTGAATATTGTTGCAGATCATGTGGCCGGAATGCTGCGTAAGAAACTGAAACTGCAACAGATAAGCAGTTGCTGACTTACTCAGTCACAGCCACCGGCAACAGACGGCTGGTGAAACTGTCAGTGATTTCCAGCACAGTGCCTTCATTCCACATATCCTGAAGATGCGTATTCACCGCCTCAATCAGCAGTTTCTGGTTAAGCGGCGACTTCCTGGAAAAAATCATATACGCGGGACGGGGCTCATGCAGCGGCGTTTTCAGAGGCACTATTTCATTACTCATTCCCATCTCATACAACGCATATAAGCCTACGTGCCGCTCATTGACATAGGCATCAACCCGGCCACTCATCAGCATCTGAAAACCACTGGCCATCGAATTAGTTTCATAAGACGTAAACTGCCCGCTTTGCCTGGCATGATCAAACTGGGGGTTAATGCTGAATCCCGCCGGCACACTGATCCGCTTACCGGACAGATCCGCAACTGAATCAAGCGTAAAACCGTCGCCCTTACGAACGAACACACTGAAAACCGTGCGATGAAGGGGTGCTTTGGGGTAGGTTGCAAACACTTCCCGGTCAGCGGTTTTATACGCGGTCAGTAAAACATCCGCTGAGCCGGTTTTAATATAATGAAGGGCCCGTTTCCAGGGAACGCACTCGATCTCGTAGGTCATTTCGAGCCGGTCAAACAGCTCCGCAATCAGCTCGATATCAATACCGTCCGCCTGATTCTGTTCGCACCAGATAAACGGCTTAAAATCTGTCAGGGCAATAATCCTGAGCGGGGGCTTTTCGCTGGCAGTGACAGCAACAGATGAAACGGATAAAACAATAGCAACCCATAACAACAAACATCTTGCTGTATTAGCCATACTGTTATTTTCCTGCGATCAGCCAATGAGAAATGATGCTGCTGAACAATCATGCAGCACGTCAATATAGACTAAAACTAGCGACTGACGGAGGATGGGTCAACTGAAATTTTGCCGGCCCGCCAAACAGCGGACCGGCCTAAAACTAAGCACCTCAGATACGGAACTGACTGACCTGTTCCTGCAGTGCCCGGGCAGACGCCTGCATCTGCTGGCTGGCATCTGAACTGGCATGGGCCTGCTCTGCCGCCTGACGGGAGCGCACCTGTAATGACTGACTGCTCTGACTGATCTGTTCAGACGCACAACTTTGCTCTTCTGTGGCACTGGCCACATCAAGCATGCGCTCACGTACCCGCTGGGTGGCCGCCTGAATCTGACCCAGCAGCGCCTCAGCAATGCCGGCCTTTTCAACGCTCTCAGACACCCGGGATTCCCCTGCCCGCATTCGCTCAGAAGCCTGCTTGGCATTCAGCTGTAACTTGGCAACAACCTGCTGAATTTCCTTGGTTGAATCCTGCACCCGCTGCGCCAGCGTACGCACCTCATCTGCGACCACGGCAAAACCACGGCCCTGCTCGCCGGCACGGGCAGCTTCAATAGCCGCATTCAGTGCCAATAAATTCGTCTGTTCAGCAACGGCATTAATCACTTCTACCACATTGCCGATATCAGCGCTGTCCTGCTCCAGCTTGCCAATCGAACCAACCACCTCAGCAAACTCAGAATTAAGCAAATTAATCGACTGTTCAACCCCGGCAACAGCCTGCTGCCCGTCCAGCGCCAACTGAGACGTAGTATCGGCCTCTGCCGATACAGAACTGACATTTTCCGCGACATGATGAATGGAATCGGCAACCTGAGTAATCGCAGCCGACACCTGAACGATCTCTTCACTGCTGGCCTGCGCAGCCTCCTGAAGCTGATCACTGCCCACATATATCTCTCCGGATACATGTGCAACGTCGTCACCGGAGGCCCGGACTTTTGCAATCACTTCTGAAAAGGCTTCCAGCATCGCGCTTACCCGAAGCTGGAGACGCACCAGCTCGTTTTCACTCTGTGCATCCGGCGCGCGTCTGAACCCTGCAGTAAGATCCCCCTGCCCCACCAGCGTCAGCACACGTCCAACCTCTTTGAGCGGCGCCAGTGCACGGCGTAAAAAGACTGACAGTAATACCACCAGCACCACCACCGCTATACACGCCATGGCCATCAGCAACCAGAGTAAAGGCTCAACCTGACGGGTGTATTCATCCTTGTAGCTCACTGCAAACACCGTCCACGGACTGTTTCCCGCCTGACGGTAACTGACCCTGACCCCGCCATCATGATTCGTATCACTGTATTCAAACGCACCGGTGCTATCACTCAGTACATCTTTATAACCGGCATTGCTGTAAACGGCGGTAAGGGAGTCCCCCTGATTGCGCCGATCGGCAATGAGTTTACCCGCCAGTTTGTTTGCTGCGTTATACACCAGCCCCGCATATCCTGAGTCGCCGAACCGGGTCATCAGCAGGTTATTACGCAACTGCTTCAGTAAATCAGATGTCGGGAAGCCCACATACAGAATCGCAACCACTTCACCGTTAGCCGTTACCGGTGTGTACTTGGTCATATAATCAGTACCGAACAGGTGCGCTTCACCCAGGTACACTTCACCGCGCATTAACTGCTGGTATCCGGGATGCCCCTTACCCAGCAACGTACCGATAGCCCGTTTGCCCTGCAGATTCTTCAGTGATGTGGTGACCCGCAGAAAGTCATCCTGATAACGGATGAAAACCGTCGCATTACCCCCGGTCATCCGGGCAAACCGGTCTACCTGAGAAAAGTTCAGATTGACCACCTCGCCGTTATGCGTCACCCGCGGGCTGGCATAGGCACCGACCTGAACCGTTTTCTCACGGTCGAATACCAGCCCGTCGGGGTAAAGCCCGTTGAAGGTGGTCGCCAGGCGTTCGGTGTTATCAATGATGGTGCCATACGCGGTATCCAGCTGAGATGCCAGTACCTCAACCTGCCGGTCCTGTGACTGCTCCGCCTGACTTATCAGCACGGTACGGGTTTCGTAACCCACCACACCGATCAGAATGGCCATGATTACGCCCACCAGCACAAACACCCCCAGGCTCAGCTGCCTGGTCAGGGGCCAACGATTAATTGCCATTTCATTCCTCACTACTGCTAGATAAACGGCTCCGGACTGAACCGCCTGACTTATTTTCAGGTTGTAACACACCTGTCATACTTGCAGCGCACTATATAGAAATGAGATTCATTTTCAATAAGACAGTAATACATATATGTCAATTTGGGTAATAGAAAACAAACAGCTGATTTACCTCAGTTTTTTATCACAGTTAAGGGTCATAAAAAGTGAAAAAATTATGCATTATGCATAAAAAACCGGAGCAGGCTCCGGTTTTATACGTTTGAAAAGCAGTGATCAGAAGTAGCGTTCAACCGTCAACTGAATACGGTCATCTTCCGAAAGCGCTACTGCAGGGTCAGCCGCCTTATCGGTACTGAAGAAACGGCCATCCAGACTGACTTTCCAGTCTTCCCCTACCCGCCGACTGGCCTCAACGAAGAAGCTGCGACTGCCGTAGTCAGCATCAATGCCGCCCCCCAGCAGAATTTCCGTACTGGCTTCATCATTAAGGGTAAAACGGGTACCGACAAAGACATCGTTCTGCGCAGCTGAAGTGGCGTCTTTACCGCGCTCATCCCAGCCATATTCCAGCAACAGACCTAAATCCGTGTTGGTTTCACTGATACCGTAAAAGGTGTATTCAACACCGCCCTGAAAAGCGGTATAGCGATCATCCTTGCTGTCACGGACAATGGTTTCAACCTTCCAGAGCCAGGAATCAATGGTCGCCTGACCGTCAAACCCCAACTGATCAATCTGCTGATACACCGGCACCAGTTCGATTTTACCGCCAATACTGCGGGTTTGCAGCAGCGGCTCACGGTTAGTACCACGGAACCAGTAAACACCCAGATCAAAGACATCAATGCTGTGACTCCAGCGCAGCGCCAGATCCACGTGCTTATCTTCCGCCGAGGATTCATACTCGGCTTCATCCGTATTGACCACCAGACCGGAACGCAGACGACCGTCCTGCCCGGCGAATGTCCGCTCCCGGAATCCGGGCAGTATGAAGGCGTCCACAATGCCCCAGTCATAGACCAGAGAAAGGTTCAGCATAGGCTGGCCCAGCTTTTCCTCACCGTCGAAGCTTTCAACACCGTCCGTCTGGTTGATAATGTCTGTGAGGTGCTGAAATTCGGTCACCCCCCAGAAGACTTTACCCAGACCGGCCCGGAACTCCCAGCCATCACCGACTCTCAGCCAGTTCAGCTCACGGATATCCCCATGGGTACGCTCACTGTCCTGTTCGTCGTAACGGAAAAAAGGTTCAAAGATGATTGAGTCTTCGCCATCATTCCACTCCCAGTAGAACTCCGGTTCAATACTGAACGACAGATTGGTATCGTAATCCTGCCCGGCAAACTGCGCATCTTCAGTGAAGCCCTGCAGCTGTCCGGCCACCTTACCCGACACCTCAAAAAAAACATCCTCAGCACTGACAGCCACCGGCGCGAACGCCAGTGCTGCCACAGCCATTTGCCTGAACGCCATGGTTAACGCGCCCGTTTCAGGGTGTTTTTATTAAAATCAGAATCTTTCAGACCGGTACGGAAGTTATAGCCGGACCACTCAAGATCGGTGCCTTTGCCGTTTTGGTGATTAACCATGGTCTGAAGATCTGCACGCCAGTACTGGCCCAGGTACTGCTGATAACCGTTGAACGTCAGGGTTTTCAGCAGGCTGTCTTTGCGGTCATAAAACTCGACTTTTTCAGTGCGGTATTCTGCCTGATCCAGCCACACGACACGGCGGGTGTAACCGGAGTTTTTATCCACCGGATACTGTTCAACCACGAAGCACTGGCCCAGACCACAGGCCTCATCACGCAGGTACTTATAGGTGTACTTTTCAATCTCAAACGAACTCAGATCTTCAAAGGCAAACTCAGACCCCATGAAAGGACCGGACTTGTTACGGGACGCAATACGCTTAACCCGCTTCAGTGCCGGCAGATACAGCCACTGATCATCCGCACCCACCGGGTGAGAGAAACTCAGGAATGCTGTGCCTTTCACATCGCGGGGCTTATCGAAAACCGTCAGGCTTTTATCACCGTCGTTGTCAATTTCCAGGTTTTTAATCCGGATTTCCCGGACACTTTCTTCACCCTGCTTATTACGCAACACCATCAGCATCTCAGCCTGCATATCACCCCAGCCAAGGTCACGCTGCTTGGCTTCCTGGGATATTTCAAGGCCGCGCTCTTCAGCCGTCTGAGCCAGCGTCAGAGAACTCATCAGCATCCCGGATGCCAGCAAGCCGGCGCCCAGTACAAAATTAAAAGACTTAGTTACTTGCATGTTGCTCTCCAGCAGTCACAGTAGCAGTTACAGTTTCAGATTCTTTTTCAGCAGCATCTACCGGCGCTTCAACCCGGCCAGCATCAAGCTTCATCAGCAACGGCGGCAGGAAGAAGAAATCCACAATCAGGGCGATCAGAATGGTGACCGCGGTCAGTAAGCCCATATCAGCATTCAGCTTGAAGCTTGATAAAGACAGCACCATGAAGCCGGCAACCAGTACAAAGGTGGTAATCCATAAAGCCCGGCCAACGCTGCCAAAGGCATAACGAACGGCGGCTTCAGGATCAGCCTGCTTATTACGGCGGGCATGCAGATACTTACTCAGGAAATGAACCGTATCATCCACCACAATACCCAGGGTCATACCGGCCACAACCGACAGACCAAGGCCCACCTGACCATCGATCAGGAACCAGACACCAAAGCCCATTGCCGCCGGCGCCAGGTTAGGAATCAGACTGATCAGACCAAAGCGTACGGAACGTAACGCGAAGCCGAGTAATATTGAAATCAGCACCAGTGCCATGGCAATACCGGACAGCATACTCTGAATATTCCGCTGACCAATATGCGCAAACATCAGGTTTGGTCCGGTCACTTCCACTTCAATATCCGGCGCATTGGCAATAAACCAGCCCTGAATACGTCTTTCCACCTGAATAAGTTCATTACTGGACATATTGGTCATGGTGGCAATGATCCGCGTCGCTGACTTATCAACGTTAAGCTGATTATTCAGATCCAGCCCGTATGGCAGTGACATTTCATACAGCAACAGGTACTGCGCCGACAGCTCGCGGTCATCCGGCAGACGGTAATAACTTTCATCATCCGCGTGCATGTTCTTGTTCAGACGCATCAGCGTATCAGATAAAGTATTTACGTGATCTGTTTCCGGCTGTTCGCGCAGCCATGCACTGAATTCACCCAGCACTTTCAGGTAAGCAGGGTCATTGATACCACTGGACTCACCACTGCCCAGCGAGATTTCAAGCTGCGTCATACCGGACAGGTTATCCTGCATGAAGTCCGTTGCCTGACGGAAAGGCACCGACTCATCAAAGTACTTCACGAAGTCATCGTTCAGTTTATTCTGTGGCAGGAACACGATCAGGCTGGCCATGATCACAGTCATCACCGGCAACAGCACGCGACGGTTATTGGTAACAAACCCCGCCAGAGAACGCATCGAATCCCGCTCTTCTTCCTTACGCACCTTCACACGCACCGGCAGAATCATCAGCAACGCCGGGAACAGGGTGACGGAAAGGATAAACGCCAGCATCACGCCCACAGCAACAATGTTACCCAGGTCACGGAACGGCGGTGAGTCAGAGAAGTTCATGCTCATGAAACCAATCGCGGTGGTCACACTGGTCAGCAGAATCGGCTGGAAGTTAACCCGCAGGCTGTCCAGAATCGCTTCACGCTTTGCCACACCCAGACGCATCTCATATTTCATGGTACTGAGAATATGAATACAGTCAGCCACCGCCAGCGTCAGAATCATCGTTGGCGCACTGGCTGAAGGGCCGGTCAGGAACAGTCCGGCCCAGCCTGCCAGCCCCATTGCACCGGCAATACTGGTCGCAACAATCAGCACTGTTGATAGCGTACCGGTGAAGCTGCGCAGTAACAGTACCATTGCGATAATCACAACCAGGAACATGCCCGGTACAAGGGTGGCATTATCCTGCAAAGACGATTCGGCAAAGCTGTTGTTCATCATCACGATGCCGGACAGCTGAATGCTGATATCAGGGTTCGCCTGCATATACTTCTGCTGAATTTCGCGAACCTTGGTGACAACCTCCGGCACTTCGGTAACCGGATCAATGCCCGGCAGGCGTACGGTGACGTTCACGACCGCCACGTGACCCGTCTTGGAAATCTGGTTATTTAACAGCAGTGGTTCGTTAACCGCGACCTGACGTACCCGGTCAAGTGCCGCCTGATCCAGCACAGCACCCTCCAGCACCAGGTCTTCCACTATCATGTCGTCTTCTTCCGCCCAGGTATGCTGGAAGTTAGTAATCGAATCAACCCGGGTAGAATACGGAATCTGCCAGGCATCTTCCGTAATCTGACGGATCATCTCCAAACGTTCCGGAGTGAACACGTCACCATCAGCCGGAGCAATTACAAAAGAAGCATTATCACTCTTGTTGTAAATGTTCTGCATGGCCTCATATGCGAGTAACTGCGGATTGTCTTCACTGAAAAACACCCTGTAATCGCTCTTAAATACCAGATTCTTACCACCGTATGCAGCACCCACTATCAACAGAATTGACAGTAAAGCCACCCATACAGGATGCTTAATCACCGTTGAGAAAAGTTTTTCTTTCATTTCTCTGCCTTTTTGACGAATCGTCATTATAAAGGTTTAAAAAAACGGCATTTCTGCCGCGCCTGTTTTTGTTATATTGCTTTTAAATCAATCAGTTAACCACCGCAACGGGCCATCAGCAACTGTACTTCAGTTGCAAAATCTTCCCGCTTTAAACGTTCAACTGTCTGTTCAAAATTGTAATCCCGCAGCAAAGGAAGCCACTGCAGGCCGTCAAGATGTGTATGCACCGAAGTCATCACCACTTGCTGAGGACACAGCTCACCCCGCACGACGCAATCCTCAACACCTTTCGCCATCAGGGTGATCGCACCAAAAGCAGAAGCCCAACCGGTATAGGCGATTTCCTCGAGGGTCAGTTCGTTGGGATTCTTACAGTCACCGTTATCCAGGGCATCCTGAATAATACCGCCAACGCTGGCGAACAGTGTTTGTTCAAGTTCATGATGTTCATCACGGCGTTTTTCAGAAGCCTTTTCAATGACCCCCGGAGCTTTGGCACTGACTACCAACATAAACAGCATTGGATAAATCTGCGAATAAATAAGGTATGCAAACATCAGCGCCAGCATCCGTTCCCGGGTGCTGCCTTCAAACAGATATGCCCGCCGAAAATATCCGCCCAGCAATCCCATTCCCCGGTTACACAACGCCAGAAGCACGTCTTCCTTACCGGTAAAATGGCTGTAAACCGTACCTTTGGAAAATGGCACTTCCTTCACCAGCTTATCCATGGTCAGGCCTTCTACCCCAATCTTACCGAGCAGCAGGACTGCCGCATCCAGCATCTGCTGTTCGCGGTCATGGAGGGTACGTTCATCAACCTGGCGTGGACTCATTCAATTCTCTTTACTTACTTAACTTACCGGGCACATGTGTCAGTCACATGAAGCTTTAGTGACGAATCGTCAATTATAGAGATATAGCGCCTTATGACAACTGAAAAAGTTCAGTTTATTTATGACTGGTGAGTAAATTTCAGGAAAGTGCAGTGGCGGTCAGCGCCGCTACTGTAACAGTTCATCTTCAATCGGAAAGAATGCGTTTACACTGTTTATCAGGGCGTTAGCCGTGAGGCCGGGCACGCCGTAAGCATCAGCCACCACTGCATGGTGTTGCTGAATATGTTGCATGAGCAGATCAAAATCCCCGTCACCGGACAGCAAGACAACCCGGTCCACTTCGCTGGCGGCCTGCATGATATCGATAGTGATCCCTACGTCCCAGTCACCTTTGGCAGTGCCATCGCTGCGCTGGATATAAGGTTTCAGCTTCACATCAAAACCAATGTGCCGTAACGCCTGCTGAAACCCCATTTGCTTATCATCACCACGGTGAATGGCATAAGCATTAGCCAGTACAATTTCCCCTTCGGCACTCAGCCGTTGCCAGAGCTTGCGGTAATTGAACTGGCGGTTATACGCCTGACGGGTGGTGTAGTAGAGATTCTGCACATCGGCAAACACGGCGATCTTCATCATTTTCACCTTTCTCCCTTACACCTTTTGAGCGTTTAAACGGCCCGGTTTCCGGAAGCTACTCGTTTACGGGGTGCATTACCCGCCGGGCGCTGCGCACCGGACTGATCATTGCGGCGCTGGTTACCCTTTGCCGGACCACGGGACTGGCCATTAGCATTTGACGGTTGCCCCTGCTCAGCCCGGTTACCGTTTACAGCGGGTTTTGACCCGGAACGGCGGCGTCGGTTAGCCGGTTTGGCCGGATCAGCCGCCTGGCCATCCCGGTTTGGCCCGGAACGGGATTCTCCCCGGCTATTCCCTTTGGCCTGGCTGTCGCTGCGGTGGCGTTTATTCTTACCGGCAGGCTTATGACCCCGGGCATTATCCGCAGAGCGCTGACCATCTTTATGCTCACCGGACTGGCGTTCACCCGCGGCCCGCGGTTTCGGCTTTTTCGGCTTTTTCTTTTTCAGTGTTTTCAGAGGTTTTTCCGGTAACGGCTCAGACGGTTCAAAACCTTCTACTGACACCCGCTCAATCAATTTACCGGTCAGGCTTTCAATACCTGTCAGCTGATCCAGCTCTTCAGCACAGACCAGAGAGACTGCTTCACCGCTGGCCCCTGCACGTCCGGTTCTGCCGATACGGTGTACGTAATCCTCCGCCACATTAGGCAGGTCGTAATTCACAACCTGTGGCAGCTGTTCGATATCCAGACCACGGGCGGCGATATCTGTTGCAACCAGCGCACGGACCTCACCGGCTTTAAAGTTCGCCAGCGCACGGGTACGCGCGCCCTGGCTCTTGTTACCGTGAATGGCTGCCGCGGTAATACCCTTCGCTTCCAGCTGTTTGGCCAGACGGTTCGCACCGTGTTTGGTACGGGTAAACACGATCAGTTGCTGCCAGTCATTATCTTTAATCAGCTTAATCAGCAACGGCGCCTTACGGTTCTTATCTACCGGGCTGAGCCACTGCTTCACGCTAGTCGCCGCAGCATTACGGGGCGTCACCGAAATTTCAACAGGATCATTCACCAGCCCTTTGGCAAGCTGGCGAATCTCATCTGAAAACGTGGCTGAAAACAGCAGGTTCTGGCGACGCGTCGGCAACAATCGCAGGATTTTACGGATATCATGGATAAATCCCATATCCAGCATCCGGTCTGCTTCATCCAGCACCAGTACTTCCAGATGATCAAACTTCACAGCATTCTGGTTATACAGATCCAGCAAGCGGCCCGGTGTTGCCACCAGCACATCGGTGCCTTTGCAGAGCTTTTGCATTTGCGGGTTAATTTTCACACCACCAAACACCACAGCAGAACTCAGCTTCAGGTATTTACTGTAATCAACCACACTCTCACCCACCTGAGCGGCCAGCTCACGGGTTGGTGTCAGAATAAGCGCCCGGGCCTGATTGGCTTTCGCCCGCGGCCCGTCTTTCAGACGCTCAAGAATTGGCAGGGTAAAGCCTGCGGTTTTGCCGGTCCCTGTCTGGGCTGCAGCCATCACATCCTTTCCATGGATAACTGCTGGAATCGCTTCCGCCTGTATCGCTGAAGGCTCTGAATAGCCCTGTTCGCTAACGGCATCAAGCAATGGCGTCGATAAGCCCAGATCGGCAAAACTCATAAAAAATGTTTCTCTTGGTTGGCAAGTAATGGCGAGAGATTCACCGGCAGACTCTTGTCTGATGTAACCGGCAATATCCGAAGTAAAGAACCGGCGCGAAGCTTACAGCAGGCTACCGCATAACACCAGTGAGACAGCTGGATAACGGCGCTTTAGCGAAACATTTCCAGATTCAGAGGCACAGCATCCCCCAGCCAGTAAGCATAGTCAGTGTGATCTTTAAGATTGTCACCGGTTAAACCGTGCACCAGAACGCTCAGACCCTGGCGGTGTTGATCCAGCCAGGGCACAACGTTATCGAAGTCAGCCGCTACAAAACTCAGTTGACAGCTCCAGCAGGGATGCGGCCCGACAAGACGTTCATGCACCCTGCCAACCTGAACATTCAGCGCCTGACCAGCCTGTTCACACAATGCTGTGGCAAAGGCCAGCGTGCTGGCATCAAAATAGACATGGGCGTGATAAGCGGGATGAAGATTTCGGGGATACAGATCAGACATAGCTTTAAACAACTCAGGCAAATAAGAACCAGAGCATCATAGCAAGTCTGCCCCCGGACCGGGACTAAAAATTCAGATTCAGCCGGTGACAGCAGAGTGTCTGGCGATATGCCACACCACACGGCCAACCAGGGTTTGGCTGGGCTGCCAGCCCATTACTTCGCTTGGGGTACTCTGCGGACCATCACCACTGAGCCACATATCGTCACCGGTACTGAGATTGGCGACGCGTTTAATGATCCGGCCTAAACGGGGATGCTGAATCACCACAACATCCCCTTTCTTCAGCGGCATTAAAGGCAGAGGCTTAATACAGAGCACATAGTCGCCATCGGCATACGCCGGCAGCATACTCTGGCCATCCACACGGTGAATACTGATCATTACGCAACCCTGCCTTTATTAATGGAACTGAAACCCTTAACCCGGCTGCTCAGCCAAGCTTAGGGCCGGCTAATCAGCCAAGCTTAGGATAGGTCACCTGCATCGCAGGCGGATACGGGCACTCAGCAGTAAAGGTCTCTACGCCTTTGGTCGTCCAGAAACTTGCCGCAAACTCATTCACCAGCGCCAGCAGCTTCTCACCGTGTTCACGGCTGATGTTCTGCTTGCAGGCAGATCCGGTCAGCATAATGCTGTGTACCAGTTCATTGGTATTCGGGAACTGATCAAACTGCGGCTGTTTGAAGTAGTCACCCCAGATAACCCGGACCTCTTCCTTAACCTTTGCAGCATGGGTTTCTTTTTCCTGCATCAGGCGGCCAAGCTGAGCCTGCTCTGCCAGTGTCAGGCTGTCTTTATCTGCCAGTTCCTGAATCAGATCCATAAAACGGATCACACTCAGTGCAGCGATCTGGGCAATCTGCGGATCATAAATCTTGCAGGGAATGTCGCAGTGAGCTTGCGCTGCAGAAAACTGACAAATGGCGTCAAGCTGTTTAAAAATACCGTGGATCATTATTTACTCCTATCATAGTAAAGCGTGCAAAACCGGCAGCCACGCCGCCACCCTGCACTCAGTGGTCATTCCGTTTCCGGAAACCTTGTTATTTCGTTACATTGCTACCCCGCCAGAAGCTCTGCTTCATAGCGGTCCTGCAATGCCCCGACCTGATCAGGGCGGTGTTGCTGATTAAATTCCAGCAACGCCTGATACGTACGCCGAAGTCCCGATAACAGCGCCTGATACCGCGGCGAATCAGATTCTGTTGCAATTTCCTGCAACAGGCTGTCATGCACCCGGTCAAGTTCATTACCGGCCATCTCGGGCTGCAACCGCCGCAAGTACAGATCAGCCAGATTGTGATAACTGATGATCACCACCGCGACGGCTTCAGCGGGGTCTTCCCAATATCTGAATAAATGCCAGGCCAGCTGTTTGGCAGACTGGTAATGCGCCACTGCAGCAAACAGCTGATGGGCATTGAAGCACTCATTACCCGCCTGAACCTGTTTCTGCCAGCGTTTCATTTTGAGTATCTGATTGCTCATATATCACCGCCTATAATCCGCCTTCTGTCAGTTTCTGCGGGTCCAGCAAAACTGCCAATTCTTCACGGGAAAGATCCGTTCCCTCCACCGCAACATCCAGGATCGGACGGCCTTCACGGTAAGCTTGCTTGGCGATTTCCGCCGCCCGGGCATAACCGATAACAGGATTCAGCGCCGTCACCAGGATAGGATTACGGTGCAGTGCTTCAGTTAATTTCGCTTCATTAACACTGAAACTGCTGATTGCTTTATCCGCCAGCAGCCGGCTGGTACTGGTCAGTAAGCCAATGCTCTTCAGCAGGTTTGCCGCAATCATCGGTAACATCACATTCAGTTCGAAATTACCGGACTGGCCACCCACACTGATCGCCGTGTCGTTACCCATCACCTGTGCTGCAGCCATGGCTGCCGCCTCCGGAATCACCGGATTCACTTTGCCCGGCATAATGGAAGATCCCGGTTGTAGCGCCTCCAGCGAGATTTCGCCCAAACCGGCCAGCGGCCCGGAATTCATCCAGCGCAAATCATTGGCGATCTTCATAATGCTGACCGCTGTTGTTTTCAGCTGCCCTGAAACCGCAACCGCCGTATCCTGCGAACCGATGGCTGCAAACCTGTTATGACAGGGTGAAAAACTGTAGCCGGTGAGTGAGCTTAAACGCTGCGCAAACAGCGCAGCGAACTGCTCATGGGTATTCACCCCGGTCCCCACCGCTGTGCCGCCCTGTGCCAGTTGCTGCAAGGCAGGTAACAGTGCTTCCAGGTGCTCGCGATTCTGCCGGATCTGGCTTGCCCAGCCGAGTAATTGCTGATCCATCCGTACCGGCATGGCATCCATCAGGTGAGTCCGGCCGGTTTTACAGTAGCCGGCAACCGCTGTTGCTTTGGTTTCAATTGTGGCCTGTAAATGCTCCAGCGCCGGTAGCAGCTGATCCTGTATCTGTAAGGCTGCACTGATATGAATCGCACTGGGCACCACATCATTGCTGCTCTGGCCAAAGTTCACATGATCGTTTGGATTGACTTCATCCCCCAGCGCCCTGCTGGCCAGCGTTGCAATCACCTCGTTGGCATTCATGTTTGAACTGGTGGCTGAGCCGGTCTGAAAAATATCTACCGGAAAGTGATCCATCAGTAACGGATCGCTGCTGAGCAACTGACAGCTGTCACTGATTGCATTGGCAACCGCTGCAGAAATACAGCCCAGCTCCTGATTCGCCTGGGCAGCGGCATTTTTAATCAGCAGCAGGGCTTCAATGAATGGCCGTGGCATAGCCTCATCACTGATCGGGAAGTTGTTAATCGCCCGCTGAGTCTGCGCGCCATACAACGCGTTTTCAGGTACTTCCAGGCTACCCATACTGTCTTTTTCGATACGTGTTTTCATAGTGACTCCTCAAGGCCCGGAACGGCTTACAGAAAATAATTACTTAATACTGACACTTCACGATAGCAGCGCCTGACGGCCTGCCGCTGCTGTTGGGATCTGGCCAGCCGGCCGAGGGCAAGCAACGGCCGGTAGATATGATCCATACAGAGCCGGCGCCAGTGCACCGGCACACAGCAATCGCAAATCGTTTCCAGCAGTAACTGATAACAAAGTATATATGCCTGGCGCTGCACCGGACGCGGCAACTGACTAACCAGCCTGTCCGCTTCATCAAGATACTCTTTGACCCGTTCCGGACGATCCGGGCTCAGGCCTAAACGGATCGCCTGTCCGTCCGGGAGGTGTACTGAAAGCTGGTCGATTATCTGTTGGCTCAATCGGATCTCCTTAGCAGATACTCCGCCGGTATCTGACTAACTGCTGCTGAACGTTTGCCGGAACTGCCAGGGAAATGATACCGATCATCAAAGCACTAACTACAAACGAGAATTATTCGCATTATATTTTACAATTCTATTCAGGTAAACCTGTATCTCCCCTGCTTTCGCATAATTAAACCCATGGATTTTCAGGGGTTTTTAAGCCTCAGCAAAGGTTAAAAGCCTGCACAGGCTCAATAACGACAAGGCTACTGAAAACACTAGACTCCGGATTAAATTTAGCCGACTATCCCCTCACCCGGCACAGCCGGGAAATTCTCAGGGCGGGGTGCAACTCCCCACCGGCGGTGATAAAAGACCAATCCTCTTTTTAAGCCCGCGAGCGCCCGGCAAACTGCATTGCTGACAATCTCAGTGATGATCAGTGCCGGGGTCAGCAGATCTGGTGATTTCACAGAAACAATCCAGAGCCGACGGTAATGCCAGTGTTGTCAGTCAGACACTGCTGAGTCCGGATGGAAGAGAATGAACAACATCCCCTGCTTCAGCCGGTGTGTTACCTGCTGAGTGCAGCTATGTATGTCATATCTGATGGCGGAGCTTGCTGTGCAAACAGCAGATGCCTGCTGCCGTTCCTTATGCCCTGATTCTGGAACTATTACGCATTTAGGTAAAACCATGAATCAGTCTGAAATTTTTACAAATCCATTTACTGAAAGCACCCCTGCTGAGCGCATCAGCCTGGCACTTGAAACCCTGCGGAACGGACAGGGCGTACTCGTGGTCGACGATGAAGACCGGGAAAACGAAGGGGATATAATCTTTGCCGCTCAGAGCCTGACCGTGCCCCAGATGGCCATGCTGATCCGCGAATGCAGCGGCATTGTCTGCCTGTGCCTGGATGAAGACCGGGTCCGTCAGCTGGAACTACCACCGATGGTCACCGACAACAACAGCCAGTACGGAACCGCCTTTACCGTCAGCATTGAAGCCAGCAAAGGCGTCACCACCGGCGTCTCCGCTGCCGACCGTGTCACCACCATAAAAGCGGCGATTGCAAAGCGCGCAGTACCGTCAGATCTGGCCCGGCCCGGACATGTTTATCCGCTGCGGGCCCGTGAAGGCGGTGTACTGACCCGCCGGGGACACACCGAAGCCACCATTGATTTGATGAAGCTGGCCGGACTGGAACCCTACGGCGTGCTTTGCGAGCTGACAAATCCGGACGGCAGCATGGCGAAACTGCCGGAAATCGTCCGCTTCGGCGAAGCGAACAACATGCCCGTGCTGAGCGTGGAAGATATCGTGACCTGGCGGATGGCTGCGCTGTCAGAAAGCGCTTAACCGCCAAGACAGTATGTTACCGGGCGGTTCAGCGCCGCCCGGTTCAGGCAGGTACAACCTGACTGCAGACCGGCGAATATTCAGCAATAAAGGCTTCAAGCTCAGCCGCCGGCATGGGCCTGGCCAGATAGAACCCCTGGGTCAGGTCACAACTCAGCGAACCGAGAAAATCCAGTTGCTTCTGGGTTTCCACCCCTTCCGCAACCACCCGCAGGCCCAGAATATCCGCCATGGAAATTATTGCACTGGTCAGTTGCGCCGCCTCATCACGCTCATCCACATCGCTAATAAACGACCGGTCGATTTTCAGGGTATCAAACGGAAAACGCCCCAGATAACTCAGTGATGAATAGCCTGTGCCAAAGTCATCAATTGATAACCGTACACCCATTGCATCGATCACATTCAGGATGCTGTGATTACGCTCAGTGTTGTCCAGCAGGACGGTTTCAGTGATTTCAAGCTCCAGCGCCTGCGGCGGAATATCAACTTCCTGCAGCACCTTACCCACCAGCTCGGCAAAACGCCCCTGCCGTAACTGCTGCACCGAAACATTCACCGCTACGTACTGAGGCATACCGGGCTGCTGCCGCCAGGTTTTTATCCGGGAAGCGGCCTGATACAACACCCACTCCCCCAGCTCATTAATCACACCGATACTTTCCGCCAGCGGGATAAACACATCAGGCGTCACATGTCCGAGGGTTTCGTTGTGCCAGCGCAGGAGCGCTTCCACGCCCATAATCTGACCGGTTTTGGTACAGATAAGCGGCTGATAATGGAGCACAAACTCCTCACGCTGCAACGCCTTACGCAGCTCCAGCTCCATCTGCAGCAGTGCCTGCGCATGACGGTTCATTTCTTCAGTATAAAAGTGAAAATGGTTACGGCCGTCTTCCTTGCATTTATACATCGCGGTATCGGCATTTTTCAGCAGCATTTCCTGGCCTTCACCGTCATCAGGAAATACCGTAATACCAATACTGGCACTTACCGCCACCTCATGACCCCGGATGAACACCGGCTCACTACAAGCCTTAATAATTTTTTCCGCGATCAGCTCTGCTTCCATTGCCTCTTTCAGCTCAGGCAGGATCAGCGTAAATTCGTCGCCCCCCAGCCGGGCAACCGTATCCCCTTCCCTGACACAGCCGGTTAAGCGCCGGGACACTTCCTTAAGCAGCAGGTCTCCGGCATTGTGGCCGAGGTTGTCGTTGACAGTTTTAAAGTGATCCAGGTCCAGCATCATCAGCGCTATCCGGGTACCTTGCCGCTTTGCCCGGGCCATCGCATCCTGCAGGCGATCAAACGCAAGCCCCCGGTTAGGCAGCCCGGTCAGGGCATCATAATTAGCCTGTTCAAACAGTTTGTCTTCATGATTCTTACGTTCCGACAGATCAATGACACTGGTGATAATGGCATCACGGCTGCCGTATAACGCCACCTGAGAAGACAACGATGCCCAGAACCTTTCTCCTGCGTCCTGTCTGTCGATCAGCAGCTCGAAGTTATCCAGATGCCGCTGTTCCTTTATGAGTGAACAGAACCGGCGATAATCCTCAACACTGGAAAAATAATCCTCAAGCTGACTTCCCTGCAGTGTATCAATGGCACAACTGAACAGCTTTTCTGCCTGGGCATTGCCGTACACAATCCTGCCGTCTTCGGGACAACTGATAATGATCGCCATCGGGGAAGACTGAGCAATCGCCTGAAAATGCCGCTGACTTTCCCGCAGATCCTCACCCAGACGCCAGTTAAGGCGGCTTTCCCGGTACTGCAGCCAAAGGCTGATGCCGATACCGGTCGCCAGTAACAACAACAGAATCAGCAACAGACGGCTGCTTTGCTCAGGACGGTTATCATATGCACTCAGGCGCAACCACACCGCTTCATTCAGCTGGCTGATAGGCAGTACCCGGGTCAGACCGGTTAACGGCGTATGCTCAGCTTCGCCATAAATCACCTGACCTTCCCGGTCCACAAAATCCACCTTGTACCGGCTGCGCACATCTTCGGGCACCAGACCATCCAGCAGATATTCAATTTTATATACCGCCCCCAGCGTCCCGAGGAAACGTTCGCCGGTAAAAATTGGCACGTAGAGTTCAAATGCCGGATGCCCCTGAATCACCACAAACGGATTGGTATAGACCGGCTGACGGCTAACGTAAGCCTCATAAGATGCCCGTTTCGGCTCAGGTAATAAGAGCTTCAGGCCGACGACCTGCTTGTTCTCTTCATAAGGTGCCGTATCGCGGATAATGAAATCAGCATCCGCCCAGGTCACATTTACCAGCCCTGGGTGGTCATACACATAGCGGGATACCCGTTGCTGATAGGAAGTTTTTGAAAGCTGCCCCTGGCTGATCTGCTCCGCCAGCAACTCAAAATATTCCTGATGTGAACTCAGACGCCGGCGGATATCGTGCTCCAGCGTCGCCGCGGTGTTATTCAGCGCCAACTGTTCGCTGGCCGTATCATTGCGCTGCATAAACCAGTACAGGGCAACGGTTGCCATAAACAGCGCACTGAACGTCAGCAGCGGCGCTGCCCAGGTTGGAGGCCCCGGTCGCCCCGGTTGCACGTCCCGGTCGTCATCGGCGAAAGATAACTGCCCACGGAACTGTCGCCGCTGCTGGGTTAATACGCCAGTCACCAGCAGGAAGAAAGCCGCCAGCACACTTTCAAAAATCATCACGGACTGACGGATATGGGAATCAGTTCTGGCAGAACTCACGGCAGCCAGCTCCCACTGGCCATCAATCAGGTCAACACTGTGCACCAGGCGCTCATTGGTGAACATCTCGCTTTCACCGTAAAACACGACGCCCTGAGTGTCGCGGATAGCAATCTGCAAATCTGTTTCCGGATTTAACAATCCGGACTCCTGTAACAGCGGGGCCATATCGAGTGCCATCGACACCAGCCCCCAGAAATGACCATCCACGTTCACTGCCTGGCGGGCCACAACACCGTCACCGCCCTGCAATAACTGCATCGGTGATGTCAGTGCAATGTCAGACTGACGCATGGCCCGCAACGTCGCATGACGGCTTGCCCGTCGGGTATCACTGAGCAGATCATGCCCCAGTGCAGACTCGTTGCCCTGCAGCGGTATAACCTTGCTGATAACACCATCCGGAGCCACCGCAAAATTACGGATGCCCTTTGATGAGGTCAGTAAGCCGTTAATAAAGGTATCAAGACGCTGCCCTGAATCTTCTGGGCTCTCATCAGAAGACAGTAAGTCGGTTTCAACGTAGGAGGTAAGGCCCTGCAGAAGCGCAAAGCGTTTATTGAGAATATTTGCCAGATTCTGTGCGTAGCCGTCGACCTGTTGGTCAAACTGCTGACCGCGCTCTTCAACCAGATAGGTTTCAAACCAGTAAGATGCCTGCCACCAGATGACAGAAAAACACACCAACAGGGTTACAGAAGCAAAGTTTAAACGTCGCTTGATTGTTGCAGCCAGCAGGGACAGGCTCAGACTCATCAGGGATCACCATAACGTCGCGGTTCCATCCCTGGCGCGCAAACTCAAAACACGATTCAATAATACCGGACAGATAGTGCCAGCCAAAAATGATAACAGCTGGCTAAATGCGTTTAATATTTATTTTCAAATAAAACATATTATTAATAAATATCATTAAGTTACGAAGCTAATCTAAATTATCATATTCACAAGGTTACGTTTAGATCACAGCGCAATTTTCTGTCCGGGACATTGTATCGGGCAATCTGAAGTCTGCAATGATTTTTTCTGCTCATTCCGACATTTAATCATTCATCATAACCGACCTTTTCAACCAGCTGCAGAGCCTGCTGACGACGTGCAGCTATCTGCCCCAGCGGCTGATCATCCTCTTTAAAGTCGCCCATGTATGTTTCGATCAGTTCAGCCCGGGGGGTATTAACCCGCACCGGAAATTCAAAATTGCCCTGCGCATACATAAACTGCGCCTGTTCAGCACTGAGATATTCCATCAGCCGGATAGCCTCTTCCCGGTGAGGTGCATACCGGCTGAGGGCTATGCCACTGATATTCATGTGCGCCCCGCGGTCCGCCTGATTAGGAAAAACCAGCCTGACCGCCCCCGCCCAAACTTGCTGTTCAGGCTTACGTTCATTCGTCAGGATCTTGCCAAAGTAGTATGAGTTTGCCAGGGCAACATCACAGACGCCGTCGCTGATGGCTTTAATCTGCGCCCGGTCATTACCGGTTGGTCGCCGGGCCAAATTATCTTTCACGTCCCTGAGCCACTGTTCAGTCGCCGTCTCACCGTTGGCCAAAATCAGACTGCTCACCAGAGACAGCATATACTTATGCTTGCCGCTACGGCTGCACACCCGCCCTTTCCAGCGGCTGTCAGCCAGTTCTTCATAGCGACCGATAGCATCCGCGGCGAGACGCTCTTTCGAGGTATACAGGATGCGGGACCGGGCGGTAAGACCAAACCACTGAGAATCGGCATCACGGTACTTCGCAGGGATATTCTCTTTCAGTACATCGCTTTTGACCGGCTGAATCAGCCGGGCCTGCTTGAGGGCATACAGCGGGCCGATATCGGCTGTCAGAATCAGATCAACCACAGAACGGTCGCCTTCTATTTCAAGCCGCTTCACCAGCCCCTTCCTGACGTAGACAACATTCACCTGGATACCCGACACCGCTTCAAACGAGTCAAGTATCGGCTTAATCAGAAATGGTTGGCGGTAAGAATAAATATTAATTTCAGCCGCCGGCACAACACTGCTCAGCAACAGACACACGCCGCCACACAGAACAGCTGTACGCTTCATCAGATCAGTACTCATCAGATTCAAACCTTACACATTTACACCGGCAGCGGTTGCACCTGTACAGTGATATCCCCTGCAGCGGAATCATCTCCCAGCACCCGGGTATATTCACTCAGCACCAGTGGTTTATAAAACAGAAAGCCCTGCCCGTACCGACAATCCAGATCAGCGAAAAACTGTTGTTGCCGGAAGGTTTCGATACCTTCCGCGGCAACAGTCAGGCCGAGCAATTCGGCCATTTTGACCGTTGCCTGCAAAATAATGGCCTGGGTATTATCCGGTGCCAGCTTACTGACAAAAGAACGGTCGATCTTCAGCCCGCTCAGCGGATAGGTCACCAGCCGCTCCAGTGAGCTGTGGCCGGTGCCAAAATCATCAATGTAAATGCCGATCCCCATTTCATGCAGAGCCTGCAACTGTTTAATCGCCAGCTCTTCATGGCTGTACAGGGCGCTCTCGGTGACTTCAAGGCGCAGGTTATGAGGCTGCAGCTGACAGCGGCTCAGCAACCGGCTAACCTGCCGGAGGATTGTGTCACTCAGCAGCTGCTTGGGAGATACATTCACGTTAACGAACAAACGCTGATTACCGGTCAGCCTGACAAGGCCGGCAAGATCAGTAACCGCCTGCTGCAATACCCAGTCACCGATTGCCTGAATCAGGTTCAGCTCTTCCGCCAACGGGATAAACTCCACCGGGGAGACGTCACCCAACAACGGGCTGGACCAGCGCAGCAAAGCCTCACTGCCCTTAATTTTAGAGTCATTCAGCGCCACCACAGGCTGATGACACAGTACCAGCTCATTATTTTCAATCGCACTGCGCAGACACACTTCCAGCCGGATACGGCGCTGGGCTCTGGCATTCAGGCGGTCATCATAGAGCACCTGGCTGTCACGGCCATTGCGCTTTACCTCATACATCGCCAGATCCGCCTGACGCAGGCCGTCTTCGGCGCTCTGACAGGCCTTATCCAGCAGGCTCAGCCCCAAACTTGCTGTGGTCTGAAAACAATTACCGTCACTGAATACAAAGGGCTCCTGCATGGTTTCCAACACCCGGGCAGCCAGTAACTGCAGACGGGCACTGCCCTGCACCTCCGTCACAAATACAGCAAACTCATCGCCGCCAAAGCGGGCGATCAGATCCGACTCCCGGAAGCAATCTGTCAGCCGCGCAGAGAACTGCTGCAAAAGCTCATCACCGATAGCATGACCGTAGGTATCATTGACCGCTTTAAAACGGTCCAGATCGATGAAAAACAACCCGGTCCCCAGCGCACCATACGTATTCAGATGGTGATCAATCCGGGCCACAAATGCTGGCCGGTTGTACAAGCCGGTGAGCGCATCCCGTTCAGCCTGATGCTGTAACTTCAGTTGTGCCAGTTTACGTTCGGTGATGACACTGATAGAGCCTTCGTAATAGCTGTCCCCCTGGCCATCATCAACGATGTAGGCGTTTTCAACCAGCCAGACCGGCTGGCCGGCTGAATCGGTCCCCTGCCATTCGAAATTGACTACCCGGCCGGAGGCTTTCAGTTCATGAACCAGCGCACTGAACACGTCAGGATCATGATGCAGTTGTCCGGGCACACTCTTCACCTCCTGATGCAAAGTATCCTGGGAGCTGAAACCGAACGCAGCCGCAAAGGCAGGGTTCGCCTTCAGCAGGCGGCCTGACACCGAGGCCCGGTAAATGCCATCGACCGATAGCATAAACAGCTGGCTGTACTCATGCTTTACCGCCCGCAGCCGGAGGGTTCTGTTGGTAAATAAACGTTCTATCTTCAGGGCATAGCGTCGCGACGTATAGATATACATCAGCACCATGATGCTCACCCCGAGCAACGCCAGACCCACCAGGTTCGACAGGGCAAACCAGCGGGTGTAGCCCGGCCGGGTCTGATCATAAAAGGTAAACCGTAACTGACGTCCGCCCAGTGTATACGCCATCGAACGTGTCGCCTCAGGGGCAACATCATACCGGCAGCGGCTACCGGATAAATGGTTGCTGCGGAACAGGACCCCCACACCGGCACCGGTCATATCAGCCACCTGCACGCACAGGCCGGCCTGAACCGCCTGCTGCCCGAGCAACACTTCCAGCGCATTGCCGATGTCGATCGCTGCGGATACATAGCCATAGAGCGATGCATAGCGGGGCATATCTGACTGCGGCTCGAATACACCAAAAACAAGGCGGGAGAGGTGCTCATTCCCGTCTGACTGCTCAACAATGGCGATCTGCAAACCGGCATTCTCTGCCGCGGCCACAAAAGCATTGCTGTATTCAGGCACCGCCACCAGATTGGTGCCCAGCGTGATACCGTCCATATCAGAAGAAGAACTGTAAAGTAACGGGAACAAATCAGGGAACGGTGTGTGCAGCCCCGTATCAGGGGCACGGACAGCAAAATCAAACTGCCCTTCAGCGCGGGCCTGCCGGGTAAGTGCCTCAGCCGCCTCTACCGCTACCTTAGGTAACCATTCAAACGAAGCGATGCCGTAATCCGATATATTCTGCGAGACAATAAAGTGATCAAATTCCCAGCGCTTCACGCTGCCACTGATTTCAATAAAGCTGCGCAGGGAAGACAGACCGCCCACCAGCTCGTTCAGGGCTGCACGCACGACACTGAACTGCCCTGCCGCCCGTTCCTCAAGGGTGCGCTCATACTCACGCTGCTCCAGACCAGCCGTTACACGGTAAGCAGCCCAACTGCTGGGCAACAGAATACAGGTGGCAAGGAACACCATGACAAGCGGGGAAACTGAACGCTTTTTCACGCAATCATTATCTCTCAGATCACACCGGCAAAACCCCGGTGACAGGCTGAACATCAGAATGCGCGACTGGCGAATGCCAGAAGCGCACATCAATAATGATAATGATTTTTATTTAGATAACAAAGATCAATTACCCATTTTGTCATTTTAGGCTATTTGCCTGCCCCTGATCTAAACCATCGCCCTGTTATCAGCCATCATCTGTAACTGACCGTCTTCAGAAAAGCTCAGGCTGACCTCGGGATACCGGGCGTTATCATTCAGCAAATGGCTGAAACGTTGCAGGATTGAATCAATTTCTGCCTGAGAATCCGCAGCATCCAGCGCATCATGCATAGGCTGCAAACTCTGTAACGCAGCGAGATGGGAACTCAGGCCGTTAACGGTCGACAGCATCCGGGACATTTCCTGATCCTGCCCCAGCGCGTCTTTGAGTTGCTCCGCGTATGGATAATCTGCGGGCAGAACAATTTGTCCCTGATTATCAAACTCAATTTTTTCCGGCGCTTCTGGAATGTTATTGGCCGCCAGAAAATCAGGAAAACGCTGACTGATATGCTGCTGCAGCGCTTTGACATTCTCTGCGCTGGGCATCAGCAATGCGCCGGTATCCAGCACACCGTCTTTCAGATGAGAACCGGGCTTAAAAAAACTGTCCAGATCAACATCTTTACGGCCAGCGCCGGTCTCCATGGTATAAATCGCCTGACTGGCAGACATTTCGCGACCCTGCGCCGACACAGTGACCGCTTCTGGCTGGCCAGACGTTGCCGCCTGACGATCGCCGTTTGCCGCTGAACGGACACGGGGAGCTGAGGAAACCGCTGGCTGTACCACGGCTGATTGCTGAATATACATAGCTTTTCCTTAAGTCTGTGCCCACCGGATGACAGGCAAAAATATATCTCAGGAAAAGATAAGCAAAAATAAGACCATCAACCCACAGCAGCGGCTCACCCCGGATGCTGTGATGAAAACACCCCCGCCCTGCAGGCCTGTCCGCTTCAGCCAGACTTGCAGATGACGGGGGCAAAACGGCTACTGCCGGTTAGCCTTGATCATGGTCCAGGCACGGGTCAGCAAACGGTCGTATTTAGCGGTATGCGTATTCTGGGTGAACAGGCTGGCTTTCACATCCTCATCGGGATAAATGCCCTTATCATTTTTAACTTCATCCAGCAGATAAGGATCAACCTTGTTGTTGGCAACCGCAAAATACGCGAAGTTAGAGACCGCCGCTGCATTCTCAGGCCTCAGGATGTAATCAATAAACCTGTGGGCAGCCTCTTTATGGGGTGCATCCGCCGGAATAGCCATCAGGTCGAACCACACCAGCGAACCTTCTTTAGGTATCCGGTACTCAATTTCAATGCCCTGACCGGCCTCAGCGGCCCGGCTCTGGGCCTGAAGGACATCGCCGTTATAGCCCATTGCCAGACACAACTCGCCATTGGCCAGATCAGAAGTAAACTGTGAAGAGGTAAACTTTGTGTAATAAGGCCGCACCGACTGCAGTAAAGCGGTGGCTTTTTTCAGGTCAGATTTTTTCTCGGAATTCGGATCAAGCCCCAGATAATGCAGCGCCATAGACACCACTTCCGCCGGCGAGTCCAGTACACTGACCCCACAGTCCTGCAGTTTACTGACCACTTCCGGTTTGAACAGCAGATCAAGGCTGTCGAAAGGCACGTCTCCCAGGCGCTGTTTTAATGCCGCAACGTTATAGCCCAGACCGATCGTGCCCCAGGTATAAGGTACATTGTACTGATTACCGGGATCATGCCGGGCAACCTTGGCGCGCATATCTTCATCCAGATTACCGGCATTACTCAGCAGGCTCATATCGATGGGCGCATAGATTCCCGCCTTAGCCTGCCGCTCAAGAAAGGCAGCCGTTGGCACCACCACATCATAACCACTGCCGCCGGCCATGAGCTTGGCCTCCAGAACTTCATTCGAATCGTAGACGTCATAATTGAGCTTAATGCCGGTCTCTTTCTGGAAGTTTTCCAGCACCGCAGGATCGATATAGTCCGACCAGTTATAGACGTTCAGCACCTGCTGTTCGGCCATCACTGAACCACTGATACCCAGCGCCAGCACAGCAGCAGAAATGCCGCTCACCAGAGGCGTTGATTTAAGATTATTGAGTACACGCATCACAGATCTCCCGGATTATTTTTATTCTCAGAACAGATGCTTCAGCCACAACTCATCCTGTGCAACCAAATACATAATGGAAAGGGGCACATGACTGAAAGCGGATAAATCAGAAATTCAGCAGATGCCTGCCTGCTACCCTGAGGACGCGGGTAACAGACAAGCTATTTTAAGCGACTAGACAGCGCCGCCGTTGGCAGCCAGAACGTACAGATACTCAAGCGCAAGGGTTGCGCCTGCAAGTGAAGTGATTTCAGCGTGATCATAAGCCGGGGCGACCTCGACTACATCCATGCCGATAAGATCCAGCCCCTGCAGGCCACGGATCACCTTCAGGGCACAGTCAATACTGATACCCGCCGCCACTGGCGTACCGGTACCCGGCGCAAACGCAGGATCAAGGCCGTCAATATCAAAGCTGACATAGACTTTCTTATTGCCAACCCGCTCGTGAATCCGCTTCAGGGTTTCCTGCGGGCCGTTATCACCCACCCAGGCAGCATCCAGCACCTCAAAAGGGTGATTCTTACGGTTATAGGAGGTACGGATACCAATCTGCAAAGAATGCTCTGTATCCACCAGCCCCTCCACCACCGCATGATGGAACAGGGTGCCGTGATCGTACTTACTGCCGCCGTCGTAGGTATCGGTATGAGCATCAAAGTGAATCAGCGCAACCGGACCGTGCTTTTTAGCGTAAGCCCGTAATACCGGCAGCGTGATAAAGTGATCGCCGCCAAAGGTCAGCGCAGATTTACCGCTTTCCAGAATCTGGCTGATATGGGCTTCCAGGTTATCCACCAGGGTCTGCGGCTCACCGTGCTTAAAAGAAACATTGCCGGAATCTTCAACTTTAAGGTGATTATCCAGCGCAAAAGTCCAGGGCCAGCGCGCGCCCTCCCACACCAGCTGTGCAGATGCCTGACGTACACCGGTCGGCCCGAAACGGGCACCCGGCCTGCCGGAAGTCGCCATATCAAACGGCACTCCGGTCACCACCACATCGGCATCACTGGTCTGTAAACTGGTAACCTGCGGGAATTCCATAAACGTCATTCCAAGACCGCCATAAATAGGCATATCTGCGTCGGCAATATTCATAGAAGCTGACATTACTCACCTCGATACGGGCAGCCTCTTGCTACCCGGATTATTGTTATTGCTCACCAAGGTAACTCCGGGGTTATAATTAGTGAAACGCATAGTTTCAATACAACTATGCATAAGATTAATACCATCAGGATTATTGCCCTATGCAGGCACTGAGACAGTTCGACCTGAACCTGCTGATCATCTTCGAAGCCCTGATCAGCGAATGCCATGTCAGCCGCGCTGCTGAAAAAGTTTTCCTCAGCCAGTCAGCGATGAGTCACGCCCTGAACCGGTTACGGGAATACTGCGACGATCCGCTGCTGGTACGTACTGCCAACGGTTTGCAGGCCACCCCCAGAGCGCTGGAAATGCTGCCGGAAGTCCGCCGCGCCCTGCAGCTGATCGACCGCACCCTTGCCAAACCGGAAGCTTTTGATGCGGCCCGCAGCAACCGGGTATTCACCATCGCCTGTACCGATTACTTTGAAGCCGTTATTTTTCCGGGGCTCTTTGCCCGGTTACAGCAAACGGCTCCCGGGGTCCGGATTAATGTCGAAATGATCACCGATGCCAGCAGCCGGGAAAAACTGGAAAACCGCAGCGTCGATCTGGTGGTTGGTGTTGATGCCAGCCACCGGATTCCCAAGCATCTGGTCACCGAAGACTGGCTCAGCGAACATCTTGTCTGTCTGGCCGGCCAGCAAAACAGCCGCATCAGCAATCAGCTCAGTCTGCAGGAATATCTGGACATTAATCACGTGGTGTTTTTCGATCAGGTCGGCGACACCGCCAACCCCGTCGACAGCTGGTTGCAGAGTCAGCAGCTCAGCCGCCATCACAGCGTCCGCACCACCAACTATATGGCGGCCGCCCGGATTGTCGCCCAAACCGGTGCCATCGCCACCCTGCCTTACCAGATGGCCCGGCTGTTCTGTGATCTGTTGCCGGTAAGGATTGTCACCCCGCCGGCCAATATGCCGGTCATCGACATGCAGATCCTCCACCACCCCCTGTTCGATAACGATCCGGGGCTGATCTGGCTACGGGAAACCATCAAGCAATACGATGGGTATTTGACATCAGCATAGGCGTACATACACTGTATGTATGCTTATATTTGAATGGAACTCAATTAAAGCTGAATCGAACATACTGAAACATGGGATATCTTTTCCAGAAGCCCAAACAGTGTTCACGGATGAACAGGCACTGCAGTTTTTCGATCCGGAGCATTCTTCAGAAGAAGACCGCTTTATCATGCTGGGCATGAGCGCTCACACCCATGTTCTGGTTGTGTGCTATTGCGAGCGGAACAATGGCAATATTATCCGGATCATCTCAGCGCGCAAGGCAACCAAAAAAGAGCACAACTATTATATGGAGCACCGGGGATGAAAGAGGAATATGATTTCGCCAGTATGGAGTCACGAAGCAATCCCTATGCTGCGCGATTAAAAAAACCGGTAACAATCCGTCTGGATGAAGAAATTCTCAGCTATTTTAAAGCGATGTCCACCGATACAGGCATCCCGTACCAGAGCCTTATCAACCTGTACTTGCAAGACTGTGTGAATCAGCAACGCAGGATAGATATCACCTGGCAACAGGAAAAATAACCCCGTTAACCTGAGCGCTCAGGCCTTCAGAAAGAATTCCGCGAGCGGCCTAACCCGCTGGGCATAATGCCCTCCGTGACTTCCACCCGGTTACGTTCTTCACGGGGTGAAACGCCGTAATGATTCCGGTAAGCCGTGCTGAAATAAGAGGCACTGGAAAAACCGCATTCGTTGCCAATTTCAGCGGCCGGTTTATCACTCTGGCGTAACAGCTGCCGGGCACGCTCCAGCCGCAGCTCCAGATAGTGTTTCGACGGGACGGTTTGCAGATGCTGTTTAAACAGCCGCTCCAGATGCCGGCGGGAAATACCCACCAGCTCCGCCAGATCTTCACTGCTCAGAGGCTCTTCCAGATTAGCTTCCATCAGGCTGACCGCCTCGATCAGTTTCGGCTGGCTGGCGCCGATACGGTTTTTCAGCGGTATCCGCTGCTGGTCATCCCCGGCACGCATTCGCTCACAGATAAACTGTTCCGAAATCGCGCCGGCCAGTGACATATCAAAATGCTGACCGATCAGAAACAGCATCATGTCCATTGAAGCAGTACCACCACTGCAGGTATACCGCTTGCCGTCGATTTCAAACAGGGTATTCATTACCTGAGTCTGAGGAAACTCTGCCTTCAGGCTGGCCATATCCCACCAGTGAATGGTGGCACGGTGTTCATTCAGTAACCCGGCACAGGCGAGAATATAGGAACCGGTACCTATACCGCCGATCGCCAGTGACGTATTCGCCTGACGGCGCAGCCAGGCAATAATCGCCTCATTGCCGGTCCGGGCGATGGGGCTGGCACCGCAGACAAATACTGCATCCAGCGTCGGCATGGTCGCCAGACTGCAATCTACCAATGTCTGCACACCGAAACTGCTGGCCACCGCTTCACCGTCATGACTGATCAGGACCGTTTCATAACAGTCTTCACCGGTCACCCAGTTAGCCATTCGTAACGGCTCGATAGCGGAAGAAAACGCAATTAATGAAAAGTTAGGCAGCAGCAGAAAGCCGAAACGGTACGGCCGTTCCGGCTTGTTCGCTAACGTCACTATCTGTTGAGGCGTAATCTGTTCCGCTGCCATCTGTACAACCATTTACCGATAAATCAGGACCACATTCCGTAAATGACAAAAATCTAAAGTCCTTACGAAAACTTGTATTAATCATACGCAGCCACCGGGGCTCTGTCGCGAAGATTGCCCCGAACCAGGCCCAAAATGGCAACAAACTAAAAGTTTATGTCGCAGGACATAAACTTAACATCTTATCTCCACGATAGGTTTTGTTAGTATTTTAATAAGACAACACGGCTTGCAGATACACAAACACAGCAAGTCACGATAACAACACTGATTAGGAAGATAACAATGACCAGCACACAGGTTACCCGGGCAGATTTTGATGAGGTAATGGTACCTAACTACAACCCACAACAGTTCATCCCTGTACGCGGTGCCGGTTCACGTGTCTGGGATCAGAATGATATCGAATACATCGACTTCGCCGGTGGCATCGCAGTAAACGCACTGGGTCACGCCCACCCTAAACTGGTGGCAGCGCTGAAAGGCCAGGCCGACCAGCTCTGGCACCTGAGCAACACCTGCACCAATGAGCCGGCCCTGCGCCTGGCACAGAAGCTGACTGCAGCCACCTTTGCAGACAAGGTATTCTTTGCCAACTCCGGCGGTGAAGCCAACGAAGCCGCTTTCAAACTGGCCCGTAAATTCGCCTACGACAACTTTGGTCCGGAAAAGAACGAAATCATTGCGTTCCATCAAGGCTTCCACGGCCGTACCCTGTTCACGGTATCAGTCGGTGGTCAGGAGAAATACCGGATCGGTTTTGAGCCGGTACCGGGCGGCATCTCCCACGTACCCTTTAACGATCTGGACGCCCTGAAAGCAGCCATTTCTGAGCGCACCTGCGCAGTGGTCATGGAACCGATTCAGGGTGAAGGCGGCGTACTGTCTCCGGATGCAGACTTCATGCGCGGCGTACGTGAACTCTGTGATCAGCACAATGCCCTGCTGGTACTGGATGAAGTACAGACCGGCGTTGGCCGGACCGGCAAGCTGTATGCATACATGCACTCTGATGTTAAACCGGACATCCTGACCACCGCCAAAGCACTGGGTGGCGGCTTCCCGATCGGTGCAATGCTGTGTACTGATAAAGTTGCCCCAAGCCTGAACTTCGGTACCCACGGCAGCACCTACGGCGGCAACCCGCTGGGCTGTGCGGTGGCAGAAGCGGCTCTGGATATCATTAACACCCCGGAAGTACTTAATCAGGTGGGTGATAAACGGGCTGTTTTCGAATCTGAACTGCAAAAACTGAATGAAAAATACGGCATCTTTAAAGATGTGCGTGGTGGCGGCCTGCTAATCGGTGCTGAACTGACCGAAGCATGGCACGGCAAGGCAGCTAAATTCCTGGCTGGTGCCCGTGATGCCGGCGTGATGATTCTGGTTGCAGGCCCTAATGTGCTGCGTTTCACCCCGTCCCTGATTATCCCGGACGAAGACATTGCTGAAGGCATGGCCCGTCTGGACAAGGCCATTGCTCAGGTTATTGAAGCTGAACAAGCGGCAGAATAAGGGCTGACTATGAATCACGATCTTACCCAATGGCTGACCTGGCTGGACGACGAATACCCGGACATGCTGGGCAAAACCATCGAGCTTGCTAACATCAACTCCGGTAGCCTGAACGTTGCCGGCGTTAACAGCGTTGGCGACAAGCTGAAGGAATATGCGCAAGTGCTTGGCGGTAAGATCGAAACCCTGCCGGTCAGCCCGTATGAGCTACTGGATGCTAACGGCGTTCTGCAATCCCTGCCACTGGGGGATGCAGTACGGATCTCAAAACGGCCTGAAGCACCGTTACAGGTATTCTTCTGCGCCCATATGGACACAGTATTCGCCATCGACAGCGACTTCCAAACGGTCACCTGGTTAGACGATGAAACCATCAACGGGCCTGGGGTCAGCGACCTTAAAGGCGGCATTATCGTCATGCTTAAAGCCATTGAAACGCTTGAACGCAGCCCCTACGCCGACAGGATCGGCTGGCAGATACTGTTCAACCCGGATGAAGAAATCGGTTCACCGGGCTCCGCTGCCCTGATTCAGGACGCAGCGAAAACCGCCCACCTGGGCATGATTTACGAACCGAGCTTTCCGGACGGTAACCTGGCCGGCGCCCGTAAAGGCAGTGGCAACTTCAGCGTCAAAGCCACCGGTAAAGCCGCCCATGCAGGCCGTGAACACCACCTGGGACGCAACGCGATCCGTGCCATGTGTGACTTCGTCAGCCAGCTGGACGACCTGAATGGCCAGCGAGAAGGCGTCACCATTAACCCCGGCTTCATTGAAGGCGGCGGCGCGGTGAACATCGTCCCTGACCTCTGTGTTTTCCGCTTTAATATCCGCCTCGAACAGCCGGAAGACGAAGCCTGGTGCCTGGAACACATTCAGCGCCTGCTGACAGACATCAACAACCGCGACGGCCTTGAACTGGAACTGTTCGGCGGCTTTGGTCGTAAGCCGAAAGTACTGTCCCCGACCAATACCCGGTTATTTGAACTGGCGCAGGAATGCGGCAGCAATCTGGGTATGAAAATCGAATGGCTGCCAACCGGTGGTTGCTGTGACGGCAACAACCTGGCAGCAGCCGGTGTGCCTAACATTGACACCCTGGGCGTTCAGGGTGGCAAAATTCACTCCAGTGACGAATATATGAAAGTCCGTTCTCTGACAGAGCGGGCCAAGCTCAGTGGCCTGATGCTGCTGAAACTGGCCAGCAGCGAAGACATCCGCTGGCTTACTGATGCCAAAAACAGCTGTGCAGGAGAACACTGATGCTGGTCGTACGCCCGGTTACCTTTGCTGACCTTGCCGGCCTGGAAAGGCTGGCGGTGATTTCCGGCGGCAGCATGACAACCCTGCCCGCCAACCGGGATCATATCGGCGAACTGATCAACCGTACCCAGCAGTCACTGCGTAAAACGGTGGAAATGCCCGGTGAAGAAAGCTATCACTTTGTCCTCACCGATACAGACAGCGGCGAGATACTCGGCGTCAGTGGTATTGATGCCACCGTGGGCATCACCACCCCGTTTTATTCTTACCGCATTGATGAAGTGGTCCATGCCTCCAGCGAGCTGCAGATCCACAACAAGGTACCGGCCCTGCACCTTTGTCAGGATTACACCGGCGCAGCCCGGCTCTGCACCCTGTTTCTGGACCAGCAAGCCCGTACCGCGGAAAACCTGCAACTGATCTCCCGTGCCCGGATGATGTTTATCGCCCGGCAACCGCAACGCTTTGCCAGCCGGATCATTTCTGAACTGCAGGGCGTAGCCGATGAAAATCACCAGTCACCTTTCTGGGAAAGTCTGGGCCGGCACTTCTTCAGCATGGACTTTACCAAGGCAAACTACCTGACCGGCATTAACTCCAAAGGCTTCATTGCCGACCTGATGCCGCATTATCCGGTGTATGTTCCGATGCTCAGCCCGGCCGCCAAAGCCGCCCTGGGCAAGACCCGCCCGGATCAGCAACCGGTGCTGGATCTGCTGGAAAACGAAGGCTTCCGGTTCCGCAATTACGTGGACATTTTTGACGCCGGCCCAACACTTGAAAGTCGCACAGACGACATTCGCTCAGTCCGTGCCAGCAACACTCAGACTGTCCGCGTGCAGGATGCAACACCGCAACCGGGCGGCAATGAAATCGCCATGCTGATCAGCAATCACGCATTAGGGGAATTCCGCTGCCTGCTTGCAGACGTTGATCCGCAGCACCCGGTGCTGACAGCTGAGCAGGCACGGCAACTGCAGCTCAGCGATGGTGACGAAGCCCTGTTACTGGCCGTTTAATGCCTAAAATATACTTTAATAAAATACCTTAACAAATTGATTATAGAGGCTTTTTAATATGATGATTGTGCGCCCAATACGGGCTGAAGATCACCAGGCCCTGCGCGAACTGGCCCGCAAAACCGGTCCGGGATTCACCTCCCTGCAAGATAACGACGCTCAGGTAAAAGCCAAACTGGATGACGCCCTGCGTGCCTATGACAGCAACACACCGCCTCAGGACGCCCTCTACCTCTTTGTAATGGAAGATACAGAATCCGGTGAAGTGGTCGGCATCTGTGGCATTGAAGCAGCCGTCGGCCTGACTGATCCATGGTACAACTATCGCGTAGGCACCCTGATTCATGCTTCCCGGGAACTGAAGGTCTATAACACCATCAACACCCTGACCATTACCAATGACCACACCGGCTACTCTGAACTGTGTACCCTGTTCCTGGCACCGGAAGCCCGTCACAGCCGTCAGGGATCGTTACTGTCCAAATCCCGTTTTATGTTCATGGCCGAATTCCCGCACCTGTTCAACGACCATGTGATTGCGGAAATGCGCGGTTACTCCGATGAAAACGGCGTCTCACCTTTCTGGGAAGGTCTGGGACGTCACTTCTTCTCGCTGGACTTTTCCGAGGCTGACCAGTTGTCCTCCATGGACAAGGTATTCATTGCCGAACTGATGCCGAAGAACACCATTTACACCAACCTTTTGCCGGAAGCCGCCCAAAAGGCGATCGGCCAGACCCACGAAGCCACCACCCCGGCCCGCAAACTGCTGGAAAAAGAAGGCATGCGCTACACCGGCTATGTGGACATTTTCGACGGCGGCCCGACGCTGGAAGCCCAGACTAACGATATCCGTGCCATTCAGGAAAGCCAGTACGTCAAGGTACAGATATCCGCACGCGCCCCTGAAGGGGAACTTTATCTGGTCAGCACCACGGACTTTACAGAATTCCGCTGCTGCATGACCGCCCTTACCCCGGTGGGTAAGCACGTCGCCGCCCTGCCACAGGAGGTCGCCGACGCCCTACAGATTAATGACGGAAGCACAGTACGGGTTGTACCGCTTTCATCCGCACGGAGGTTTTAACATGACTGCATCTTTATACATCAACGGCCAGTGGCTGAACGGCGAAGGCCCGGTATTTTCTTCACTGAATCCATTTAACGGCGACGCTGTGTGGACATCTGCCGCCGCCAGCCCTGCACAGGTCAACGCGGCAGTAGAGGCCGCCCGTTCAGTGGCCCAGAACTGGGCAGAAGTGAGCTTCAGCGACCGCTGCGCCATCGCGCGTCAGTACGGCGAACAGCTGGCTGAAAACAAGCAACTGATCGCGGAAACCATTGCCTCAGAAACCGGCAAGCCACTGTGGGAAACCCTGACAGAAGCGGCTGCCATGGCTGGCAAGATCGAAATTTCCATCCGCGCTTACGAAGAACGTACCGGCGAGAAAAGCAGTGACATGGCCGGTGCTCAGGCGGTGCTGCGCCACAAGCCCCACGGTGTGGTGGCTGTATTCGGTCCGTATAACTTCCCGGGCCACCTGCCTAACGGCCATATCGTACCGGCGCTGCTGGCGGGCAACACTGTCATCCTGAAGCCCAGCGAGCTGACCCCTAAAGTCGCCGAGCTGATGATTCAGCTGTGGGACAAAACCGACCTGCCAGCCGGTGTCCTGAACCTGACCCAGGGTGAAAAAGACACCGGCATTGCGCTGGCATCCCACGCCGGTCTGGACGGTCTGTTCTTCACCGGCAGCTCCCGTACCGGACACCTGTTACATGAACAGTTCGCCGGCCATCCGGGCAAGATTCTGGCGCTGGAAATGGGCGGTAACAACCCACTTATTGTAGGTGACATCAGCGACGTTAAAGCGGCCGTTCACGAAACCATTCAGTCTGCCTACATCACTTCTGGTCAGCGTTGCACCTGTGCCCGCCGTCTGTTCGTACCAAACGGTAGCACCGGTGATCAGTTCATTGCTGAACTGAGCAAAGCCGTCAGCCAGATTAAAGTTGGCGGCCAGTTTGAAGAACCGGCACCGTTTATGGGCAGCCTGATTTCTGAAGCGGCAGCCGACGGCATTATCGCCGCGCAGGAAAACCTGCTGTCACTGGGTGCCAGTGCACTGGTTGCAGCAGCTAAACTGCAGGCCGGCACCGGTCTGGTCAGTCCCGGGCTACTGGACGTGACCGCCATCGAACAGCTGCCGGACGAAGAATACTTCGGCCCGCTGCTGCAGGTCGTTCGCTACGAAGATTTCGACGCGGCAATCCAGGCGGCCAATAACACCAGCTACGGCCTGTCTGCCGGCTTATTCAGCGACAGTGAAGACCAGTTCAACACCTTCTATAAGAAGATCCGCGCCGGCATCGTTAACTGGAACAAGCAGATTACCGGTGCCAGCAGTGCTGCACCGTTCGGCGGCGTCGGCGCCAGCGGTAACCACCGTGCCAGCGCCTACTATGCGGCGGACTACTGCTCATACCCGGTCGCCGGTATCGAAGCAGACAGTCTGGCCATGCCTGCCGCACTGTCACCGGGCCTGACACTGGACTGACAGTAACACAGCACAGCCGGCTTTCCGGCTGTGCATGTCGCATCAGGCAGTGCAGACAGCCACTGCCCGGTGCTACCCTGTTAGCCAGACAGGTTCTGACCAACCCCTTTAACGTTCTACATTCAGGTACCTTCGATGACAGCACGCGAAGCTAATTTTGACGGCCTGGTCGGCCCGACTCACAACTACGCCGGCCTCTCTTTCGGCAACGTTGCCTCTGAACAGCATCAGGCTGCAGCGTCTAATCCGAAGCTGGCAGCCAAACAGGGCCTGCAGAAAATGAAAGCCCTGCACGATATGGGCTTTGTACAGGGTATACTGGCCCCTCAGGAACGCCCGGACATTGCCACCCTGCGCCGGCTGGGTTTCACCGGTTCTGATGCCAGCGTACTGGCCAGTGCCGCTGAGCAGGCGCCCCGCATTCTGGCGGCCTGCTGCTCAGCGTCCAGCATGTGGACCGCCAACGCCGCGACCGTATCCCCAAGCGCAGATACTGCGGACGGCAAAGTACACTTCACCCCGGCCAACCTGACCAACAAGTTTCACCGCTCGATTGAACACAGCGTTACCGGCCGTATCCTGCAGGCAACTTTTGCCGACAGTCAGCACTTCCAGCATCACCATGCACTGCCCGGGGTCGAGCACTTTGGCGATGAAGGTGCTGCCAACCATACCCGTTTCTGCCATGACTATGGCCAGCAAGGCATCGAGTTTTTCGTCTTCGGCCGCTACGGCTTTGATATGAGCAAACCGGCACCGCAAAAATACCCGGCCCGGCAAACTCTGGAAGCCAGCCAGGCGATTGCCCGTAAGCACGGTCTGAGCGACAGCCATGTGGTTTATGCCCAGCAGAACCCGGCGATTATCGATCAGGGCGTCTTTCATAATGACGTCATCGCGGTGGGCAACGGCAAACTGCTTTTCTGTCACCAGGAAGCATTTCTCAATCAGGCTGAGGTTAACGCTCAGCTGACGACCGCTATGAACGGCGACTTCGAAATCATCGAAGTCCCTTCCGACAAGGTATCCGTGCAGGATGCAGTGCAAAGCTATCTGTTCAACAGCCAGCTGCTAAGTAAGCCAGACGGCAGCACCCTGCTGGTCATCCCGGAAGAATGTGAGAAAAATCCGGCAGTCTGGAACTACCTGCAGGAACTGATCAGCAGCGATGCCAGCATCAGTGAACTGAAAGTCTTCGACCTGAAGCAAAGCATGAGCAACGGCGGCGGCCCTGCCTGCCTGCGTTTGCGGGTTGCCATGAATGACGCCGAACTGGCGGCGTTCAACCAGCATACCCGCATGAGCGACAGCCTGTTCACTACACTGAACACCTGGGTAGACAAACACTACCGTGATCAGTTGCGCGAAAAAGATCTGGCAGACCCGCAGTTACTGACAGAATCCCGTACCGCACTGGATGAACTGACACAGATTTTACAACTGGGCTCTGTGTATCCGTTCCAGCGTGAAGGCCGCTGCCACGGCTGACCTGCACATCAGTACAAAACGCCGGTATACTGCCGGCGTTTTTCGTTTTACTGCAGGATGACTGACCAAGATGACCATCAAACGCATTCAGGTATATACAGTTAACGCCTTCACCTATCAGGATAAAGGCGGAAATCCCGCTGGCGTTGTACCGGATGCAGACGGCCTCACTACCCGGCAGATGCAGAACATTGCCCGGCAAATGGGCTATCCGGAAACAGCCTTTGTCTGCCCCCCTGAACAAGCTTCAGCCGCCGATCTCAAAGTGCGTTTTTTTACTCCGACCGCAGAAGTGGATTTTTGCGGCCATGCAACACTGGCAACCTTCAGCCTGCTGTGGCAACAACAGATCCTCACCGCCGGAGACTATATTCAGGACACCGGCGCGGGTCTTCTGCAAGTCAGCATGAGTGAAACCGGCCAGGTATCTATGGATCAGCAACGCCCTGAATTCCTGCAAACCTTCGATCCGGCAGTGATCGCCCCTCTGCTTAACCTGCCCGCAACTGAACTCAGCACCGGCTTACCTATACAGGCGGTCTCAACCGGTCTGGCGGATATTCTCCTACCCTTGCCGGTAAATACCCTGAACCGGCTAACCCCGGATCAGACAGCGCTCAGTCAGTTCTGCCAGCAGCATAACCTGATTGGCCTGCATGCCTTTGAGATACAGCCAGCAGGCGCCGCATTTACCGCAGAATGCCGCAACTTTGCGCCCCTGTTCGGCATCCCCGAAGAAGCAGCCACCGGCAGCAGCAACGGTGCACTGGCCTGCTATCTGCAAGCCCACCACTCTCCGCAACAAACCGAATACAATTTCCTGCAAGGCTGTGCGCTCGCTCAGAATTCGCAGATTAACAGCACACTGCAGATTCATCAGGGACGCATCAACCGGGTACAGGTTTCCGGTACTGCACAATTAACCAGCCAGCAATACTTGTCAGTGACTGCCTGATTCAGCACGCATCAGGGATATTTTTTTCGCTCCTGTCACTCAGCTTTTGTTCAGCTTCGCCGATAACCTGATTATTCACTCATATCTGGCTCATATATTGATTCTGTGTCTGTTGTTATCACTGCCAGCATTATCATAGGACGATTATCGTGAAAATCTCATCATCTGAGGTCGCCTTCAGGACCCTCCATAACCGGGAAGACAGCCACCATTACGAAAAGATGACCAGCGCCTCTTCAGCCCAGAGCCGTGGCGGCCTCGGCACAGGTACCGGCCTTAGCCTGACGGAAACGGTGACTGACCTTTCTTATCAGGCAAAAATGCGCCACCGGGACAGTAACTCCCTTTCCAGCCAGTCGGTTATCACTCAGAACGGGCAAAGCCGGACGCTGGAAAATACCCGGAATATTGAAACCCTTACCCGAACAACACTGGGGCTCGATGCCCAGTCGGTGCGCTTTAATATTCAATTGCCGGTCCCGACCCAGAGTCTTAACCTTCAGCAGGCTCAGGTGTATCAGAATGTCTCTCAGTTAAATCAGGCACAGGCCGAACTCACCGCCATCAGTGCGGCGGCTGCCACCAACGCCCGGGTAGATATCACCGAACAGCATTTCTATAAAGAGGAAGAAAAGCTGCAGGTAAACACCCAGGGCACCGTGACCACCGCAGACGGCCGGCAAATTAACTTTGCCATGGAACTGGAAATGGAGCGCAGCTTTGAACTCGAAGAAAGCATGCAGATTCGCCATAGTGAACGGGAAGTCATGGACCCGCTGATGATTAATCTGGGCGGCGCCGGTGCGGCACTCACCAGCACCAGCTTCAGTTTTGATCTGGATGCCGACGGCAGCGAAGAGAACATCTCATTCGCCACCGGGGGCAGCGGATTTCTGGCGCTGGACATCAACAACGACAACGTCATCAACGATGGCAGCGAACTGTTCGGTACCCAGGGAACCGACGGCTTTGCCCACCTTGCCCGGTATGATGACGACGGCAATAAATGGATCGATGAGTCTGATGAGATCTTCGACAAACTGAAAATATGGAGCCGGGACGAAGCCGGTAATGATCAGCTGATCAGCCTGAAACAGGCCGGCGTCGGTGCCATATATCTCGGCTCCGGCAGCGGTAACTTTGACCTGACCGACAGCAGCAACCAACTGCTGGGACAGGTTAAAAGCAGCGGTATGTTTCTGATGGAAGATGGCCAGGCAGGCAGCATTCAGGAAGTGGATCTGGCCATCCATCCCGACGCACCACCGCCACCGGAGATCCCGGAGCAAGCTGGCCAGCCTGCCGCCATAACCGACGTTACCAATACAGGGGACACGCCCCGGTTCGCCAGCATTTTTGACCTGATGATGCCGGAAAACAATCAGCCCCGTGTTACCCGCCGTACTGAAACCAGCACGGTGACCGACGGGGAAAAGCTGACGGTCAAAACCGATAACAGTGAAGACGCCCCCAAAGAAGCCAAAAAAGTCCATTCTGGCGAACTGGGTGAAAACATACTGGAATCCCTCAACCGGCTGATTGAACTGTCCCACCTGAAGGACGAAAAGGAATATGATGCCAACCAGCAGCTGAAAGATATTATTCAGAACCTGCGTAAACATCACCAGGCGAACTGACCTTCCCCCATTACGTTCAGCCCGGCAGGCGCGCTTTTCTGCGCCTGCCATCCCCTCCATCCCAGAATTCACAGCCCCGGTGGCTCTAAAGCCTCAATTCTGTTGGCTCACGAACAAATCCTCAGGCAGGTTTATTATCCCGTACATAATAACAACTGTATCGGGAGCCAGATATGACTACATCCCGCCGACCGAAAGTACCCGCCAGCCTGCTGCAAAAATGGCAACACGTTATCGACCTGCTGGCCCGGCTCAGCAATACCCCTGCGGTACTGATTACCCAGGTCAGACAGGATGACATCAGCTTGCTCCTTCGGAGCAGCAATGCCGAAAACCCGTTCCGCCCCAGAGGTTTCAATAAACGTTGCAGTGACATGTACTGTGACCGGGTCGTGAAAGGCCAGAGTGCCCTACTGGTAGAAGATGCGCACCGGACCCGGGACTGGAAAAACGCCCCTGACGTCGAGAACGGTATGAGCTTCTATCTGGGTTATCCGCTTAACTGGCCGGACGCAGAACCCTTCGGCACCATTTGTGTGATGGACTACCAGGCCGATAACCGGGCACTGGATTACCGCCATCTGATGGAAGAATTCCAGTCACTGATTAATCATGACCTGAAACTGCTGCAGGAATTACAGACCCACCGGCAACAGCAGTCCCGGCTCGAACAGCATCTGGAGTCCCTGAATACGGAGATAAACAACCGCGCAACTGATCTGGACGAAATCAACACCGCCCTGCGGGTGCTGTTACGCCAACGGGAAAGTGACCGGCAGGTGCTGGAACAGGAAACCTGTGCCGAACTCAGTCAGCACATCTCGCCCCTGCTGGAACAACTGGCCAGCGACCCCCTCAGTGAGGCACAACAGGAATGTCTGCAACTGATCCGCCAGCAACTGCTGCCCGCCGATAACACACCGCTGCAGAACCTGCGTCTGCTCAGCCCTGCTGAACACAACGTTGTCAGTTATATTCAGGCAGGAAAATCCAGTAAAGAGATTGCTGCGCTTTTACACATCAGCAAAAAAACCGTTGATTACCACCGCCAGAACATCCGTAAAAAACTCGGCCTGAACAGCGCGTCCGTCAGCCTGAAAAGTTACCTGACCCCGTACTTTCCCCGCACTTAACTGGTATTTAATTCCGGCAATCCGCTATTTATGCTGAAGATGTGCTTTCGGCCTGCTCCGGTAAGCCGCTGCAAAAGCACGCCTTACAGACATTTGCCCGGAATAAAAATAATGAAAAAATGCATAATTACACACACCGGATTTACCGGTAAACTGCTTCGTTCCACTGCAGTCGGCCTGCTCAGTGCCGGACTCATGAGCAGCTCAGCATTGGCAGAAGACCTGCCACCGCCAGCTAAATTCAACGCCGATAACCGGCTGGAATTACCGCTGGATTACCGGGAATGGATTCAGGTCGGTGCCAACGTATCACCCAACGAACTTAACAACGGTAAGGCACCGTTCAACGAAATGCGCACCATCTATATGGATCGGGGGGCGTTTAAACACTGGAAAGAAACCGGTGAATTCCGTACCGGCACCATGATACTCAAAGAAGTCATGAGCATTACCCGCTATCAGGGGATGACCGGCTCCGGCTACGGTGCCGGTGAAGTGGTCGCCGTGGCAGGCATGCTGAAAGACCCGGTCAAGTTTGCCAATGAACCGGGGCAGTGGGGCTTCTACCGTTTCCCGAAACTGGAAAACAGCGAGCTCTTCCAGAAAACCAGTGAACAGTTTCCAACCGGAAAATGCTCCGGTTGCCACACCGCCGGCGCGCAGGATGATATGGTATTCACTCAGCACTACCCGGTATTAACCGATGCCAAAGGTACCGGCCGGGTCGCGGTACCGGTCGAGTAACTTAACGGTGCCTGCGGGCTGACCAGTCGTAATACATCCCTTCACTGCGGGGTCTGGTCAGCCTGAATCCATACTTTTCATACAGCGCCGGCACGTCCCCCATCAGGGTAATGTAAGATTCCCTGGGTGCATTAGTCTCTAACCATGCCATCAGCGCATCCATAATCACGCGGCCCAGCCCCTGCCCCTGACAGGCCGGATCAACCGCCACATCCACAATATCGAAGTTCAGTGCACCGTCACCGATAATCCGCCCCATACCGACCGCTTTACCGCAATCAACAATGCAGACGCCATAGAGACTGGCGGCCAGCCCGCGGGCAACAACCTCTGCCGGCCGGGGACTCAGCCCGGTTATCGCCCTCAGACGTATAAAATCCTCAGCACTCACGGTTTGTTCAACTAATACTGGCTGTATCATCAGTTATACCCCTCCCATAGCTCATTCAGCGGATAACCACTGAACTCTTTCGGTGTATGCAGAACCACATGGCTGCTGATGTTTACCTCACCGGGCAGCACATCCAGCAACTGATCATTGATGGCGTTATAGCGCAGCATATCCGGTGCGACAATGCGCATAAACAGATCGAAGCTGCCGCTGACCACATGGCATTCAACAACTTCCGGAATGGCCTGAGCGGCTTCCTGAAAGCAACGGAACGCCTCAGTGCTCTGATCTTTCAGGCTGACGGTTGCCACCACTGTTACACTGCGAAACAGTTTTGCCAGATTCACAATCCCCAGATACGGGCCGATCAGCTCAGCCTCCTGTAACTTCCGCACCCGGTTCAGGCAGGAACTTGGCGACAGCCCCACCCGGTCCGCCAGTTCCTGGTTGGTAATCCGTGCTTCACCCTGCAGCACCGAAAGAATATTTCGGTCAATACGATCTAACTGCATTTTAACTCTCTTTTCTGCTTTATTTTTATATCGACAAACATCAGCTTTTAACTGTGCATCAGCGCTAAGCCCCAGTATATATAGGTATATCTTCAGGATATACGCCAGAAGGCTGGTAATTTTCTGAAAACCGACTAGGCGAAATATTATTTCGACTTACCTTAAAATCATGAATATTCTGTCTGACAGACGGGTAAATTACACAGCTCATTCGGCCACATACCCTTTAAAATAGACTCAATATAAAAGATTACTGCAGCCAGCCCACACTATATTCTGCACATATTCACGCAGACCCGGCTGGCCCATTATAAGAAGGTAAAGTCTATGCTGATTATCCGTCCCTGCCAGCCAGGCGATCTGAATGACCTGATGCACATTTCAGCCGTTGTCGGTCGCGGTATGACGTCAATGCCAGCCGATGAAGCTGCCTGGGAAAGCAAAATTGCCGCCTCACAGAAGGCCTTTGCCGGTAACGCAGATGCCAGTAGCACCTATTTCATGGTGCTGGAAGATAACCTGACCGGACAAGTGGTCGGCACGACCGCCATCTACACCGGCATTGGCCTGTCGCAACCCTTCTATTCCTATAAGGTTTCAACACTGGTCAGCAGCAGCCAGCAACTGGATATGATCCGCCAGGCTAAAGTGCTGAGCATGGTGAACGACTACACCGGCGCGACTGAAATCGGCTCGCTGTTCCTGCTCCCTGAATACCGTAAACCCGGTGTAGGTAAATTCCTTTCCCGGGCACGTTTCCTGTTAATGGCAGACTTCCCTCACCTGTTCGCCGATACCGTTATGGCAGAACTGCGGGGCTGGCAGGATGAAAACGGCAATTCACCGTTGTGGCAGCATCTGGGCCATAAGTTCTTTGCCATGGATTTTCAGGAAGCGGTCCGCACGGCAGCGCTGGAAGGTTCGCAGTTCATTTCTGACATGATGCCCAAGTACCCGATCTACATTGACCTGCTGCCGGAAGCCGCACGGGACGTTATCGGTAAACCCCACGACAGCTCAGCGCCGGCCCTGAACATGCTGAAGAAAGAAGGTTTTCAGTTTACCGGATACGTTGACCTGTTTGACGGTGGCCCGAGCGTGCAGATCACACGGGATGAAATTCATACTGTTCAGGAGAGCCGTACTGCAGAAATAACCACCGTACAGTGCGCGAACGGCAGCCAGCAACAGGAATACATAATCAGTAACGGTGATCTGGCCAACTACCGTCTGGCACTGGCCCCGGCCAGCATCAGTAGCAAGGGACAGTTACAACTGGCAGCGACAGAACTGGATGCCCTTCAACTGAAAGGACGGGCTCAGGTACGCTACGTTGAAACTCGCAAAGCCCGACCGGAAAGCAACGCCCAGGTCGCGTAAACAGTTCTGTTAAACAGAACACAGACACCCGAAATGCCGGCGCTTATACCGGCATTTTTTTATTTCTGATCCTGTTGCTCTGAAGAAACCCTTTTCTCCATTTTCTGCAAAATACCCGGCACCAGCGTTTCGGAAAAGCCGGCCACCACCAGCACCAGCATGACCTGCCAGTAGCTGTCAAAACCGGTCAGCGCCACCACCGCACCGGATTTCAGCACAATGAACGCAATGGCTGCCGCCACAAAGGATAACAGCAGGCGCTCCGCCCCCAGAAATACGTATTTACGCTTCTGGCTGTACTCATAAAAATTCAGTCTGGAAGCATTCTTCAGGACACTCATGAAACCGCCCAGGGCAGCCGCCAGTAATGACGTAAAAATTACCCACCATTCATTCTCCGGGCTGCGCTGCTCCATCAGTTGCAGGCACAGCAGAAATAAGACCGGCACGGTCACAAAATGCGGCAACAGATAGTAAAACCGGTTCTTAGTTGCTTTGGCGTATTCTTCTTCAATAATGTGAATCAGATGTTTAAAAGTCTGCTCTGCTGAGGATTTATCCAGCGCCTCATCCTTTAAACAGTCTTCCACGGTTTTGGCGATGCGGTACTTCATCGCGTTCAGGTTTGGCGACCGGGCCAGCAACCCCTTGGCATTAAAATAAAAATGCCGGATGTAGCTGTAACGTTTGTCGATCTCCTGACTGCGCGGGTCTTCAGAAACATAGACCCGCAGACTGTTATTAATATCCGCATCGTCTATCTGATACACCATAAACAGCGGGCGCTTCACAAATACATGACTGATCTGATTACCGTAGGCATCTTCACCGGATTCACAGGCTTTCTGTATGTCTTTCGCGAACTCTGTATTCCCTTCACACACGGACATCTCAGCCCTCCTTTATACAGCATCACTTTTTCACTACGGCAAAGCATAAACCAGAAAGCATCAGGAATAAAAAAATCCGACCGATCAGAGACCGGCCGGATTCCAGAAAAAGCGTCAGTGAATCAGTTAGTTGATTCGAAAATCTTATCCGCGTTTGCTTCCACAAATCCCTGATAAACAACCCCCTGAGCATCAGGATAGCGCTTGGCAAACTCATAGAAACAGGTTGGAATTTCCTGCTGCGCACCGCAACCGAATTCATATACCTGGCGGTCTGCCATAGTGGAACCCTGCTCCAGCAGATTAGCCGGCGTGCCTTTTACCTCGCCACCAACAGTATTCACCGCGAAGCCGGCATCTTTTACCCGCTGCAGAACGTCAGCAATGCTGTCAGTGCTGCTCAGATGATTAATGCTTACCGTAAAGTGATTAACCCGTACACCGACGGCCAGCAGCCAGGCACCGTACTCACTTTCAGCCATGACAGTCTGATAATCTTCCAGCGTTGGCATATCCCAGTGACGGGCTGAATAAAATACTGCCGGGGTCAAATTCTGCGGCTCTATCTGCGCAGTATAACGGGCAATAATTGCCTGTGTTTCTTCGCTCAGCAGTTCCGTCAGCAACTCAGAACAGAAAATCTTTGGCTGCTTCGGATCAGGATGAATAAAGCTGTGCGCCCGCAGTTTCTTTGCTTTGAACTCATAGCTGTCCTGACGCTCGTAACCCATACTCAGGATCACCGGCTCCAGATTATCCAGTTGCAACGGCGTACCGGCAAATGTCCGGAAGGCAACATGATCATTAATGACTTCGCCATCAGTAGCAACAAACAGTTCCTGAATGCTTTTTGCCTGTGGGGTGATTTGAATATAGTCCTGCCAGAGGTTAGAAAAGAACTGCTCGACCTGCATAAAAACTCCGCTCGTTAGTGCCGTATCACGGGCGTCAACCGCCCTTCTTATGCCCTTAGTGTGGTAGCTGTCGCAGGCTTTATCAACCAAAAAAACTTACCTGCAAGAGCAATTAAAACTTACCCTGATCTGAAAGCTGACCTTGTTTATATCAATTGCTCAAATGCTGTCGAGGTGACGATTTTTTCCAGATCCGGGAGTTCCGACAACTGCTGCCGGATACGGGTCAGCCGTTCCATGGATGCAGCCTCCACAAACAGCAGCACATCAGTGGAGCCACTCAGAGCATGGGCCTGGGTGATTTCAGGAATCCCGGCAAACTGCTGTTTCACCGCCTGCAGGTCGAAAGGCCTGAAGGTCAGTTCAAAATACGCAGACACTTTGTTTGCCTGCAGATCCCCCCCCAGTTCAATGGTATAACCGCGGATAACGCCACGGTCTTCAAGCTTACGGATACGGTCATTCACCGCGGTACGGGACAAACCGACCTCATTGCCGATGGCCGCCACAGACTGACGGGCATTTTGCTTCAGCAGGCCTATGATTCCCTGATCAAACTTATCCATAACACTCTCTTTACTCTGTTGTGTATTTACCCGGCTTTCTTTTACAAGCTTTCTTTTACAGGCCTTCTTTTACAAGCCTTCTTTTACAGGCTGAGCCTGCTGAGTTTACCTCAGGGTTAAAGCGGTTCGCGCAGACATTTTCACTGAAATACCGGCATTCTGACACCCTAACAGGTGATTCTGACAGCAGCCATGCAACCGCCACTTGCGTAAGCTGGCCCTTATTCGATGATCTGAACCGGAGCCAACCGTGACCACACTTCTGAATGAACAACTGAACTACCGCGATAACCAGTTGCAGCTTGAGTCCTGCAATCTTTCATCCGTTGCTCAGCAGGTGCCGACACCTTTTTACGGCTATTCCAAAGCCAGAATCCTGCAAAACACAGCGCGCTGTCAGGCGGCTTTTGCAGCCCATAATATTGATATTCACTACGCGATGAAAGCCAACAGCAACCTGCATATTTTACGCCTGATCGGCAGCCAGGGCCTCGGTGTTGATACCGTTTCCGCCGGCGAAATACAGCGGGCCATCGCAGCAGGCATTCCAGCAGAGCAAATTATCTTTTCCGGCGTTGGCAAATCGGCGGCAGAAATACGTCTGGCCCTCAACACCGGTATCGGCCAGTTCAATGTGGAATCAGCAGAAGAACTCGCGCTGCTTGGCACTCTGGCCCAGGCACACACACAACCGGTAAAGGTTGCCCTGCGGGTGAATCCTGATGTAGCTGTCAATACCCACCGGCACATTACAACCGGCACCCGGGGCAACAAGTTCGGTATGCCGCCGGAACAAGCTTTGCAGCTGTTCCGTGACTATGCAGATCACAGCTGCCTGAACCTCTGCGGACTGGCCATGCACATTGGCTCACAGATCTGTGACGCAGCCCCTTACGGTCAGGCTGTTTCCAGACTGTTAGCCCTGACCAAAACACTTGAGGCAGAAGATATTCATATCCTCTGTCTGGATCTGGGCGGGGGGTTTGGCATTGATTATGGCAACGGCAGGAGCCTGTCTTTCAGTGAAGTCGCGGCAGTTATTGCCGACACTATTAACACAGAAGTCCCTGAATATGACGGTAAAGTGGTCGTTGAACCCGGCCGTTCACTGATCGCCGATGCGGGACTGCTGGTAACAAGGGTGAACTTTGTGAAAGAGGCTGAACCCCGTCCGTTTCTGATTCTGGATGCGGCCATGAACGACCTGATGCGCCCGGCACTTTATCAGGCGGAACATCCGCTGCTGCCCGTCAGACACACCGACGACGGCGGTTTCAGACAATTGGATGTAGTTGGCCCGGTGTGCGAAAGCACCGATACCTTTGCCCGGGATTATCCGGTACCCAACGATGTGCAGGCAGACGACCTGATGGCCTTTCTCTGCGCCGGTGCCTACTGTTCCGTCATGAGCAACAGTTACAACAGCCGGGATATAGCTGCTGAAGTACTGATAGATCAGGATACTTTTCAAGTCATCAGGCGGCCTGTCAGCCAGGATGACCTGATGGCATTTGAGGATTAAAGCAAGCCTCCGGCGTAACAGGGCGGAAGCTAGCTTCCGGCCCTGTTTTTGCGGTATCAGTGATCTTACCGGCCGCCTTCCTGAGCCGGCTGTAATCCCGCCGGGTCTGAATCCGGCACAGACAGCACCTCCAGCACACAGGCGCTGATGATCAGCCCGGCACCGCACCACGCGATCAGTGACATATGCTCTTCAGGCAGCAGTAAACTGGCAGAGGCCACCGCCACAATCACTTCAGACATCATCAGCAGGCCTACCCTGCCCGGCAGAAGAAACTTCTGTGCCCAGAAAATCGCCAGCACCGCCGGCAGAATGATACCGATGGCAATCACCGAGGTCTGGGGCAATACCGCCAGTATCTGTTCAGCGCTGACGCCGCTCTCCGAACCATAGTCTGCAGAACTGTAACCGGCACCGGCAATCAACCCCAGTAACAGGGCGCCGGCGACGGTAAAACAAAACTGGCTCAGCAACATGCCCGGTAATGGCACGCTGTCATAACGCTTGATCATCGCTGCACCAAATGCCCAGCAAACCCCGGAAAAGAAGCCAAACACATCGCCAATATTAAATGCTGCAGAACCTTCACCGGACAACAGCAGCGCCATACCGACTAAGCCGGCAACCGCTGCCAGCCAGCGCGGCCAACCGGCCTTCTCCTTAAACCAGACAATCTCAATCAGGGTTGCCCACACGGGTGTGAGATAAAACAACAGCGTTGCCCGCACCACTGACGAATAAATAACCCCTGAGGAATACAGAGCGATGGCCATGCCGGTGAAAATACCGATTAACAGCATCCGGCCGAGATAGCCCCGGTGGGCACGTAACTGCAGCCCGACTAACAACAGCAAAGGCAAAATCGCCGGCATGTTTAAGACCGCAACCGCCAGGGTTCCGCTAATCCCCTGCTCTTCCAGAAAGCGCAACGGAATCCAGTAAATGCCCCATAACGCGGCAGAGAAAAACACCACAGCCGATGCCAGCCCGGCACCTGGAGATCTGATCAGCACTGTTAGCCACCCTTAAAAATAGAAAATCTTCGTGAGGTTTTTAGTCACCCTCTTACACGGAATTCTAGGCGTCTTATTATCCGGGCGGAATTCATATATTATTTTCTTATCATTAACATTTTCTAAATATTGCCATGAATCAGTCTCTGCCGTCCCTGAATACATTAAAGGCTTTTGAAGCAGCTGCCCGACACCTTAACTATCACGCTGCCGCAGAAGAACTTAATGTAACACCTGCCGCCGTGAAGCAGCTGGTCAGCCGGCTGGAAGCCGCTGTCGGCACTCCTCTGCTGACCCGCAAAGGCCGGGGGCTGATACTGACACAGGCGGGCATGGCGGGGCTGGATGACCTCAGCCAGGGAATGCAGCACATCCGGACGTCCGTTGAAAAAATGCGCGACACCCGGCAGCGCCGACAACTGATCATTACGGTTGAACCGTCTTTTTCCAGTGCCTGGCTGGTCCCCCGGCTGGCGCAGTTCCGTCAGGCCCATCCTGATATCAGTGTGCTGATTGACTCATGCCCCCAGATTATTGACTTACCACGCAGCAATATCGATCTGGCGATCCGCTACGGAATCCCACGGGATGACGGGCTGGTCCGCCACCCTCTGTTCAGCGACATAATTCTGCCGGCCTGCAGCCCGGCCTATGCTGCGGGATTGCCTTTCCCACCGGTACTGTCAGACTTGCAGGCCAGCGAACTCATTCACTGGGACACCACGCAGCTGGAAGGCGCTAAATCCAGCCAGCAATGGTTTCTGTGGCAAGGCTGGCTGGCAAACTTTGGCATCCAGCACATAGCCACCGATGAAGGCATGCATTTCAGTGAATACAGTCAGGCTCTGCAGGCAGCCATTGCCGGACAGGGGGTAATACTGGTCAGCGAACCCATTGTCAGTAACCTGTTTCAGTCCGGTCTGCTCACCTGCCCGTTCGACGAAAAAGCCAGTCCGGCCCTCAGCTATGATGTGGTCGCCACGGAAGAATCTGCCCGACGCCCGGAAGCCCTGGCATTTATCGACTGGATCACGGCCACCGCACACGCCGAACGCTGACAACCCAGCGCATTCATAAAAGCACAATCTGGGTACATTAGATCCCATATACCCCAGAATAATGACCGGAAAACCTATCTGGATCAGATGTTTGCCTTAAGCAGCATTGCCATTGTTCCGGGGTCTGCAATAATTTTACTGTTAATAACAGCCGGGCAGGACCACGAGTCCGCAGGATGCCTATGAATACAGACCGAAAAACACGTAAGAAATACTTAAATCTGGAAGCGGTCGAAAAACAGATCGGCCATTTCCCGATGCTACCGGGTGTCATTCATCAACTGATGCAACTGGACCCGCAGTCCGAACATTTTTTTGAAGCAGTCTTCCAACTGGCAAGAACTGATCCACCGCTGGCGTGCCTGATACTCAGCCATGCCAATTCGGCCACATCCTCCCCCGGGCATCCGATTTATGACCTGCGTGAAGCGCTGACCCGTATTGGTTCAGAAACTGTCGTGAAGCTGGTCACAGAAGTGTCCGTTGGCAAAGTGTTTATGCCCTCTACCGAGGCAGAAAAAAGCCTCTGGCCCCATTCAGTCCGGGTCGCCAGTGAAGTTGAACGTTCCTGCCAGCAGAAAGACAGTAAGATCCCCCCGGAACTGGGGTATATCTGCGGACTGCTCCACGATCTGGGGCGTTTTGTTCTGCTGCAATTTTCACCGCAAACTATCAACCAGGCTGCCGCTGCTGGCTGGCAGTCGCTGGATGACCTGCCCAGAGCGGAACTGCAACTGATCGGCACCACCCATGCCCAGATCGGTTATATAGCCGCCAAAAAAATGAACCTGCCAAAAATCATCTGCAGCCTGATTAAACATCACCATGATCCCGGTGTAATCAGCAACAGCAAAGCCCCTGAACGTTTCAGAATTCTGGTGGGTATTACCCGCGATGCCCTGCTCAGCAGCCCAAACCCAAGTATTCAGTAAAACAACCTGATTCAGCCTGCAATCCGGTGCTTCACCAGTGGATTGGTTTCCAGCTGCTGCTGTTGCCAGCGAATAAAGTCAGCCACCAGCGTATCGCTTTGCAGATCTTCCAATCCATCGCTGGCGATCAGCCAGTAACCGGGCATCAGTGCCGGGGCCAGCTGGCTAACGGTCCAGTCTCCCAGTGGCTGCACCAGCTCGCCAGTTGCCATATGATCACGGGCTACATCTTCTGACATCAGTGCCACCCCCAGCCCCTGCAGCGTTGCTTCAATCTGGCTGGCCTGACTGTCCAGTGGCATCGCCTGACGCTCTGCAACCGTGTCCACATCAAAATGCTCCAGCACCTGTTTCCACAGATACACCGACAGCTCCGTGCAGAGTAAACGGTGATGCAGTAAATCCTGAGGCTCAGCCAGCGCTTTACGCTTCAGTAACGAGGGCGCACAGACCAGGCACTTATCATCCCTGATCAGCAGCTGTTTGTGTCGGAATGGCCACTGACCAAACCCCCACTGAATGGCGACATCCGTTTCTTCCCGGGAGAAATCCGGAAACCTTAAAGCCGTACGGACATTGAAATCCACCTGAGGATAACGGGCTTCAAACTCACTGAAACCGGGCAATAAACAATGCACGGCAAACCAGGGAGATACCCGGATATTGAACTGCCGGCGCCCCTGCTTGGCACGGATATCCGCAATGCCGGTTTCGATCAGGCTGACCCCCCGCTCAACATAATCCAGCAACTGCCCGCCTTCATGGGTCAGCTGTATACCCGCGGGCAAACGTACAAACAGGCTGAACTGCAGGGATTCCTCCAGTGAACGTACCTGCAGGCTCACCGCCTGGGGCGTTACGCACAACGCCTCGGCTGCTTTTTTAAAGCTGCCATGGCGGGCCGCCACGGCAAACACATGCAAGCCCCGCAAAGGTAAACGGCCGGAGGCTGACCGTGAATCCTGTGTCATCATTTTTTCTGTCATGCTGGCTTAGCCGGTTCTGCCGGCTGGCTGTTCTGGATGGCTTCACTGGCCGCCGCTACCGCCCGTTCTTTATCCTGCTCGGTAGCATGCTCCGGCATCTGAACCTCAACCTTACGGCGGGCAAACTCAATGCCGTTCTCCGCAAACACCCGCTGGACCTGCGCATAAACTTCCTTACGGATCATAAACTGGCCACCGGGTTTACAGGTGAATTTACCGCGGATCACCATCCCCACTTCATCCACTTCCAGCACCCCCTGACTCTTGAACGGCTCAATAAAATCTTTACCGATCAGCGGATGGTCCAGCAACTCTTTGCCCAGATTCTTAAACAGCTTCTTCACCTTGTTGATATCCGTATCATGGGGCACCCGGAAACGCAGTTTCATAATCACCCAGTCACGGCTGTAGTTGGTCAGCCGCGCAATATCGCCGTACGGTACGGTATGCAACGCGCCAAGATGATGCCGTAAACGCAGCGAACGCAGGGCAATCTTTTCAACCGTCCCCTTAATCTCACCCACATCCACGTACTCTCCCATGCGGAAGGCATCATCAATCAGGAAAAACATTCCGGACACGATATCCTTCACCAGCGTCTGCGCGCCAAAGCCGATTGCCAGACCGACCACACCGGCACCGGCCAGCAGTGGCGTGGTATTAACCCCAAGACTGCTGAGAATAGCAAACAGCGAGCTGACAAAAATCAGCACAAAGGCAATGATCCGGATAATCGGCAATAAAGTCGCCGCCCGGGACAGCCCCTGCCCGCCTTCCGAATCCTGTTCCTGATCACCGACTGGCAGCTCAGTCGCCAGCTTGCGTTTAACCAGCACATCAATCACCTGCGCGGCAATCATCGCCAGCAACAGCAATACCGTCGACTCCACCAAGCTGGCGGCGATCCTCGCGCTCACCCCCTGACTAGCCAGATCCACATAGCTGACACCCCACAGCAGTGGCAGGATGATCAGAACAATACCTGCCAGTAACAACCGGGTAACCCGAAGCGCACTGATCTGCACTTCACCGCGCATCAGGGCTTCCTGCTCCCAGGTAACATCCCCAACAGCATCTTCCGCCAGCCCGGCCGGGGGATCTTCAGCCTGCGTCTGCTCAGCCTGAGGTTTTGGCTCTCCGGCACTCAGATGTAACGGATAAAAATGCTCAATAATGGCCCGGATCGCCACATCAAAAAACGGCACCACCAGCAAAATAAGCAGCGTAACCACCGCCGCATACACCACTTCCAGGCTGAACCCGCCATTAGCGATGATCACCTGCAAGCTCAGCCAGGTCAGTACCACCGCCACCATCACCACTTTCGGCCAGAATTCAGCGAACCGCATTCTGGCCGGACTACTCTGTTCATTCTGCAATAACAGCATTGCGGTAAACGTTTGGCGGTTACTCCACACAATCCACAGCAGCGCCAGATAAAAACAAATATCCAGCCAGAAACCCAATCCGGTTTCCAAAGGCTTTAAGCGCAGGTGCCAGACCCACTCCAGAAAAATACTGCTGGTTGCCAGCAAAGCAAGCACAACCCCCTGCCAGACCATGCGAATCGCGGCAGGGTCCGGCAGATTAATCATCCGTAAATGTGGATGTCTGGGTGCCAAAAAAAACGACATCAGCACATACGCCACCAAACCAACATAGACATAATCGAGAATGGCGATGGCCGTCATCAGCGCAGTACTGTGGCTGATAGCCAGCATCATCAGGGTTTCAGCCAGACTATAAAAAATCACCAGACTGATGTTCACCAGTAAAAACTGCCGCCCCAGCAACTTCAGTCTGAGGGAAAACGGCACTGCCAAACCGTCATTTACAGGCAGACGGTATTTCACGGGCAGCAGGCGTAGCGCACCGGCAGAAATGCTATAGGTAACCGCGAGAATCAGCGCGACAAGCCCGGCAAACCAGATAACGGTAAATACATCACTGAAGGCCTCATTCAGTGCCTCCCCCACCACCGCAAAATTCCGGGGTAACGCCAGCAGTTGCTGAACAGCATCCAGCAAATGCTCCCGGGTGTTAACAATACCGGCGGTAAAGCCCTCAAACAGGCTTTGTTTATCTTCAGCGGATTTTTCAGCCAGCCCCTGCAGTTGCTTATTCAGCAGGCTGCGCACTTCTTTATCTGATAACTCCGCCAGAAAACCACTGACACTTTCTTTTGTCAGTGTTTCCGGCAGCAGGGGTTCGGCAGTGGCTGTCGCGGCATGCACGTTTACCAGCACACTCAGCAGCAAAGAAAACACAACCCCAAGGCTGGTGAATAATCGCAACTGCATAAAGGGTATCCTTTGTTATTTTTCTTTAGGGAACCGGCGTCAGAACCAACGCCGAACCTGCTGCGCATAGCGCTGATACTCATCACCAAACTTAGCCAGCAGATATGCCTCTTCTTTACGGATGGCAAAATGAGACAACAGCCTCAGCGTCAGACTGCCACATAACACAACCCAGCCGTTCAGCAGCCAAAGCCCTAAGCCAATCTGAAATACAAACATGGCAAGATAGACAGGATTACGTGAGAAACGGTACACACCTGAAATAATAATACGGCGGGTAGGCTGCCAGGGTTCTATATGGGTTTTAGCCCGCCAAAACTGCCAGACACATGCCAGCGCCAGACACAGGGCAACGGCCATCAGAAAAACGCCCAGCCAGTACACTAGCGTACTCAGCGTTAAAGGCACAATAAGGTTCAGCCCCATCCCCAGTAACACTGATCCGGCGACCATCACCGGCGGCGGTACTCTGACACCAGGGCCACGCTTATCGTTATCTGGATCAAATGGCTGATCGGAATGCGTTGTCATCTTAACATCCGGCTATCAATGGCATTATTACAGCAGTATATTGAATCCCCGGGGTAATGATAAGGAATCAGACAATGTTCAGTTTACAAAACAACAGGATAGTTAAACTGCAACTCATTTCAGCGCTAATTCTTAGCAGTGAATACAGCCTTGCCAGTGAGCTAAAGGTTGCCAGCTGGAATATTGAATGGCTCGATTCCACACCGGTACAGCGCCAGCAGGAACGTACAGCAGCAGACTATGCAAAACTCAGGGACTACGCCCGGCAGTTAGACGCTGACATCATCGCGTTTCAGGAGGTGGCCGACACAGCCAGCGCCGCCCGGCTGTTCCCTGCCGATGAATATCAGCTGTTCATTTCATCCCGGGAGAACGATCAGAAAGTTGGCTATGCGGTTCGTAAATCTCTTCACGTTCAACCCCTGCCCGAACTGAAAGCGCTGGATCTTCACCGCAGACAAAGCCTGCGCTACGGTCTGCCACTGAAGGTTACGGCCCCGGACGGCAAAACCCTCACTCTACTCAACGTGCACCTGAAAGCAGGCTGCTACAACAATGCAGCAGACAAGCAAAGCAAACGGCGTAAAAACTGCCAGCAGCTTGACCGGCAAACAGACCTGATCCGCAGCTGGGCAGAACAACAGGGTGATCGCAACTACGCCATTTTAGGAGACTTTAACCGGCAACTGAAAAACAGCGCCGACAAGTACGCTAAACGTCTGCAGAATACTGGCCTGCGCACTACCGGTAACAACAATGCCAGCCAGTGCTACAGTCGCCGTTATGATAAGAAAAAACACCGCTGGACCCTGCGAAATTATAAGCAGTATATCGACCATATCCTGCTAAGTGATTCAGTATTCAGCGCCCTGCAACCGGGATCGTTCCACCATCATACCTTTGCAAAAGATGATGTACTGAACCATTACCTGAGCGATCACTGTCCGATATCCGTCACCCTCAGTCTTTAGCCCCTCACCGTTAGCAGAAAAGCCTGAGAACCGCCTCTTATGCTTTTTTTCTATTTGCTTATGCGCCATTTTACTATACCTTTTAGTATTCCAACTCTTTGATTTATTTGTAGTATCTTAAATCCATTGGGGATACAAACGTATGAGACGCCGCGTTCAGTTAGTCAGAAGTATACTGCTCGGGATCGGTCTGTTGTTTACTGCCAATACATATTCAGGGTCCGCAGATGTACCCCTTAAAGCCTGTGGCCATCAGGACTACCCGCCCTGGAACTGGCACAGCAAAGGCGAAATACACGGCGCCTGCGCAGATGTTACCCGCGAGCTGTTCGGCCGGCTGGGGGTCAGCGTTGACCTTTCTTACGTCGGCCCCTGGAAACGCTGCCAGAAAGCAGTTGAACAGGGTGATGTAGACGTCAACATCTGTGCTTTTATCAACCCCGCCCGCCAAACCTATTCAGACTTCACCGCCACCCCGATGGGCCACAACCAGAACGCCGTCTTCGTCAGCAAGGACAACGCATTCAGTTTTCACCGCTGGGAAGATCTCAGTGGGAAGCAGGCAGCCATGGTACTGGGCGTGAGTATCGGCGAACAGTTTGATACGTTTCTGAAAAACAATGTGAATATTGAATGGGTACCGGATTACAAATCGGCTTTCATGATGCTTAAACACCGGCGGGTCGATTTTGTACCCTTCGGCCGCCAATCCGGGCTAACCAAACTGGCCACACTGAAAATGTCAGATGATATCGTGCCACTGGATCACCCGATCACCACCGGCAACCTGTACATCTCTATCTCAAAAAAATCCCGGTGGAAGCATTTACTGCCCGAAATTAACGCCATGATTCAGGAACCGGACTATCGGCAATGGGTTAAAGAGTTACTGAAAACCAACATAGAGAAGTATTCCGCTGAGCAGGCCGGACTCAGCTCATCAATCAAGAATAACTGACCAACGCACTGCATCTGTGCGATCCGTCATTCTGTCCTTCTGAATTTTGAAGACCTGATGAGCACGTGCTAACATTTGTACACACGCAGTTTTGGAGGTTCTCATGGATACCAGAATCCAGTTTCGCGTTGACGAAGAAACGAAACGTCTCGCACAGCAAATGGCAGAAAGCCAGGGACGAACACTCAGCGATGCCTGCCGGGAGCTGACTGAGCAGCTCGCAGAACAACAACGCAAAGTACTGACACATGATGCATGGCTGACCGAACAGGTTAATCAGGCATTTGAAAAGCTCGACTCAGAGCAAACTACATTTATCGATAACGAATCAGCAAAAAACGATATGTCGGCGCGTAAAGCCAGAATCCGAAACCGGAGCTAAACATGATTCAATGGAGTGAAGAATCATTAAACGACAGGGAAAAGATATTTGAATTTCTGTACGCATTTAATCCTGCTGTTGCAGAAAAAACAGATGATATTATTCAGGCAAAAGTTGAGAATCTGACTGAGCAGCCAAAGTTGGGAGTGAAAAGAAACAACATCCGCGGCAGACTGCTCATCATTCCTGAAATTTCAGTGCTCGTCTCTTACTACACTGATAATGCTGTCATCCGCATCATGCGCGTATTGCATCAGAAACAGAAATTCCCTTCAGAGACAAACTGACCTTACCTGCTTCTGCAATACCACCGGAGCTAAAAGCAATTGATAACACAGTCTCGCTAAACCCAAACCAAAAAAGGAGAGCCGAAGCTCTCCTTTTTTCTTACCTTCACCAACCGTTTACAGGGCGATTTCGGTATTCGTGATCGGGTTAGTACAGCACGCCAGTACATAGCCCTGATCGATTTCCTTCTGGCTGATACCGCCACTGTGAACCATATGGGTTTCACCGGAAACAACCTTCACCTTACAGGTACCGCACACACCGAAGCCACAGGCACTCGGGATGGCGATGTCCGCCGCTTTCGCTGCATCCAGAAGGGTTTCACGCTGGCTGACTTCGCGGCTCTTATCAGACTTACCGAAGTTAACGTGCACGATTTCTGCACCATCCGGGAACTGATCTTCCTGATTTGAGGTATCCGGCGCACCAAAGCTTTCTTCGTGGTAACGGCTCATGTCAAAACCGGATGCATCCAGCGCATCCCGCACCGCTTTCATGAAGGGCGCAGGTCCGCAGCAATACACATCACGGTCCATATAATCCGGTGCTGTCAGACCCAGAATCAACTTATTGAAGCGGCCACGTAAACCTGTCCAGGCATTGTACTTGGTATCTTCAGCACACACCCAGCTCAGACGGAAGTTCGGACAACGCCCTGCTACATTCTCCAGCTCCTCACGGAACAGAATGTCCTGTGGTGTATTCACACAGCTGATGAAGTTCACGTCCATGTCGTAACCGTAGTCAAACATCCAGCGGGTCATGGACATCATAGGTGTGATGCCTGAACCGGCGGAAATAAACAGATATTTCTCTGACGGCTGATTAAAGAAGCTGAATTCACCTGCCGGACCGTAAGCCTTCAGGCTGTCGCCCGGCTGAACGTTTTCGAACAACCAGCGTGTACCTGTGCTATCTGGCTGCACTTTTACAGTGACAGACAAAGAGAACGGACGTGAAGGTGTTGACGAAATCGTATACGTACGCAGAACAGGACCCTCTTCAGTTGGCAGTGACAAGGTCACAAACTGGCCTGGCTTGAACTTAAACCAGCTGTTGCCATCTGTTTTGAAGGTATAGGTCTTAACGTTCTCGGTCTCATCCACCACCATGGTGCACACCAGCTCCTGGGCACTGCTGTCCCAGGTACGGTGTTCAGAGAACATGTCGTTGTAGTCCATGTCGTTATGACGCAGAACAGGTGCTTCCAAACCGTACTTTTCAGCAAAGTCCATATTCGCCTGATGCTGTTCATCAGGGTCAGTGTCGGCAGTCACTACAATGCTGGACTGGTAGTCAGTCACGCCCCACTGTTCCATCAGGGCCTGGTCATGATAGTCACGGCCCATAACAGAATCTGCAGCTACCAGACACTGGATCGAAATTTCAGTCTGATACAGGTTTAACGGAATCTGACGAATAATGGCGATATGATCAGAAGCCTGCCAGATGCTGATACTTTTGCCGCTATACAGGCACTCAGCTGCATCGTTGATAAAACTTTCGGCTTCATCCCAGTGAGCATCAACCTGCTGACGATAATCCGCAGCAGAGCTCCACTGATCGGTATCCGACAACGATAAATCAGACAAAGTCTTCTTAAAAGAATCGTCAACCCCTGCAAATACTGCACTTTCATCCGTCAGATGTACGAAGACAAAACCATCATGTTCCGCTACTGCAAACTTCTTGAGCGGAAACTCATCGATGTTGATTTCATCCATCATGTTACGGGCAAAAACCAGCTGACCGTTCAGATCGTACGTCCACTGATGATAAGGACACACCAGATTTGGCGCATTACCTTTGTCCTGCTGGCACACCCGTGAACCACGGTGCCGGCAACTGTTATTCAAAGCGACGATTTCAGCATCATTATTACGGACTAAAATCACAGGATAGTGACCCGCCTGAACCGTAATGTAGTCACCATTAGCAGGAATCTGGCTGCTATGGCCAGCAAAAATCCAGTCACTGTACCACTGCTCATGCAGTTCAGATTTAGAACTTTCGTGGCTCTGGTAAATCAGTTCCTGATTGTCTTCAGTTCCACAGGGGCGGCTTGTCGAAGTTGTTGTTGTCATTATCAGATCTCTTACTGCCGTGAGTTTCAGCTCAGGCGTGCCTGCAAAGTGTTGCTGTACCATTCAATAAACTGAATAACACCGTCTTCCTGATTTTCCGAGTACGGGCCGGATGAATACAGCGGTGAATTAATGCCCCGCTGGTTCTCTTCCACCAGGTGCTTATCCTGAGCATTGGTGGCTTCCCATACTTCCAGCAGCTCCGCCGGGTTGTAATCCACATTTTCTTCAGCATCAGCCCGCACCATCCACTTAGTGGTCACCAGTGTGGTCTGCGGCCCCAGTGGCAACATACGGAAAGAAATAACGTGATCACCCAGAAAGTGATTCCAGGTATTCGGGTAATGGAACAACACCAGGGCACCGACATTTGGCAGCGCTTCATCGCACAGCGGCTTGGCGACCGCATCTTCGCCGCTCATGGTGTAGCTGGTGAAGTCTTTGAGCAGTGGCATACGGGCCACCCGGAAGTCGCCTTTATCGGAAATTTTAAAACGGCTTGGCAAACCGGCTTCTTCACAGCGCTCCCAGTGATCAGACACCATGGCAGGCACTTCGCCCGTCGGGCTGACACCGGTGACCGCCGGGTCTTCCGGGTAAGTAATGATCAGTTCCGGATGGTTACTCAGGCAGTGATAACATTCGCGGTTATTCTCGAATACCAGCTTCCAGTTACCTTCTTCAATGATGGAAGACTGGGCAGCAATTTTCACATTGGCCATGCTGTGCGGTGCCATATACGGCTCGACCACACTGCTGAACGCCGCAAAATCTTCCGGCGCATCCGCCAGGCAAACAAACAGATAGCTCTGCACACTGTTCAGCGCTACCGGCTGCAGCTGTGCTTCTTCCTCACCCAGGGATTCGCCATCCAGCTGATACTGAATTGTCGCACCGCTGTCACCCAGGGTCAGTTGGTTACCGCTCTCTTCGTTACACAGCGGATAGCCGCTGACCGGACAACGGTTATAGAAGGCTTTCAGGGATTCACCCTGATTGATGATGACGATGTTATGCTCGCCCAGAGGCAGGGTCATGTAATCGCCGGTATTGGCTAACTCAAAATCATGGCCGACAAATATCCAGTCTTTGTACCAGATATTTTCCAGATCCATCTGATAAAGCGCAGGGTCATTGTAAAATTTGCCAGCCAGACTGAAGTTCTTTGGCTTATTGGCAAGCTCGGTAAGTACGTGTTGCATAGGGCCGCCTACACTAAAAAAGCAATAGCATCTCAGGCGGTGAACAGCATGAATTGTTACAGCTTTTTCTGGCAAGGGATAACCCTGCAGCCAAGCCGCAATTCAGTTTTGTTGTCCACCGCAACCTTAATCACCAGGCTCCGTGCCTGGTATCCAGTTTGTGACTTAGGTGGGATCGGGCTAAAAACGCATCTTTATCAGAAAACGTTCTCACCGTTACGGGGATAGCAACAGAGTTTCACTGTTTTCACCAACCCGCCGCTTGTGACGGCGTGTCCTAAGTGGCGCCAGTATCGCAAAAAAAAACTTCGGTCATTGCTTAAAAACGACCATTCCAGACCCAAAAAAGCCGGTGAAAAGGTCGTAAGTCGCATAAAAGCAGGGTATGAGTCGCAATCAGATGCAGAAAAAACAGCCTCTCAGATACCGTGATCCTTAAAACACAGGGAAAACTGTTTTTTCAGCCGGAAAAGAGAGAATGCTTCAGTGGGCCGGCAGCCAGACTTGCTGTCGCACCATCCGGTAGAGACGTCGCGCCTGGAACATTGCACTGAGCAACACCCCACACATAAAGCCGGCCCAGAAGCCAAATACACCATACTGCTCACCCCACAGATCAGTGAGCCCAAGGCTGTAACCCAGTGGAAACCCGATTGCCCAGTAAGATGTTAGCTGGATCAGCATCGGCATACGGGTATCCTGAAACCCTCTGAGCACCTGGATACACCACACCTGCAGCGCATCGAATACAAAGAACAGCGGTGCGAATACCAGCATGCTCGCTGACAGTGCGATTACCGCCGCATCCCGGACGAACAACCCGGGTACCCTGTCATGCCAGATCATGATCAGCGCGCCAGACACCAGACTGAATACCAGCACCATAGCCAGCCCCACTTTCAGTTGCTGGTGTACACCGCGGGTATCCTCCCGGCCGATACTGTGCGAAGCGCGAATGGCGGTTGCCTGGCCGATACACAGCCCGACCATCAGCACCAGCGCCGCCACCTGGATGGTAATCTGGTGCGCCCCCATTGAACTGACACCTAAAGGCGCGATCAGTAACGCAGAAATATTAAAATAGCCTTCTTCCGCCAGCAGCATCAGACCGATGGGCAGGCCAAGGCCCAGAATCGCTTTAATCCGCTGTTTGTCGACCCCCGGCCAGCGCTGGTAAACACGGTAACCTTTCAGCTTCGGATGTTTCGCCGCGTACACGCACAGCGCAACAGTCCATAAAGCGTACAGCGAAGCCGAGGTGACCGCACAGCCAACCCCGCCCATGCCTTCAAATGGCCCGACGCCAAATACAAACACATAATCCAGCAACAGATTCAACGGTAAAATAAGCAGGCTGGTCAGCGCAATGAAGCGGGTCAGCCCGTGACTTTCCAGCAGATTCATAACGACAATAAAGACGCCGATCGCCGGAAAGCCCAAACCGATAATGCTGATATAGCCCTGCGCAATGCGGGTTTCAGTGTCCCCCGCGCCCAGCCCGGGCAGCCAGCCGGGAATAATCCAGCTCAGCGCCGTCATTATCAGCCCCAGCGTTACCGCCAGAATCATTCCCTGTTGCACTTCACCGGTGACGTTCGCGCCATCATCCGCACCGTAAAATCGCGCCATACGTGGCAGTACTGCCCCCAGAACACCCACCATAAACAGCACCAGTATCAGCCAGATACTGCCGCCCATTGCCAGCCCCGCCAGATCCTGCGCACTGTACTGTCCGGCAACAATGGTATCGATGACTTCCATACCGACCATCGCAATATGTGCAACCGCCAGCGGAATAGCCAGGTTCAGAATGGCCCGGGCTTCACCCGCCGCTGGGGGAACTGTGTCTGATGAGTACTGATCCTGATGCATTTTCCATAACCACAAAAAAGCCGGCATACGGGAAGCACACCGGCGAAACAAGTCTTAGCATAACAGAAAAAACTGAACAATCATTCAGTTTACAGAGAGAATTCAGCCCTGGAATGAACTGAATCGATAACAAAAACTGACACCGCTATCTCCCGGCAATAACTCAATCTGCCCTTTCAGTGACTGGACGATCAGATTATATACAATAGACATACCCAGCCCCGTGCCACCTTCACTGCGGGCGGTGGTGTAAAAAGGCTCAAAGATTTTTTCCCGGCTTTCAGCATTCAGACCTTTACCGTTATCTGAGTAATCAATCTGCACTGAACCATCCTCACGACTGAATCCGGTAATCAAAATCCGGTTGTCTGCATCAGTTGCATCAAAGCCATGCCGGGCACTGTTCTCAATCAGATTGCTGAGCACCTGTGCATGTACCCCCGGCAATGTACGTACGGTTAAATCAGTCGGAATATCAAGCTGCAGCCGGATACGTTTTGTATTCAGCATGGCAGACAACGTTGAGATAACATCCGCATAGTATTCCCGCAGATTAATGGTTTCTTCTTCCAGCACATGCTGATCTGCCGCCGTGCGCTTAAAGCTGTCTATCAGGTCTTTCGCATGATTAAGGTTAAACGCCTGCAAACGCAGCGATTCCCGGGTTGAATCACAGTATTTATCCATATCTTCGATGGTCAGTTGCTGGGCCTCAACCTGCCGGCGAAAATCCCCGAACTGCTTTTCCATGAAACTGTGCGCCGTAATGGCAATCCCCAGCGGAGTATTCACCTCATGGGCAACGCCTGTGACCAGCCGGCCAAGGGCGGCCATTTTTTCCGATTCGACCAGTTGTTGCTGGGCGGCCTGTAAATTGGCCAGCGTGGTAGTCAGTTCGCGGGTCCGGCTGTGAACCTGGGCTTCCAGGGTTTCGTTAAGGTCTTCCAGCGACGTTTCAAATCTTGCCCGTTCGAGCTCAGCCGCTATCCGGCCGGAAAATACCTGAAACAGTCCTGAAATCAGCGCCTGTTCATCACTGATATCCCGTTCGTACAGTGCGGCAATCAGTCCCATAACCCGGCCTTTTGAATCCCGGATCGCGGTGCCGATATACCCTTCAATTTTCAGGTCGGCCAGGAATTCATCTTCAGGAAATGCGCTGGCAACACCCCGGGGAAAGCAGGCCACCTTTTCACACATTACATCGGAACAGGGAGTATCTTTCAGCGGATAACTGAAGGTATCACTGAGCTCACCTCTGGCCACCCACACCACCAGATCAGCTTTTTCATATGCATCATCCGCCTCAGCAATATAGGTATAGTCAGCCTTGAGAACCTTATTCAGTTTAAGGGTTATTTTCTGAAGGAAGTCAGCACCGTAAGTACTGGAAGCATCTTCAATAATCTCTTTAATATAATCTTCCATTACCTCTCATCCCACCAAAGAAAGCCCCACCAAAGAAAGCCCCACCAAAGAAAGCCCCACCACAGCCCCGGATCAGTCAGGATAACGATCCCGGGTTGCCACCATTTCATCGAAAGACTCAAAAAACAGCTCCACCAGCTGCGGATCAAATTTCACGCCCCGGTTCGTCTCAATAAACCCGCGAATATCCTCCAGTGACCAGGGGTCTTTGTAACAGCGCTTTGCACCCAGCGCATCGAAGACATCCACCAATGCCATAATCCGTGCCTCTATCGGAATCTGCTCGCCGGACAGCCCTTCCGGATAACCGCTGCCATCCCAGTTTTCGTGGTGGTAGCGGGCAATCCGTGACCCCAGCTGTGCCACCGGCAAATGGCTCTTCGCCAGCATATTACCGCCAATTTCTGCATGGCTCTGCATCACCGACCATTCCGCAGCATCGAGCTTACCCGGCTTACCGAGAATATTATCGGGGATGGCTATTTTACCGATATCATGCAGGGGCGCTGCGGTCTTAATCGCCGCGCAAAAACTGTCCGGCAGCCCCACTTTACGGGCCAGCAGCTCACTCAGAATCGCCACCCGCTTCACATGGGAACCGGTTTCCTTACTGCGGGCCTCGACCGCTTCCCCCACGATATACATCAGCTCACGCTGGTTATCCGCTAACTGCTGTTTACCAATCAGGTTCTCAAGAATCAGTGCAATATTGGTGATATACAACTCCGCCAGACGGGCATTAAAGTGCTCGCCTTTATCCGCATATTTCACGTAAAACACTGAACGGGTGGTGGCAGAGGTCTGAAAGTAGGCCACAAAATAGTCACGGGCCTGAACATTTTGCCCCAGCCGGAAGACAGAACCGATTTGCCGCCTGACCTTTTCCGGTATCGCGCTGACACAATGGCTGCCCACACCTTCCCGGCCGCTACAGGCAACCACGGTTTCACGGGTCTCTCCCATGAAATCATCCTCATGACGCACCATGTAAAAAGACGCCCCTTTGAGGTGCAGCAGAGGCAACATATTATCCAGCGCCGCCAGGGCAAACTCTTCAAGATTCTGAACTTTAAGAATGGTATTTGATGTGCGGATCAGGTTGCGGAATTCCCTGAGGTTTCTCAGGATGGTTTCAATATCCCGGTAACTGCGAATGCCTGAGATCACCGAGGTGGTCATTTTAAGCGCAGTAAATTCCGTCTTGGTTTTATAGTCGTTAATGTCATACCGGCGAATGACGTCTTCTTCAGGTGCCATCCCCGCCTGACCGGTCCGCAAGACCAGCCGGATAGACTGGTTCTGAAGTTTTTCACGGATCCAGGAAACCAGTTCCAGACCCGCGCTGTCACTTTCCATCACCACATCGACAAATGCCATGGCAAACTCGGTGCCATTCTGCAGCATGCTGCGGGCTTCAGTACCGTTATAGGCAAAGTGCAGCTTCAGTGGCCGGCCAAATACTTCAACACCGGCAAGAACCAGTTGGGTAACATCATGAATAGCCTGCTCATCATCAACCACCAGCACATGCCAGTGATCCACTTCCTCAGGTATATGCACGTGATCTGAGGGTTGCTCAGACCGCTTAAACTGAAACAGCGTCATATCGTTATCGTTCCCCCGGATGCATCACACCGAAAACAGCAAACCTGGCCTGACGCACACCTGTAACGTCTTCCTGACACTCTCTTCCACCGGACCGCTGAAAACAGCCAGTCCATCTTCCATGCAGCCAGTTCAAGCACATTCAGGCTGAACTGCTGCTAACAAAAAAGTAAAAAATACGGGCTACAATTCCTGCCCTGCGACATCATTAACCAGCCTGAAACAGCACTGTCTGCTGTCGGTGCAAATACCAGTATCAATAAAAGCCTAACATCAAAATCAGCCCCCGTATGGCTGGCAGGCACCCTTTTATGCCACTGCAAAACTGCCAAATTCATACGCGACTCCGTACAGAGATATACCGGAAGCCTGCCATCCATTGGAAATCAACAGGTTAGCTTTCTCTGCTAATCACCACCTCAGTAAAACCTGGCTAAATAACTGTGGCACAAGATTAACCATTTTAGTAACACCGCTCCGGATCCTTCCGGAAGCCGGGTAGGAATAGCAGCAAAAAATGATCTGAATCAGTTTTTTTAATCCATTCTAAAAGTTAAAAATATTTTAATAATGCAAGCAAAGCTCATAGTCTGAATGCACAACATGAGGGCTGTGTATTTACCCTGCATTACCGGAAAGAGAAACGCTGCGTAATGCTTATGGCCATGCACACCCCGCCCACCCTGCTGTGTGGGACGGGTCACCAATCCCTCTGAGAAACACTGAATAACAACAACAGGACTCAGACATGACAGTTGAAAAAATAGACACGCTTGTTATCGGTGCCGGCCAGGCCGGCGTGGCCATGAGCGAACACCTTAGCAATCTTGATGTGCCACATCTGGTTCTGGAACGTGACCGTATCGCCGAGAAATGGCGTACCGCCCGCTGGGATTCTCTGGTCGCTAACGGCCCGGCATGGCACGACCGTTTCCCGGGTCTGGAATTTGAAGATGTTGATGCCGATGCCTTTGCCCCGAAAGAACGCGTGGCTGACTATTTCAATGACTATGCGAAAAAATTCAACGCACCGATCCGTACCGGTGTGGAAGTTAAAAATGTTGTCCGCAATGCCGACCAGCCAGGTTTCACCGTAGAAACCTCTGAAGGCACTATTATTGCTAACCGTGTGGTTTCTGCCACCGGCCCTTTCCAGCACCCGGTTATTCCGCCGATTGCACCGAAAGACGATAACATCCATCAGATTCACTCAGCCGGTTACCGCAACCCGGAACAACTGCCGGAAGGTGCAGTACTGGTCGTGGGTGCAGGTTCATCCGGTGCACAAATCGCTGACGAACTGCAACGTGCCGGTAAAAAAGTATACCTGTCTGTTGGCCCGCATGACCGTCCACCACGTTCTTACCGTAACCGCGACTTCTGCTGGTGGTTAGGTGTACTGGGTGAGTGGGATGCCGAAGCCATGAAACCGGGCACTGAGCACGTCACCATTGCGGTAAGCGGTGCTTACGGTGGCCAGACTGTCGACTTCCGCCGTCTGGCAAACGAAGGCATGACGCTGGTTGGCCTGACAAAAGCATTTAACAACGGCTCGGTGACCTTCCAGTCAGATCTGGTTGATAACCTGAACCGGGGCGACGACAACTATCTGGAATTGCTGGATGCCGCTGATGCCTATATTGAACGCAACGGCCTGGATCTGCCGGAAGAACCGGAAGCCCGCACCCGTTTCCCGGATGCAGACTGCATCACCAACCCGATTGTTGAGCTGAACCTGGCCGAAGCCGGTATCACCTCCATCATCTGGGCGACCGGTTTTGCGACCGATTACAGCTGGCTGAACGTTAACGCCTTCGACGATAAAGGCAAGCCGGCTCACCAGCGCGGCGTATCCACTGAACCGGGCGTCTACTTTGTTGGCCTGCCATGGTTATCCCGCCGGGGTTCCACGTTCATCTGGGGTGTGTGGCACGACGCCAAGCACATTGCGGATCACATCGCGACACAGCGTAAGTATCTGGCTTACCGCGATTCGTCACAGCGCTAAACACCCGTAAACAGGCCGGCTGTCAGCCGGCCTGTCTGATCACGTTTTAACTGGAGCAAGTTGATGCCAACCCATACACGCATCCGTATGTTCAATACGAAAGAAACCTACCCGAACCAGAGCCTGGACAACGACCTGTGTCAGGCTGTGCGTGCCGGTAACACCGTTTACGTCCGCGGCCAGGTAGGCACTGATTTTGAAGGTAACCTGGTAGGTCTGGGTGACCCGCAGGCGCAGACAGAACAGGCGATGAAAAACGTCAGGCAACTGCTTGAAGAAGCCGGTTCAGATCTTAGCCACGTGGTTAAAACCACCACCTACATCATCGACCCGCGCTACCGGGAAGAAGTCTACAAAGAGACCGGTAAGTGGTTCAAAGGCGTTTACCCGATTTCAACCGGGCTGGTGGTTCAGGCGCTGGCACAGCCTCAGTGGCTGATGGAAATTGACGTGATTGCCGTCATACCGGACGACGAAGCCTGATTACAGACACACCTTACAGCCTGCCTCAGTAATGACGCAGGCATTTTTACTACAGCACAACAGGATAACAATATGACATTCTCAGTTGCAGGTATTTGTCCTGATACCGGTATGGTCGGCTGCGCGATCACCTCTTCCAGCATTTGCGTCACCAGCCGGTGCGCCTTCGCCCGCAGTGGTACAGGTGTTGCCCTGACACAGAATATTACCAACCCGGATCTGGGCCCCCTGGCACTCGATCTGCTGGCCGAAGGCCACAATGCTGAAGCCGTGATGGAAAAGCTTCAGGCCGCCGAACCGCATGTTCAGTGGCGTCAGTTAGGCGTGCTGGATAAAGACGGCAGCGGTGCCACCTTCAGTGGCGCCGAAGCACTGGGCATCTATGCCACTGCCGAAGGTAAAAACTGCATCGCGATGGGCAACCTGTTGGCCAATACCGATGTGCCACAAGCAATGGCCGATCATTTCGAACACAGCAGCGGCGACCTGGCGGACCGCTTGCTAGCCGCGCTGGAAGCCGGTCTGGCCGCCGGCGGTGAACTGGGCCCGGAACATTCAGCCGGCCTGCTGGTATATGGCGAGCCAAACTGGCCCATCGTTGATCTGCGGGTTGACTGGCACGTTTCACCCATCAGTGAACTGCGCATGGTACTGAACAACTACCAGCCTCAGATGGATGCTTACATCACCCGGGCCACAGATCCTGCTAATGCAGAATCCTATGGCGTGCCCGGCGACGAATAAGCCTCCCAAACCCCCTTACTTTAAGCCCGACAAACATAGTTTCCGGGCTTTTTTATGGCTTAAATCTATGTATTTGACCATGAAGAACAGCCTAATACATTGAAATACAGGCTAAATAAGTTTTTTTGATCCAAATCAAAAAATAAAAATATTTTAATGATGAAGAGCAAGGGCATATTCTGAATTTATCGCCAGCTGGCCTTCTGATCCACGCGTTCAGCCCTGTTCCTGAAAGTATCTGTTCTTCACGGCGCAGACTTTCAGAAGCACATGAACAACTGCCTTCAGCGGCACAGCCGGCAACTGATAATAACAACGCTCCGGGAAACAAGATGCCACACACCACCCTGCAACTGCTGCAAGATCTGATCAGCTTTGACACCACCAGCTGCAATTCCAATCTGGAGCTGATGGCCTATGTACAAAGCTATCTGAATGAACAGGGTGTGGAAAGCCAACTGATTTATGATGCAGCCGGTGGCAAGGCCAACCTCTATGCCACGGTTGCCGGCTCCGCCGCTAACAAGGCAGAAGTAGCAGCGAAAGCGGGCGTTATGCTATCCGGCCATACCGATACCGTTCCTGTTACCGGCCAGAACTGGACCTGTGACCCTTATCAGTTGAGTGAAACCGATGGCCGTTACTATGGCCGTGGCACCAGCGATATGAAAACCTTCATCGCCTCGGCCCTGGCTGCGGTACCGGCCATGCAGGCGGCGGTTCTGCAACTGCCGGTGCACCTGGCTTTCTCCTACGATGAGGAGATCGGTTGTGTGGGCGTACGCCGGATGATCGATACCCTGAAGGATCACCCGGTGAAACCGGCTATCTGCATCATAGGCGAACCGACTGAAATGCAGGTGGTAACGGCCCACAAGGGCAAGCTGGCGGCTAAAGTGAGCGTCTACGGTAAAGAATGCCATTCCGGCATGGCACCCTACGGCGTCAATGCGGTGAACTACGCCGCCCGGATGATTACCTGGCTGGAACAGCTGGCCCATGAAAAACAGACACTGGGTCCGTTCGAGGACGGCTATGACATCCCCTACACCACTGTTCACACCGGTGTCGTTCACGGCGGTACCGTGGTTAACATCGTGCCGAATTACTGTGAATTTGTGTTTGAATTCCGCAACGTTGCCGCCGAAGATCCCCGCGGCCTGCTGCAACGCCTACAGGGTTACGCGGACAAGCTCACTGAAGAAATGCGCAATACCAGCCCGGATTGCCGCATTGAAATTAATATCACCACTGAATACCCCGGCTTAAGCACCGCCAGCGACAGCGAAGTGATCGCCTTTGTGAAAAATCTTGCGCAGCCGATGGCCAAAAAACATATCAACTTTGGCACCGAGGGCGGCCTGTTCAGCAAGGTGCTGGGCATTCCGACCGTTGTCTGCGGCCCTGGCAGCATGGATCAGGGACACAAGCCCGATGAGTTTATCCATATTGATCAAATCAACCAGTGCGATGCCTTCATGGCCCGCTTAATTACCCAGCTAAGCGGATAATCGCCAGCCAGGTTACAGCACCACGCGCACACCTTAAATCGCGAAGGAGGTCTTACCCGTTTTAACGTCCGGTCTTATACTTGAATAGGGCCAACCTGATATCAAAAATATAATAAACCAGGAGTAAAAAATGTCTGACAATTCTACCTACGCCTCTGGCGGCGCTGAGGCTTCCTCGGGAAGCAGCAGCAAGGGATTCAGCAGAGTACTCGGTTTAGGCTCACTGTTAGCCGTTGCCGTTGGTCTGGTGGTATCTCAGGGTGTTATGGTTCTGATGCTGCAGGGTGCCGGCATCGCTGGTCTGGGATTCATTATCCCGCTGGCTATCGGCTACATTCTGGCCCTGACCTACGTCTATTCATTCTCTGAACTGTCACTGATGATTCCCCGTGCGGGCAGTCTCAGTAGTTACACTGAGGTGGCGATTGGCCATTTCCCCGCCATTCTGGCGGTATTCTCCGGCTATGTCGTCGTGGCAATGTTTGCCCTGTCGGCTGAGCTGTTACTGGTCGACTTCATTATCGACAAGATTTATCCGGGAGCCTTCCCGCAGTACACCGTAGGCTTTGGCTTACTGGCTATCTTCACCGCACTGAACCTGATGGGCATTGATGTGTTCGCCAAGCTGCAGTCAGTACTGGCGTTTGTAATGGTTGTTGTATTGCTGGTGCTTGGCCTGACAGCAGTATCAGGTGCAGCTAATCCGCAGCCTGCAGGTCTTGATCTGACCTCTACCTGGAACCCGCTGGGTGCAGAAGTAATTACTCTGGTTGCACTGGCAATCTGGGGTTATGTCGGCGCGGAGTTTGTTTGCCCGCTGGTAGAAGAATCCAAAAATCCTGAGCGCAATATTCCCCGCGCGATGATCATCGGTGTTACCGTTATTTTCGGTACGATCGCTATCTACTGCCTGGGTGCCCTGCTGTATATCCCTGCAGATGATCTGGCGGCGTCGCCGTTACCGCATTACGATTACTTCAAAGCCGTATTCGGTGATGTAGGCTTAACCTTCCTGGCGGTTGCTGCTGTTACTGCAACCTGTTCAACGGTTAACACTTCACTGGCTGCGATTCCCCGCATGCTTTACGGTATGGCACAAAACGGCCAGGCATTCCCACAGTTCAAAAAGCTGACCAAAAACACAAAAACTCCGTGGGTTGCGGTGGTATTTGTTGCCGCGGTTACCGGCCTGCCAATGCTGGTTATGGGTGATAACCCGGATGCCATCGGCCTGCTGCTGATCTCCGCAGCAATCGCCTGGTTGCTGGCGTATATCATCACGCACATTAACGTGATCGCCCTGCGTAAGCGTTACCCGGATATGGCGCGTCCGTACAAGACACCTTTCTATCCGTTACCTCAGATCATCGGTATTGCCGGTATGATCTATGCGGTGATCTACGCATCACCGGCACCGGAACTGAGCAATCAGATCTTCGGCGCAGCAGGTGTGGTACTGGGTATCGTATCCGTGATCGGTGTGTTCTGGGTGAAAGTGGTAATGAAGAAGAATCTCTTCGAACCTGAGCCAATCGAAAAAGCACTGGACGCTGAATAACAGCTTTTGGAATCACAAGGCAGCTTCGGCTGCCTTTTTTATTTTGTCAGTTTGACTTCGGCCCCTTTGCAGCCTGATCTGACGTCAACATTACTGCTGGCGCCTAAATGCCGTCAGATAATCACTGAACGCCTGTACCTGACGGGGCAGATAGCGCCGCTGCGGATATACAATCTGCAACCCCACCGTTGCGTCATCCTGCTCACTCAAACCGGCAGTATAGTCTTCCAGTACAGGTACCAGCCGGCCAGCATTCATATCGTTACAAACATCCCAGTATGACTTCAGCACAATGCCCATACTCTGCAGCGCCCACTGCCGGACGAGCGCACCGTCATTACCCGGCAGGCCGGCCTGATTTACCACCGCTTTGCGCAGAATCTCCCCTTGTCTCCCATGCAGGATAAAAGCACGCTGTTTGGCGGCTCAGCAGCCGGATGTACAGACTACCCGTTCTCACCGGCCTGAACGGAAAAACAGGCCCTCAGCTCCAATATTTTCAGGATGTGCCACGCATCCTGAAAATACTTCATAAAAGTTCAGTCAGGATTCAGTTTTTAGATGAAATTACCTATGGATTTTCGTAGTATCTGTCTAATAAGAAAGGGATTTCTGAATAAAACATGGATGAGGGACCAGTATCGTTGTTGTCATAAGGCTGCTTGAATGTTCAGAAGAACCTTCAGATTTTTTTTACCATGCGGTAAGCAACCGTTCATTTTCAGATACTGCATCCGACTGTTAACCGTCTTTATATTCGGCAGTACAGCGTCACTAAGCTATGCAGCAGAAGCCACTCAGCTTGATCTGATTACTGAAGAATTCCCTCCCCTGCAAATCGAACTGGACAGCCAGCCCAAGGGTTACGTGATTGATTTCATCAAAGCATTGGTTGAAGAAGCGGCGAAACAAGAGCCTATGGTGATCGGCAGTACTCACTTTCTCCCCTGGCGGCGTGCGATCAAAATGTCTCAGGACGGCCCCAACAAACTGTTTTTTTCTATATCCCGTAATACACAGCGGGAAAGCCAGTACCACTGGATCGGCCCGGTTTCACCCTATGAAGTGATCGTCTATAAACATATTGACGGCCCCGATCATATGCCAGCATCACTGGAAGCGCTGAAGAAATATCGGGTCGCTGTTCAGGGTGGCGGCAGCCTCGACACCTACTTTACAGAACAGGGCTTCACACCGGTGCGCGTTAATCACACCCGGCAAACCATTAAAATGCTCCGCGCCCTGCACATTGACTACGCCCCACAGGTCAACAGCTTCCCTTACCGGATTGATGAATTCGGCTTTAACGCGGATGACTTTGTACCGGTGTTACGCGTCGATGATCTGTCAAAACAGCTCTGGCTTGCTGCCAGCCCGGAAACCTCCCCACAAGTTGTCCAGGCATTACAGGCAGCCTACATAAAACTGTCGGAAGTAAATCTGCTGGACGATCTGATCAGCCAGTACGGCTTCAACAGCCCGGTTATGCTCAACTACCGGTTACGCAAAAGGCTGGTGAACAAGATATAGCGCTAGCGCCGAGCTAACAGATAGCAGAAATAACTGCCTCCCACTGCCCCGGTAATAATCCCGATGGGCAGTTCCTGCGGGGCCAGTAACATGCGGGCAACAATGTCCATACCCAGCATGAAAGCCGCACCGGCCAGCGCGCATAACGGCAGCAGAGTACGGTTATCGCCCCCGACAAACGCCCGCATAATATGCGGCACCACCAGGCCGACAAAACCGATCGTGCCGGTCAGCGAAACGATCAGGCTGGTCACCAGGGTGGCCAGCAATAATACAACCACCCGTGCCCGGTTAACCGATACACCCAATGCTGCTGCACTCTCCTGCCCCATCATCAGGGCATTCAGGTTACGGGCCTGCCAGATCAGAAAGGCCACACCCAACACAATGATCAGTGCAGGAATGGGCAGAAGATCCCAACGCGCCCGGCCCAGGCCACCCAGCATCCAGAACACCACTGACTGCGCCGCCCGCTGATCGCCCAGAAAAATAAGCCCGTTGGTGCCGGCCATCAGCAAAAATGAAATGGCGACACCGGCCAGCACCAGACGATCTGGCCGCTGGTTTTCCGGCCGCTTGATAAGCATGAGTAACAGCAGAAAAGATAACAGTCCGCCGGCAAAACTGAACACCGGCATGCTATACGCACCGATGACCAACCCCACATGAGAAATAACCAGCACGGCTCCCAGCGATGCACCGGAGGACACGCCCAGCAAGAAAGGATCAGTCAGAGGATTACGGGTCGCCGCCTGCAAAGCCGCACCGGCCACAGCCAGACCGGCACCGGCCAGCATCGCCAGAATCACCCGCGGAGCCCGCAGTTCAGTGATAATGACCGACTGAGATTTACGCCAGTCCGGCTCGATGAAAGTACCCAGCATATCAGGACCTAAGCCCTGCAATAGAATGGCCAGCGCCTGATCCGGACGAATCTGGCTGACACCGATCATGATGCCCGCCAGTGAAAGTGCCAGGATAACCAACAGCAGAGCGCCGCCGATCAGTCCCGGCCTGAAGGTCTTACTCAAGGCTTACCGTCCGCTCAGGTACATCTTTTCAGCCAGTTTTTCCACGGCCTGAATGTTCAGCGGGCCCGGTGTAATTTCACCGTATTCCAGTGGCAGGAAGCGATCATTCTTCACTGCATCCAGTGTAGAAAGGACCGGATGGTTCTTGATGAATTCCCAGGAGCCTTTCCAGCCACCTTGTTGATAATCCACCAGAATAAAGAAGTCAGGCTCAGCGTCCATTACCGCTTCAATACCCACCTTGCCCCAGCTGGTATCAATGTTATCCATCACGTTTTCACCGCCCGCAGCGCGGATAAGCGCCGTAGGCATACCGAAACGGCCGGAGGTGAAAATCTTGTCTTCGCCGGAATCATACAGGAAAACTTTAACCGGCTTTTTGCCTTCAGTCTTATCAGCAACCGCTGCCAGACGGGACTTCCAGCCATCAACCAGTGCGTCAGCTTTTTCCTTCACACCGAATACGGCACCCAGGCGTACAACGTCGTCATACAGTAAATCCATTGAGGCATCCGGTCCGGACTTGGTCAGGTGCACACAAGACTCCGTCAACTCCAGTACCGGTACACCCAGATCACCCAGGCTTTGCGGCGTCAGTTCACCGTCGGTACGCATGCCGTAATTCCAGCCTGCAAAGAACAGATCCGGATCGGCACTGATCACATTCTCAGTGGTGGGATTTTTTGGCGCCAGCTCCGGAATGTCACCCCGGTCTTTATCAAATTCAGGGCTGGTTTTGTACCAGCCGGTAATGCCGGTCAGACCGGCTATATGCTTCTGAATACCCAGTGCAAATGCCATCTGGCTCATGTTCTGATCATGAATCACCGCCCGCTGAGGGGCCGCATCAAAGGTAACGGTACGGCCACAGCTATCAACAGTAACAGGAAACTCAGATGCCTGGCTAAGCGGCGCCAGACTGGCGAACAGCATCGCTGAGCTGAAGATGAGGGTGCGCATGTGCTTGGTCCTTTTGCTTTTTTGTACAGGAAAAAAAGGGGAGCGAGGTGGCATAAAACGACCACTGCTCCCAAGGGTTAGAGTAGGTATTGGCACGCACGGCAAAAACGTTTTCGAATAACTCAGGGGTCAGCACATCAGCAGGTGTCCCCTCGCCTACCAGACGTCCCTGCTGCATCACCAGAACACGGTCGCAGTAGCGGGCCGCCAGTGGGAAATCATGCAGAGACACCAGGCTGCTGACTGGCAGTTTACGCAGTAACTGCATCAGGCTGAGCTGATGTTCAATGTCCAGATGGTTACAGGGCTCATCCAGCACCAGCAACTCTGGCTGCTGTACCAGGGCCCGGCAGATCATCACGCGTTTGCGCTCCCCACCTGAAAGCTCACTGATATCACGGTCCAGATAGCGTCGCAGATGAAACTGCCTGATCGCCTCATCAATCACCTTTTCCGCGTCCGGATCATTGCCGGTAAACCAGTGCTGATGCGGCGTACGGCCGGTGGCAATCACTGAACGGACGCTGAGCTGAAAGTCAGCAGGCATTTCCTGCGTAACCGCAGCCACCTGCAAAGCCCGTTGCCGGTCAGTCAGGGTACTGATGTCCCGGCCATTGATGTGAACTGATCCGCTGAACTGGCGCAGAGCACCAAACAGGCAGCGCAGCAGTGTGGTTTTACCGGCACCGTTCGGCCCCAGTACGCCCACCACTTCGCCCGGGCGCATACTGAAACTGACGTCATCCAGCAGCAAACGCTGGTTATCGCCAGATACAGTCAGCCCTGAAACCTGCAGCAAATCAGCCACGGCCATCGGTTACCGGAAGCCCCGGCAGAACAGAGAGTGTTTTCGAAATGTCTTTGCCATGTGTCGCCTAAGTTCACACACGGACAAGCACGCCCAGGAAAAAAAGCTTCAGAAAGCTTTTATGCCCAGAACCGCCCACCGCGATTTTATAAGGGTGATACGCAGGCTGGTTTCCGGGCTTAACAGTTGGCATATGCCGGTCATCAACCCTTCCCAAGCATACTGCTCAGTGGTTTGCTGATGACCAAACTGTAGTTACCGTTGCGGGGGCAGCGCCGGAATCTCACCGGCTTCCCAATTATCAGCCGTCCATAAAAATGGCCGGCTGCACCTGTCGCATACAGAATTAGTTGGCAGCATAGTATTTTGGAAAATCCTGAAACACAACCCTTGCTGCCAGAATATTTTTCAACGCCAGCATACAGCCCCGTCGACCCGATCCCCGCCACACACCCTGAAAGCCCGGCGCTGCGCGCTGCCACTCATGCTTTAGGCGTACACGTCTGGATACCAATAAGTTTCATTTGTGTTTGTATAGCCAACTCTCTATGATCGCCCAATACAGTCGGGGAACCAGAATTCTGGTTGAGATGGCAACTGCTAAACCCGTAGAACCTGATCCAGTGAATTGGCGTAGGAAATCTGTAAACATCGCTTACAGCATTACATTTCCTGCCGGTTCACTCCGTTATCTCTACTCAGATGCAGGAAAGCACCATGTCACAGCCCCACACTCCTATCGTTCTCAGCGTAGCCGGATCCGACAGCGGTGGTGGCGCTGGCATACAGGCAGACATCAAAGCCATTTCTGCCACCGGCAGCTACGCCTGCACAGTCATCACCGCCCTGACCGCCCAGAATACCCGCGGCGTCAGTGGTGTTATGCCAGTAACGGGCGCGTTCATTGAGCAACAGTTCGAATCCGTTTTCAGTGATATCGCGGTAGATGCCGTCAAGATCGGCATGCTGGGCGATGCTGACACCATCCGGACGGTGGCTGCAGCCATCCGCAAATATCAGCCAAAATACGTCGTGCTTGACCCGGTGATGGTTGCCACCAGTGGCGACGTTCTGCTGGCCAAAGATGCCACCGACACCCTGATCAGCGAACTCATCCCACTGGCCGATGTGATCACCCCGAACCTGCCGGAAGCTCAGGCATTACTGGCAGCACGCCCGGAACTGAATACCGCCAGCGCGGAAGATACCGCGGCACATTGCGAACAACTGCTCGGCTATGGCTGCAAGTCGGTCCTGATCAAGGGCGGCCATCAGGCAGCCGATACCAGCACCGATTTCTGGCTCGGCGCTCAAGGCCTGCGCACTTACAGCAGCCCGCGTATCGATACCCAAAACACCCACGGCACTGGCTGCACGCTGTCCGCCAGCATAGCCTCGTTCCTGGCACAGGGCTACGCGATGGCCGACGCCATTCAGCAGGCCAAAGACTATATTCAGGCGGCCATTGAACATGCTGATGAACTGCGCATTGGTGAAGGTTCCGGCCCGGTGCATCACTTTTACCGTCAGGCCCGGTAATCCAGACCATGCACGCCACCGAAATCAATATCCGCCAGCTTAGCCTGCAATATCAGCATGCCCCTGAACCGGTATTCAGTGAACTGAACCTGCAACTGCCTGCCGGAGAATGGACCTGCCTGCTGGGCAGCAGCGGCTGCGGTAAAACCAGCCTGCTACGCCGGCTTGCCGGATTAATCGAACCCCAACATCACAGCAGCGGTGAAATTACCGATCAGCACGGCCAGCCCCTGGAAGGTCAGATCGCCTATATGGCCCAGCAGGATCTGCTCCTGCCCTGGCTGAAAGTGCGCGACAACGTCTGCCTGCAGGCTCGCCTGAGCAAAGGTAAACCCTCTGCTGATGACTATGCCCGCGCCGACCAACTGCTGGCCCAGCTGGGTCTGGCTGACAGCAGCCATCTGCTACCCGACGCATTATCCGGTGGCATGCGTCAGCGGGTAGCACTGGCCCGTACCTTAATGCAGGACACCCCCATCGTACTGATGGATGAACCCTTCAGCGCACTGGATGCTGTTACCCGCCACCGCTTACAGGCGCTGGCGTTTAAAGCGCTGGAAGGCCGCACCGTATTACTGATCACCCATGACCCGCAGGAAGCCCTGCGGCTGGGCCAGCATGTCTGGCTGTTTCAGCAGCGACGGTTAAAAGCCGCAGCCACACCGGACAGCCCGGTGCCCCGGCCTGTGGATGCAGAACTCGGCGACTACCAGCACCGTCTGTTAGCTGCCCTTCAGGCCGCGGATGAACAGTTCAGTGAGGAGAGCGCCAGTGAATAAGCCCGTCACCCCGGTTACAACCCGCCCCACCGCTCAGCAGGATGTACAGAACGGAACAGGCCGGCGGCAGATACTGTTTCGCCTGACCGTCACCAGCCTGGTTATATTGGGCGTGTGGCAGGCCATTGTAACGGTCTTCTCTATGCCACCCTTTATACTGCCACCACCGTTGCTGGTATTCGACAAGCTGATCAGTAATCCGGAACTGCTTTGGGATCACAGCCTGATCACGCTCACAGAAATTGTGCTGGGACTGTTACTCGGACTATTCATGGGCATCGGGTTAGCGCTGCAGATGCTGCTGTTTAATCCGGTACGTCGCTGGTTACTGCCGGTGCTGATTGCCAGCCAGGCCATCCCGGTATTTGCCCTCGCACCGATTCTGATGCTCTGGTTCGGATATGGTATGGCCTCCAAAGTAATAATGGCAGCGCTGATAATCTTTTTCCCGGTCACTACCACCTGCTTCGACGGTCTGCGCCATACGCCTACCGGCTACCTTGACCTGGCCACCACCATGCACGCCAACCGCTGGCGTCAGCTGTGGCATATCCGCCTGCCGGCAGCCCTGCCAACGCTGGCATCCGGTATTCGGGTAGCCGTCGTGGTTGCCCCCATTGGCGCCGTCGTTGGCGAATGGGTCGGTTCTGCTGGCGGCCTGGGTTACCTGATGCTGCAGGCTAACGCCCGGATGCAGATTGCCGACATGTTCGCGGCCCTGTTTATCCTCGCCCTGTTCTCTATCCTGCTGTACTACAGCACTGACCAGTTACTTAAAAAAGCCATTCCCTGGTACCGGGAAAAGTCAAACAACACCTGAAAAATGAAACAACGGAAACTGTCATGAAAAAAATACTCGCTTTTGCTCTGATCATGTTCAGCCAGCAGGCACTGGCTGAAAAAGTCACCCTGATGCTGGACTGGTTTGTAAACCCGGACCACGGCCCGATTATCGTTGCCAAGCAACAGGGCCTGTTTAAAGCCCAGGGTCTGGACATTGAAATTACCGAACCTGCTGATCCAAGCACCCCGCCTAAGCTGGTTGCGGCCGGCAAATTTGATCTGGCGGTTACCTATCAGCCGCAGCTGATCCGTGATGTGGTTGAAGACCTGCCCCTGAGCCGGGTTTCAACCCTGATCGCCACCCCGCTGAATACCGTGATGGTTCTGAAAGATAAGGGCTACACTTCTCTGGCGGATCTGGAAGGTAAGAAAATCGGTTATGCCTTCGACGGCGGACTGGTCGATGCTACCATCGGCACCATGATGAAGAAAAACGGCGCCAGCATCGACAACGTGGAACTGATCAACGTAGGCTGGTCCCTGTCTGCGTCACTGGCAACCGGCAAGGTAGATGCCATCTACGGCGGCTACCGTAACTTTGAAATGCATCAGCTGAGCATGGAAGGTTTTGAAGGCAAGGCATTCTTCGTTGAAGAAGAAGGCATTCCGCCATACGACGAGCTGGTTGTGGTTGCTAACAGCAACAAAATCGATAAAGACATGCTGAAGAAGTTTAACCGGGCGCTGGAACTGGCAACACAGTTCACCGTTAATCACCCGGATGAAGCCTGGGAACTGTTTAAGTCTTACGGCGACGGTAACAAGCTGGATACCGAACTGAACCGTCTGGCCTGGAAAGACACCCTGATCCGTTTCGCCCTGCGCCCGCAGGCAGCTGATCTGGGCCGTTATGACAACTATGCCCAATTCCTGTTCGACAACGGCGTGATTAAAACACTGCCGAAAGCCACTGACTACATCGTTCAGTAACGCCGGACACAGCACAGGAACACAGACTATGAACCATCAGGATCTGATTAAAGGCTGCCAGCAAGACTGGGACCTGTACATCAAACACCCCTTTGTGCAGCAGCTTGGCCAGGGCACACTGGCCAATGAAAGCTTCCGCCACTATCTGCAGCAGGATTACCTCTACCTGATTCACTACGCCCGTGCCCACGCGCTGGCGGTATTCAAGAGCGACAGCCCGCATCAGATGCGTGCCAGCCTGCCGTCTCTCTCTGCACTGGTGGAGCACGAAATCAGCCTGCATATAGACTACTGCAAGTCCTGGGGTCTGCAGGAAAATGATATTCTGGAACTGCCTGAGGCTGTTGCCACCGTGGCCTACACCCGCTATCTGATCGATGCAGGCCTGCAGGGTGACCTGGCCGATCTGTACGCGGCACTGGTGCCCTGTGCACTGGGTTACGCCCACGTGGGTCAGTATCTGACTGAAACCGGCAACAGCGTCATTGAAGGCAATCCATATGCCAACTGGATCGACATGTATGCCGGTGAGGAATATCAGGAAGCAGCCTATGCAACCACAGCATTCTTCGATGAACTGATTGCAGAAATCCCGGCGGACTCCCGCCGCGGCAAACAGCTGCAGAAGCATTTCACCACGGCTACCCGCATGGAAATTGCCTTCTGGCAGCAGGGGCTGGATCTGACACAATAAGTCAGTACCTGCATTATCCGGCGGGCATCCTGATGCTACATATAGCTTAAGGCAACTGTACGCCGGATATTCCTGAATGAAGAAGCCTTAGCAGACCAAAGCTGCTAAGGCTTTTTTACACCGGCTCATCTCAGTCTGTTCCACACAGTTAGCCTACTGCCGTCTTTTCTCTTATAAACGTCCAATACTGTTTACCAAATCCGACACGTCCCCTGACAGCATTTATTACCCTGCTGATATCCGGCAACAATCTTATTTTTATCCCAAAACTCTATTCCGTTGCCTTCTGCCATGCTGATGTTTATCAATAGAACGCCCACAGAGAGCAAGGCGCCTTAGGGCGACCTTCCCTGCGCAACACTCAGGTAACACCAGCCGCAGAGGAAAGCTGGATTATATAAATGTTATATTATAACATTTATGCGAATTAACACTGACAGCCAGAGATGGGCTTAGCATCTCACCGGCATGTATTCAGAATGAATATGAGCACTCCCGACCATCCAAACAGGCAGCCTGCAACATGACATTACAGTTCCGGATTTTCATGTCTTTGGTTTTATCAGTCCTGCTTGCCTGCTACGCATCCCTGACATCTGCCCACCCGCATAACTGGATCGACCTGAAATCCGGCTTCACAATTAATAGCCAGAACAGGCTGACGCAAATTAAGCAGACGTGGAAGTTCGACATTTACTACTCAATGATCACCTTAGCTGACGTATTAAATGAGCATAAAAATGAAGAAAAAGGTTTGAATATAATTGCCCGTAAAATGATTACAGACCTGGCAGATTATAATTATTTTTCGCTGCTGAATATCAATAATACATCCGTCCCACTGCCCGCTCCGGCCAGCTACCGGCTATATTCTCAGGATGAAGGCACCGGACAATTTCTTGAAATGGAAATTCTGTTTGATATCGCGCCCGAAATCCCCCTCGATAATAAAACAATTGAATGGCAGATTTTCGATCCCACCTACTATATCGCCATGATGCACACCGAAAACAGCAATATCTCAGTAACCGCTAACAGCGACATAGATTGCTCCAGCACACTCGAACAACCCGCCCCGACTGAAGACATTATTGACTACGCAATGAGCCTGGACCGGAGCCAGCGTGAAACCAACGGCTTAGGTAAATATTTTGCCGAAACCATACGTATCAGTTGCAATCAGAAACATTAAACAGCAGAAGTCTATATATGAAAGCCATCAGCCCAGCATTTCAGCATAATCGCCAGAAGATCATCATCAACCTGTTAACCTGCCTGTTAACGGTTACCCTGGTTTCTGCCCTGTATTTTAATTGGGCTTCCCTGATGGGCTTAATTGTTGAGGTGCAGCTACAGCTGCATAAAACCATGGCGAATCATATTAGCCAGGTAACAGAGAATCCTGCAAAATTTGGTGGCGCCCTTATTGCAATCAGCTTCCTGTACGGTGTCTTTCATGCGGTAGGACCCGGTCACGGCAAAGCGGTAATTATCACCTATCTGGGCACCGGCAAAGAGAGCATTCGCCATGGTGTGATTGTCGCCATGCTGTCCGCAATTATGCAATCCGTTGTTGCCATTACGCTGGTGAGCCTGCTGGCCAGATATCTGGCGTTTCAATTAGCCGACGTGCAGAACTACGGAACCAATGTAGCCATTGTCAGCTATATTCTGGTCATGCTGCTGGGGCTGGTTTTAACTTTCAAAGCTGTGCGTGTGCTTCTGAAAACGGATCGCATTGCTAATCTGTTTAAGCGGCTTAAATCCGCAAACTATCATAATCACCAGCATCATAATCATTCTCACGATCACTCACACAGCCATTCACATGATCATTCCCACAGCGATACACACAACCATTCACATGATCATTCCCATAGCTCCGGTTGCGGCTGCTCCCATGCCCACGCCCCGGTAAAGAATCAGTCAGTTTTACAGACACTCACCGTGATTCTTTCCATGGGATTCCGGCCCTGCTCCGGTGCAATCATTGTGCTGATCTACGCACACCTCGTGGATGTTTATTCCTATGGAGTATTTGCCACTGTGATGATGGGCTTAGGAACCGGACTGTCTGTCAGTTTAATGGCGATTGCGACCGTGTACGCCCGTACCCGGCTGGAACGTCTCATTTCCGGACCGGACGGCATCAGTACCAGAGCCTATCATTTTCTTTCCAACTATCTGCGCCTTGCCGGAGGAATCTTTCTGATCTTCTTTGGCTATAGCCTGTTCATTGCCACCTCTGCCCTGATCAGCAACCACCCTTTACTGTAATACTCATATGGCCGGGTAACTGAACAGATCAGTTACCCGGCACACCTTTCCCCTTCTCAGAATGAGCTCCCGGGGCAGATCACACCCCAATGCCACTCTGCACACACAGGCTTTCGGCAAAGGGTTCTTCAGCTCGGGCCATCACTAAACTGTGCTAAAGTCAGACAGAACCTGCACTCTGACTGTAAGTAGCCGAATGCCGAACGCACCCAAATCATTTTTCCAAGCTGAACTGGAACGCATCTACCGCGAAGAGGTATTGCCACCGGAAAAATATGAACAGGTCCGGCAGTCCCGGGAACTCATGGATACGCACTATTCAGCGCGGCTGGAACTGGACGATCTGGCTAAAGCGGCGTGTATGTCCCGGTTTCACTTTGTCAGAATCTTTCAGCAAATGTATGGCTTAACCCCCAGAGTCTACCTGAGAGATTTACGCATTTCTAAAGCCAAAGACCTGATTAAAACAGGTATGCCGGTCACTCAGGCTTGCCTGGACGTCGGTTACCAAAGCATGCCAACCTTTTCATCCGTCTTTAAAAAATGCACCGGTAACACCCCCAGAGAATATCAGCGCATGCATAACAGCAATCGGGAATAAGTATTCGCCCGGGAACACAGTTATGCTTTATCTGCTCACTAACCCGCAAAGAGTTTTAAAGAGATGATCAGAATATACGTTACCAGTGTGCCTGTTGAAGATCAGGATAAAGCGCTGGATTTTTACACCGGCATTTTAGGCTTTATTAAAAAAAAGGATATCCCACTGGGAGAACACAAATGGCTGACGGTCGTCTCCCCTGATGAACAATCCGGCGTTGAGTTGTTGCTGGAGCCAATGGCCTTTGAACCCGCTAAAGTGTACCAGCACGCCCTTAAAGAAGCCGGTATCCCCTGCACCTCTTTTGAGGTGAATGACATAGAAAAAGAATACCAGAGGCTCATCGGTCTGGGGGTGACGTTTTCTATGCCGCCGACTGAAGCGGGCACCGTTAAAATTACGGTACTGGATGATACCTGCGGGAATTATATTCAGCTGATGCAGGAGCTGTAGAGGTCACCCAGCTTCGTACCAGGGAGCTTTAAAGGGCCGGAGATTTATGTGTTAATCTGACTCCGGCCTCCGTTATCCTCTTTGATCTTCAAAGGATACGGGGTCAGACCTCTCCTTTTTCCAGCCTTCTGGATGAGCAAGAAAACCGGCCTGCCCTAGATTTCTTTAGCCTCAGCCAGATAGCACTTTAAGCAAGTACTACCTGGCAATAGCAGTAACCAGCGGTGTTACACTATTTACTGCAGGTTCCTTTTTTCGCCATCGCTAAACCTGCAATCGCCGCCTTACCTTCCGCTTCGTTAACCTGCTCGATATTCGCACCGCCAACAAAAGCGCCCAGTTTTATATACTGATTGAAGAAATAGTTTTTCCCTTTTTCTGTTTTAACAAGCAGATCATTGGGTGAAAACTCTGACTCTGTCGATATTTTGTGCTCTACGCCACCCACAACCTCTTCATAGAAAAATACATCAGGCGCTGATTCACCAATGCATTTATCGTCGACCCAAATGTCTTTCTTCAAAGCACCACCGAATGCACCTGCACGGTAGATATACAGACCAGCGTTACCTTCAGAAGGCGCGTTAAACTTCTTTGCCTGTTCTGTTTTTTCAGCCGACTCCATCGGGACGGAGGCACATCCGGATAAAAATGACGCCGCTAAAACTGATGCTACCAACACTTTTTTCATTACTTAATCCATTCCTTACTGCTAAGTGCCAATTAGTTTTGAAACTATCAATATTGTTTTACAAACAAGCGTACGTGTTTTTCGACCACAGCCGGTAGCAAGAAAAACGGCAATAACCTGAATCCAAAAGACTTTCAGACTGCACTGCCTTTTTCCTCCGATAAAAACAAGCATGCATGTATTAATGACGGACTGTGTACCTGTTGCCGTATACCTAAAGCCCTAAGTGCTTAATATGTAGTGCTTTTATATCAAAAACAAGGATAAAATCAGATCTTTTACGGGCTCTGAATCAAAGCCCCCACCCATTTCAAAAACTCATTGGTACGCTGGGGTTCTTAACCTTCACGGTGCAATCCTCTCTGGCTTAACTAAACTGCAGTAAGAGAAATCGGGGCCTCTACCATGTTGAAAATATCCAGAACACAGTTTGATAAGGACTACCCTGTCGGGCATCTTCAGGAGTTATCGGTATTTGGTGCACTGAATCAGGATTTTGTCGGGCATTTACTGGACCAGGCCGAGATCTACCGCACTGAAAAGAACGACCGGCTGTTCTCTGCAGGCCATCGGCCCAACGGCTTTTATATCCTGATTGAAGGGAACAGCACGCTCTACTGCGGTCCGCACAAAGAAAACAAGATCGTCAACGTGCTGGAGCCAGGTGAGTGCGTGGGCTTTATCAGCATGCTTTCGATGAACCCTGTCATTGGGGATGTAACACCCGTCACCGGGTCGGTGGTGCTGCGCATCAGCGATCACCTGTTTGCCAGCCTGCCGGAAATCGACGGAGAACAGTCCTTCATCCTGTTAATGAACCTGACGCGTAATATCTGCCGGGCCTATATCAAACATGCGGTACAGAACTAACATGAATGGTCTGTTTTCACATAAAAGCCTCTCCTCACTGCCCCGCAAAGAAGTACATTCAGGGTTATGTCTTTCAGTTCTCAATCGCCCTTTTATTGAAAATAACTAAACGTATATCTCTGCTCCTTCCGGGGTTTAAACACCAAAAACCACACCCTGGCACATACAGCTTCCGGCCTTCAGCCCAAACCTGATGTATCATTCTCACTGACATACCCATCTGCCACTTCTTCTGACGGCCTCAACTTCTCTTTTCAGCCCTGTTAATTTTCCCGAAAAAAAACCCGACGGGAGCGCCGGGTTATATAACGTTCTTACGAACGGTCTTCATGAAGCTACTTCAAGATTCCGACACTTACTCAATGCCGCCGAGACAGATATATTTCAGTTCCAGATAATCCTCGACGCCATACCGTGAGCCTTCCCGGCCAATACCGGATTGCTTGATGCCGCCGAATGGCGCGACCTCATTTGAAACCGCACCGGTATTAACCCCGACCATGCCGTATTCAAGTGCCTCCGCTACCCGCCACACCCGACTGATATCACGGCTGTACAGGTAGCCCGCGAGTCCGGAGTCTGTATCATTAGCAATATCAGTAGCTTCACTCTCATCGCTGAAACGTGTCAGCGCAGCCACCGGTCCGAAGGTTTCTTCTTCACAACAGAGCATCTGCGGACTTACATCAGCAAGCACGGTGGGCTGATAAAATGTCCGCCCCAGTGAATGACGTTTTCCGCCGGTCAGAATCCTGGCTCCCTTTGCTACAGCATCATGAACATGCCGTTCCACCTTCTCCAAAGCCCGCTCATCAATCAGCGGCCCCTGCACTGATTGTGGATCAAACCCGGAGCCAACTGTCATTGTGGCGACCCGGCAGGCCAGTTTTTCCGCGAAGGCATCATAGATACCGTCCTGAATCAGAAAACGATTGGTACAGATGCAGGTTTGGCCTGTATTTCGATACTTAGACTGCACCGCGCCTTCGACAGCGGCATCAAGATCTGCATCATCAAATACGATAAAGGGTGCATTACCGCCCAGCTCCAACGAGAGTTTTTTGACCGTTGCAGCGCTTTGCCCCATCAGCAATTTTCCGATATCGGTTGATCCGGTAAAGGACAATTTACGCACCGTTTTATTAGCGGTCAGCTCCGCACCTATCGCTGTTACATCCCCCATCACAACATTAAATACGCCTGGTGGAAAACCTGCCCGGTCAGCCAGCTCAGCCAGCGCCAGCGCCGATAAAGGAGTCAGTTCGGCGGGTTTAACCACGACCGCACAACCAACTGCCAGCGCCGGAGCCACTTTACGGGTGATCATTGCGGCCGGAAAATTCCAGGGGGTAATTGCCGCACACACACCGATTGGCTGCTTAACCGTTATAATCCGCTTGTCGCCTGCCGGTGAAGGAATGGTATCCCCATAAATCCGTTTACCCTCTTCAGCGAACCATTCCACGAATGAGGCCGCATAGGCGATCTCGCCTTCAGACTCAGCCAGAGGTTTACCCTGCTCAGCAGTCATAATCATGGCCAGATCCTGCTTGTGTTGCAGCATCAGATTAAACCAGTTGCGCAATATCCCTGCCCGTTGCTTAGCCGTTTGGGCAGACCAGCTGCGATACGCCACATCAGCTGAACTGATTGCCTCACGGGTATGCTCAGTTGTACAACTTGCAACTTCAGCCAGAACTTCTCCCGTGGCCGGATTGAACACATTAAAATGCTGTCCGGTTTTCACCCAGCGACCATTGATAAAGGCATCGGTCTTTAACAGCGATGCATCATTTAATTGGTGCAATGACATAACGATTACCTGTGTATTGATTACGTATTCACGAATAGCCGGAAGCCGTGCACCGGGCTTCCGGCCCGGTTTGATGGCCAGAGGTCAGGCTTGTGCTTCCTGCTCCAGTTCAACCATATCCATATTGCGGTCACCGATACGCGGATGTGCCCGGCCACCGGTGGAAGCTCCCAGAACGACAACCACTTCGTCGGCCCTTGGTGCATCGGAAATGGAAAACTCCATCGTGATAAAGTGGGAACGGGCACTGATTTCATGTAAATGCTTCATCGGCACCTGAATTGAACAGTTCATGCCACCACGGATATTGGTAAAGGCTAAAAAGCTCTCCGCCTTCATGGCATTACGGTAATGATTACCAAACCGCAGGTTATGAATCATCGCGGAAGCATGCTCGATCTCCCCGTCGGCACCCACGACAGCCGCCTTACCATAGGCTTCAATCGAATCGACGCTGTCGATTTCTTTAAGCATCTGCTCTACCAGCACACGCCCCAGTTCACTGCAGCCATCAAGCTGTTCTGGCCGTAGGTCCTCGATAAACCCGCGACCATGCCAGGGGTTTTTCACAACCGCCGCAACGCCGGTCATTGTGACCGGTATATCAACACCTTTATCACCCTCGATTAAGGTTGTTTCCTTGTGGGTGACAAGTTTTCTGATTGTAAAAGCCATAATGCTTACCTTTTTTCAGACAACAGAAGGCCTTACCCCACTCCGGGGCAACTATCTGCTGTGCGTTCTTAGTGAATTAAACGTTTAGGATAAACGTTCAGATATCAGTGACTTGCGCTTTCTTCCGCCAATACTTTGCGAGCGATTCTGAAACACTCCACGCCGGCCGGAATACCGCAGTAAACTGCAATCTGGGTGAGGACTGATTTCAGCTCATCCGGGTTTAACCCGTTGCGCAGAGCCCCCCGAAAATGCAACTCAAATTCATGACTTTTACCCAGAGCTGCAATCATTCCCAGATTCAGGATACTGCGTTCACGCCGGTTAAGTGTGTCGTCAGTCCAGCACACTCCCCAACAGTATTCACTGACCAGATGCTGAAACTCGCAGTTAAAGTCATCAGCATTGTCAAAGGCAGCCTCAACATACGCCTCTCCCAGCACTTCTTTACGGACTTTAAGCCCTTGTTCCATCAGTTTATTACTCACAGGGTTACTCCCGGACATTAAAGAATGGTTGAATCGGCGGCGATAAAACTCAAGCATGATTCCGGCAATCAGGTCAGGGGCTTCCAGTAACACCCCATGTTTAAGCCCCGGCAGGATATGTACTTCCGCATCCGGAATCCGCTGGCTCATTACCTTCGCCATCCGGGGCGTCGATCCGGCATCCTCCTCGCCAGTCATGATCAGCGTCGGACAGGTAATTCCGGGGAGCTGATCAGCCAGATCAGACTCAGCCAGTACCCGGTATGCAGCGGCATAACAGTGGGGGTCATTGTTCAGGCTACGCTGCACCCGGCACTCGACGATTTCCGGATGATCCTCAATAAACCGATCACTGAACCAACGGTTTACCGCTGCCGCCATATGCTTATCAGCCCGGCCTTCGGCCAGTGTATCGGCCCGCATTGTCACCTTTGCCTGCTCTTCCGGCGTACGGTCAGTGACCGAGCTGATGATGGTCAGGCTGTGCAATTGCCGGGAATGTTGCAGTGCATATGCCTGTGCAATCAGCCCCCCGAGTGAGAAGCCGACCAAATGAAACCGGCTCCACCCCTGTTCCGTCACCAATGCCTGCAGGTCATCTACAAACGCCTGCAACTGGTAAGGCCCTTGTATCCGCTCACTTTCACCATGGCCACGCAGGTCGTAACGCAGTGATCTGACAGAACCTTTAAAGGCTTTAATCACACCATCCCAGCCCTGCAGGTGTGCACCTACACCATGGACGAATACCACCGGCATTCCCTGACCGGCCAGCTCATAGCAGGTTGCAAACTGGCCATTATCGAAATAGTTCATAGGCCCTCCTAGTCCGCCAGCAACACGCTGGCTTCTGCGGTCCAGGCCAGCTGGATTTCACTGCCAACCGCAATTTCACCGCTGGTTGCACGGTTTAGCTGCTGCATAACCGTCATCTCGTCACCGTTATTCAGCCGCACAACGTATTTCTGCTGCTGCCCCAGATACACCACATCAGTGACCCTGGCGGAAACGATATTTTCACAGTTGTCCGGTGTGTCCGGTGCAACAATCCAGATTCTCTCTGGCCGCACCGCCAGACTGACTTTACAGTTAACTGCCAGTTCCGATCCAAGCCGGGCCTGTAAAGGTCCGATGGCAGTTTCAACAGTGCCGACAGCTACACCGGTGTCGCTGTCAGCAAGTTCAATGACTGAGGTTATTGTCCCTTCAATGAAATTACTTTCGCCGATAAAGTCTGCAACAAAGCGGCTGTTAGGTTGCTTATACAGCTCTGACGGCGACCCGATTTGCTTGATCTCCCCTTCATTGAACACCGCTATCCGGTCACTCATTGCCAGCGCTTCTTCCTGATCATGAGTCACGTAAATGACAGTAATCCCCATTTCTCTGTGGAGCCGCATAATTTCAATCTGCATATGTTCCCGCAGTTTCTTATCCAAAGCGCCAAGGGGTTCGTCCATCAGCAATAAGCGGGGTTCAAACACCATCGCCCGGGCCAGTGCGACCCGTTGTTGCTGACCACCGGATAACTGTTTCGGCAAACGGTCCCCATACTGGCTCAGCCCGACCTGTTCCAGGCTGGCACGGACTTTTTCCTCAATGACATCACGCCCCAGCTTTCTGACCTGCAGGGGAAACGCGACATTCTGTTCCACCGTCATATGCGGAAACAGTGCATATTGCTGAAATACCATGCCCAGATCCCGCTTATGAGGCGGCAAAGGATCCAGCGGCTTACCATCCAGCATGATTGAACCGCTGGACAGGCCGGTGAAACCTGCAACCATCATCAGCGTAGTGGTTTTACCGGAGCCTGAAGGCCCCAGAAATGTCAGGAATTCACCCTGTTTAAGGTCCAGCGATACATTGCTAACGGCAACGAAATCGCCGTATAACTTGTTCACATTACGTAACGATAAAATGTCTGCTGCTGAAGAAACGGCCTCCGGCATAGCCGGGCTATCGTTCTCAACTGCAAAGGTTGTTGATTGGGTATTCATTTTTATTATTCCTCAACTTGCAGATGCATCCTGACTCTGCTCCTTCTTACCGAACAGGCTTTCCAGTAACAGAATCAGCAATGCAAACACAAACAACATAGAAGCCAGCGCCGCTATCGTCGGGTCGACATCACCACGGATATTCGACCACATCTGAACTGTGACCGGCCGCACCAGTGGCGTACTGATGAACAGAGACACGATCAACTCATCAAACGAGATCACCAGTGAAAACAAAAAACTCGACAGCACCCCGGGCATTACTAAAGGAAAAGTAATCTTGCGGAATACCGTCCATGGCGATGCCCCCAGATTAGCCGCAGCATCTTCCAGCCGAGCATCCACCATGCCCAGTGACGCGGTGATCGTCGACAGCGCATAGGGGATCGTCAGAATTATATGCGCCAGTATCAAACCTCCAACGGTGCCGTGAATGCCCCAGCTTCTGAACGTCCCATACAAAGCCGCTGCGGTAATGATCACCGGAACAACCAGCGGAGATATCAGCAAAGCCCGAATGAACGTGGTACCGGGAATATCCGACCGGGCCAGTCCCAGAGCTGTCGCAAGCCCTAATGCCGTGGCAATTATCGATGTCGGCACCATTACCAGAACACTGATCCAGAGTGTATCCATCCACTTGGGATCAAGGATGTTTTCGTACCACTGGAAAGAGAAACCCGGTGGTGGAAACGTCAGGTAATACCCCGAACTAAAGGAGATAATAACGACGATGATCAGCGGTGCTATGAGGTACAAAATTACCGTGTAACAAAGCAACCACCGCAGCCAGCTCCAGCCGTTTTGCGTGAACTGATATTTCAGCGCCTGTAACGATGAAGATAAAATCATAGTTTCTTCTCCCGACGCTGAAACAGCCGCACAATACCGAAGATAAACAGTGTGCTAAGTAACAGGATAATGGCCAGTACCGCAGGAATCCCCCAACTACCCAGCTCGGTTACCTGCTCATGGATCAACTGTGCTACTACAACATCACGGTGGCCGCCTAAAAGTGCCGGCGTGATGAAATACCCCAGACACGTCACGAACACCAGCATCGATCCGGTAAAGACTCCCGGCATACTCAGTGGCAGGTAAACCCGCCTGAATGCGGTGACAGGACTCGCCCCCAGGTTGGCTGCTGCCGAAACATACTGCTTATCGATTTTCGACATCACGGTATAGAGCGGGAACACCATCAGTGGCAACTGAATCTGCACCATACCGATCAACAGACCCGTGCGGTTAAACAGCATATCCAGCGGTTCCAGTAACAACCCCAGCCCAATCAATATGTCATTAATCAGACCACTGGGTTGCAACAACACCATCCAGGCAAAGGTTCTCACCAGAATACTGGTCCAGAAAGGCACCAGCACCGCAAAGATCAATAACCGTCGCACCCTTGGTGAAGCCTGAGCGATTGTGTAAGCCAGCGGATACCCTAACAGTAATGAAAGAAACGTGGTGACGAAGCTTATCACTACGGTATTCCACAACACCGCGCCGTATATAAAGTTGCTGAACACTTCATTGAAGTTATGCAACCCGTTAAAAGGGTCGGTAAAGGCCTTCAGCAGAAAACCCAGTACCGGCCAGGCAAATGCCAGCAAGAGTGTGACGGTGGCGGGCACCACCAGCCAGAAATATCGATTTCTGACCAGCTGTGCCGCGTTACTCCACCAGGTAACCCCAAGGCCGGCAGCCCTGTTGGTTACGATAGTTTCCATTTGGTCCACTCATCTGCCAGTTCTTTCAGGTTTTCACGCCAGTAATCCGCATTCAGAACAAAACCTTTTTCAATATTCGAAGGTTCAGTTGGCAACCATGGCGCCACATCGGCATCAATAAACTCAAACGCGGCCTGATTCACAGGTGCGTACCCGGTCATATTCGCAAAAGCTGCCTGAGCATCCGGCTGAATTGAGCGCTCGATCAGAGCCATGGCATTGGCTTTGTTAGGTGCTCCTTTGAGTACCACATGATAGTCCACTGACTGAACGTTCTGTTCCCAGCCGATTGCCAGATGACCGCCTTTTTTCACCGCGTCAAAAATACGGCCGTTATGCAGCAAACCACAGGAGGCAACACCATCCACCATCAGTTGCTGAGCCTGCGAAGCCGACTTCCACAGGATCAGATCGTCCTTAATGGTATCCAGCTTACGAAATGCGCGTTCAACATCCAGCGGATAAAGATCAGCAGGTGCAACACCGTCGGCCAGTAATGCCACTTCTAACATGCCGTATACGCGGTCACGCAGAATCCGTTTACCGGGGAAACGTTTGGTATCAAAAATATCAGTCCAGGTCTGAGGACCAGTGCCTTCACTGAACTTATCAGTGTTGTAACAAACGTTATAAGACCAGACGCAGTTCCCCACGCCGTAATCATGCGTAAACTGCGGTGGCAGGGTATTACGGTTAACCACGCTGTAGTCGATCGGTTCAAAAAGATTATCGGCGCTGCCGTAGTAAAGGAATATGTCCGTGGCATCTGCGATATCAAACTCAGGTGAACCGCTGGCCACACTGGTACGGACTTTCGCTTCGTTCATCGGGCCGGCCTGAACCACCCGAACACCGGATTCTTTCTCAAAAGGATCACACCAGGCTTTCTTCTGTGACTCCTGATAAAACCCGCCCCAACTCAGGTATACGACTGTCCCCTTATTGCTCGCGGCAAAGCTTGAACCAAATGGCATCAGCATAGCACCGGCACCTACAGCGGCCGTGGCCCCCAAAAACTTACGCCTGCTCAGCTGGACCGGCGCGACACAGGAAGCCCCTGCTTCATCACTGTTTAACTGCGGATCAGTATCAAATTTATTTTTATTGTCTGACATCTCTTTCTCCTAAACTTTGCATAGAAAACAAATAGTTATATTTATATCTTAGGATACAGCAGATTAAATCCACTTACGGTTTGTAATACTCTCCTAATTCTCTGACATTGAAATTTATGGCTTATTGAAAATGTGGCATAACCTCACTGGCAAACAGCTCCAGCGAACGTTTATTAAATTCATCAGATACCCCGTACGCTTCGCCGTACAGGAAAGTATCGATTCCCAGTGCTTCATATTTTTTCAGTTTGACAACGACCTCTTCCGGCGTACCAAATAACATGTTTTCGTGTAGGGACTTAGGGTCATAATCGTTCTTATTGGCAATGGCCTGATAATCCGCAGGGTCAGCAAAGCCGTTTTCCACGCCACCAATGTTCTTCATCAGCGTTTCGAAGTAGCGGCCAAAATTAGTCACCCCTTCTACCGGCACCATCCAGTCATCCGGATTATCATAAACACAGACCCGGCGCAGCATCATCAGCTTGGGACGGGGCAGCTCAGGATAACGGGCAACGGTATCGTTAAAACGATTTACCAACACCTCTACTTCAGAATGAGGTGCCTGAAGCGGCGTAGCCATAATGTTGCAGCCATTGCTAATCGCCCAGTCAAACGAGCCCGGATCACGGGCAGCACACCAAAGCGGCGGATGCGGTAACTGCTGTGGTTTCGGGCAGGCGGTGGCTGTCGGGAACTGCCAGTACTGGCCATCATGGGCATAGTCGCCTTTCCACAGTTCCTTCAGTGCCGCCAGCATCTCCTTCATATACCCCACGCCTTCACGCTGATCGATACCCGGCTGCATACGGTCAAACTCATACTGGAATGAACCGCGCCCGATACCAAACTCAAGCCGGCCGCCGGAAATCAGATCACACAATCCGGCCTCACCGGCCAGTCTGATCGGGTGCCAGTAAGGCGCCGTTACAATCCCGGTACCCAGGCGAATATTCTTAGTGATCGCAGCCCAGTGACTCAGCAACTGAAACGGATTAGGTGCAATAGTCAGCTCAATGGTATGGTGCTCAGCAGTCCAGGCAGTGGTAAAGCCTGCTTCATCAGCCAACCGAACCATATAATTGGTCTTATCCCAGACCTGCTGCATCGGCGTTTCGTCATCCAGACGTGCCATATTTAATACGATGTCAAAATCCATCATCTCTCTCCAGATTTATTGTTATTCTCAGATTTCTGCCACACCAACCTCTGCCGCTACAGACAGGCCGGCCCGTTTCCCGGTGTTACCCTGGTGTTTAAAATGCAGATAAGGAGACCCGCGGGCTCCCTCCCGCAGCGTTATTCCTTCACACGGATCACAAACGGATCCTGTGCTTTGCCGGAATAATCAAGCATCACGCTCTTACTTCTGGAATATTCACGCAGCGATTCCAGTCCGTTATGGCTGCCATAGCCACTGTTTTTAAAGCCGCCTACCGGGGTAGCAAATGATGCTGCACGGTAGGTATTCACCCAGACAATGCCGCTCTCAACTTCCCGGGCAAAACGCAGCCCCCTCTCCATGCTCTGGGTCCAGACACCTGCTGCCAGGCCATACTCGGTCGCATTGGCCAGCTCTGTCAGCTCTTCTTCAGTCGAAAAACGGATCACACAACCGACCGGCCCGAAGACCTCTTCCTGAGCGATGCGCATTGAATTGTCGACATCGGTGAACAGTGTTGGCTCGAAATACCAGCCCTCACTCAGCGCCGGGTCTTCGGGCGGTTTACCACCGCTCAGCAGAGTGGCCCCCTCCGCTTTAGCAATCTCGACATAGCGGGTGACCTTTTCCAGCTGTTCACGGATCGCCAGTGGCCCGACCTGAACCCCCTCTTCGGTAGGATCCCCAAGTTTAATCTGCCTGGTGCGGGTCAGTAATTTATCGAGAAACGCGTCATAAACACTCTCCTGGACAAAGATCCGGGAGCCCGCCACACAGGTCTGTCCGGCAGCGGCAAAAATACCCGCGACCACACCATTAGCGGCACGGTCCAGATCAGCATCATCAAACACACAGTGCGGCGACTTCCCCCCCAGCTCCATATTGCACTGGGCCAGATGGCTGGCAGCATTCGCGGCGACCCGCTTACCAGTCTCACTGCTGCCGGTGAAAGCAATTTTGGCGATATGCGGATGCCGGGTCAGCGCTTCACCGGCCACCGGGCCAAATCCGGTGACAACATTCACCACGCCCGGCGGGAATCCGGCCTGCTCCACCAGGTCCATCAATGCCAGCGTGGAAGCACTTGTATGTTCAGAGGGCTTGATAACCACGGTATTACCGATTGCCAGACAGGGAGCCAGGGTCCAGGCCAGCTGATACAAGGGTGAATTCCAGGGCACGATAATACCGACGACACCGATCGGCTCACGGACAGTGTAATTAAGCATATCCGGCTTATTCAGCGGGATGGTCGTACCTTCCAGCTTGTCAGCCGCACCGGCAAAGTAAGAAAAGGTATCCGGCACAATGGTGGTCTGGGCACGGGTTTCCCGCAGAAGCTTACCGTTATCCCGGGTTTCAATGCGGGCCAGCATTTCACGGTTTTCATCAATCAGTTGCGCCAGCCGGCGAACCATGTGACCACGGTCCGTCTGGCTCATACGTTGCCACTGCGGATTCTTAAGGGCTGCCCGGGCAGCACTGACGGCGTCTTCAATATCCTGAGCATCACCGGAAGCGACCTTATACCAGGGCTGGGCATTTGTCGGATCAAGACTGTCGAAGTATTCTCCGTTACTGGGTTCGTGCCACTGACCGTTAATATAGTGACTCAGGCGCTGGCCTGTAATCTGTTCCAAATTGCGCATTACAATCGACTCCGTTTACAGGTTTATTTTCTGCTTATGCTCGCCCCATGCTTCCGGCCGGCCTTCCAGCATGGCCACCGAACCCTCACCGAGTGCCTCGGTATAGATTCCGAAACGGTCATTAACACAGTCACGGAAATAGCGGCGCAACATCGCATTCAGTTGCGGGAAACACAGCTGGTCCCAGGGCAGTTCATCCGCGGTAAATAGCCTCGCAGTCGTCTTGCTCCCGGACAGCTCCGGCTGTGTCAGCTGGCCCCGGTAGACGATATGCGTTTTATGATCAAGGGTTTCGTAGACGGAATAGAGAAAGCTGATCTCAGCTTCGGCACCTATCTGTTTCAATAAACCGGGTAAACGGCTCAGCACTTCACTTTGCCCCGGTTCCGCCTGCACCAGTGGAATCGTCCAGCCGTTTGATTCCTCATCCCGAATCAGTAAGACCTTATTTTCATGGCCCAGCACACAGCCAAACTGAGTATTGTTGCCCGCTTTAACAGCTGTCTGTTCCAACCCGAACGTAATGTAGTTACCGCCACCGTATCCCAGCGGGGTGGCCTGACGGCTGGCAAAGTCTTTCACTTCACCGATCAGAATCAGATGATCTCCGGCTTCGACCTGATCATGCAGTGTGCAGTCAAACCAGCTCAGCGCATCATCGATAATCGGAGCGCCAGTAACACCCGGTCGAGTTTCAACATGATCAAATTTGTCTGTCGCTTTGGAAGCAAACAGATTAGATACGTCCTTTTGAGCTTCGGTCAGAACATTGACCACAAAGCCTTTACAGTTTTGGAAAACGGGATAGCTGGCCGCCTTATGGTCGATACAAAACATCACCAGGGCCGGGTCCAGAGATACAGACGTAAAAGAATTGGCAGTCAGGCCGCGGGGCTGACCATCAGCATCCACAGTGGTAACAACAGTAACGCCGGTGACATAGGTTCCAAAGGCCTGACGCAGGGCTTTGGGATCAAGTGTCGAGGTTTTCATTTTTATTCTCCTCAGAAACAAGCCGGTTCAAAACATTCATCATCAATAGGAATAATTTCATGATATGGATCAACAACCGGGGCAACAATTGAGAAAAACAACCAAAAAACGATCTAATTTTCCTACTTTTCATAGGAAAAGATAAAACCTGTGCACCATCGATTGCCTCACTGACAAATCCGGGTAATAGTAAAAAATGAGGGTCAATACCAACCAGGCCGGATTAGTTATCTGCCACAGGAGCACCAGAGCCAATGAATCAGGCCACTACCAACCTGCTTAACAACATAGCCGAACTGGCAAAGCTGATTAATTCCGGTACCAGTTACGAAGAAGCACTGAATAGAATCGTCTATGCAGTATGTCGTCATACCAGTTGGAGCATGAGCTCAGTACTGAGCATGGATTCAAAGCAAAGTAAGGTTTTCGCCAGAGCACGTTTCGACCCTTACATTGATACTGAAGATAAAATCCCCAATGAATGGCCACTGGTATCCAGCCCGACGACCGAAGTCATCAAGAACAATAAACCACTGGTTATCAGCAATATGCAGGAATGCGCGCAATATCCTGCTCACCAGTCCGATGCTATCCGGCGTAATTACTTTTCCGTGGTAATTCTGCCGCTGAATACCGAAGACCAGCATGGCAATCCGATGGTACTGACTGTTCTCTCACGCCAGATAATTAACGTTGACGAAGACGAACTGAGCTACCTGACAACCATCGGCAACCTGGCAGCAATAACGGTCAAACGGATGATCTATCTGCAACGTGAAACCGCCCGCACCGAACGCTTACAAAGCTCGATTACCCATAGTGCAGCACTGATGGATCTGGCCCTGACCGACTCTTCGATTCCCCATATTCTGGAAGCAGTGGAAAAATTACTTCAACACCCTGTCATCCTGGTGGATCTGACTCAGCAAACAGTCATCCCGGGAAGCCCGCCAGCTCAGGGGATTATCGGCGACAATCAATGGCAGCATTTAGTCAGCAACCAGCATGCAAGATCGGTGTTGCAACAGGTACAGGCCGCCGAACAAGCCACAAACCCAGCTTTGCTGGCGTTAGAACTGAGTACATCAGGCACCCTTAAATACCAGATTGAGCTGCTAAGAGTTGACGATAATGTTGTCGGCGCTCTGCTACTGCTCAGACAGGGTATCCAGGAGACCCCCATCCTTAACCTGATGACCGAGCAAAGCGAATTTGCATTACGGGTTTTGATGATGCGTAGCTTTATTCACTTTAAAAGTGAAACCGGCTCTCTCAACGACCTTTTTCAACAACTGATCAGCCGTAACTGGCGTAACCCTGAAGAACTTATCGCCCGGGCCCAACATAAAGGTATTCGGCTGGATCAGAGCAATTATCTGCTGGCAATAGCCCCGCCTGAGCTAGGTAATCGTACCAGCCCGGAGGACTTTTTAAGCTCAAAGCATCAACAGGTTGCCAGCCAGGTTAACAGTGTATTTGAAGCATCAGTCTGTCTGATTTTTGAAGACCTTTATCTTGTATCAATACCTGCCAGCCAGTGCAGTACCAGGGATAAACTTAACCTGCGCATGTTAAATCTTGAGAAGAAATTACAATGGATTTTCAGTCAGCAGCCGACACTCGTCAGTTGCCAGTCCTGCCACCAGCTGGATGATTACTCGAATGCATGGTCTGAATGCAAACGCCTGATCCAGCTAAGCCAGCAATTCAACCGTACCGGGGTCCTCAATGAAGACAGCTTTGGTGCATACGCAATTTTATTTGCTGCCACCAATCAGTCTGTCGTCAGCAACTTCATCAATCAAAGCCTGGAACAGATTGATCAGTACGACCGCAAACATAAGAATAAGCTGCTGGATACCTTATCTGCATTCTTGCACAGCAACTGCCGCTATCAGGCCTGTGCTGACACTCTGGAGATCCATGTCACTACACTTCGCTACCGGATTGAACGAATCGAAGAGCTGTTTGATATTAATTTTGAAGATGCCGATCAGCGCTTTGGTCTGGAGCTGGCATTGCGTTTACGGCATATGGCAGGAAGTGGCACAAACTAAACTGCTTCAACAAACACAAGAAGACATCCAGAACAGACACATGGATTCCTTCTGCCAGTAACGTCCGTTAAGAAAGTGCTGCCACAGTCCTGAAACCCGAGCTTGTGATTCGCGCCCCCCCAGTAAAGACGCGACTAAATAGTGTTAGTGCAATACTCAGCACTGCTATCCGGAAAAAAGCAATTTTTCAGCCATCTCATAATCTTTTACATCACCTGTATGTACAGTACATCTATCTGACATAGGGCCGTAAAAACAGCCTTATGCAGGAGGGTCGCACAGTCACGGAAAACTAATGCCCGTAACTGTGAGACAGGGGAAAAGTATTACTGAATATTATGTCATGCCGGAATCGGCCTGACTGTAATAGGTAACCGTTGATGGCTGACCGGTTCTGAGCACCCGATTGTCCGCTGATTCAAATTCATCAACATCGTAGCGACGGTCGATGGGTGCATTCGCCAGACCGTACAATGAATACTTCTGCGCAGCCAGAATGAAATCCGTCAGGCGAATCTGATCCAGCTGTCTGATAAAGGCGTCGTTATCCAGATCCCGCTGTCGCTGGGCCTCAATACGTTCCTCGCTCAAGCGCTCCAGTTCCAGTTGTTCCCGGGCCAGCGCTTCGCGTGCAGCATCGCTGATGCTTACCTGTACCCCCGGGCGTTCAGTACGCTCAGGCTCAAGGGTTTCTGTATACGCCGCAATGGCCCGTTCTGCTCTGCTGACGGGAGCCGTAGCAGTGATCTGACCGACCGCTGCTGAAGTAATATGTGAAATGCCGTCCATAACCGATCCTCCTTATCCCTGCTATCCGGTTAATGAGAAAAAAGTAAGTCCACGACCCACCCACTGATCAGTATATAAACACCTGTAACTGAAATGTTACTGAAAGAGTTATCACAGCCATCCGTTACAGGCTAGGGGCCCTGCAGCAAACAGATTACTCAATCTGGGTATTTCACCCTTAACCGGCGGTTCTATAACCCTCCATTTCAGTTGTATAGTTTTCATCCAATACGGATGTTTGAATTTTGTTTGTAGTTTTACTGTTCTTCATTCGTTGATCTCAGTTACTGCAAGATCTGTTTTTTTAGCTGAGGTCTTCCCATGCCATATGCATCTTCCTATTTACATTCTCTTCTTAAAGTAACTGCACTGGGCGTTACACTGACTGTACTTCCTGCACTGACTGCCAACAGCCCACTGATTGATTTAGGCGGCCAGGCCTATGCTAAAAATGGCAATGGTGGCGGAAACGGCGGCGGTAATGGTGGTGGCAACGGCGGCGGTAATGGTGGTGGCGGTGGCAACGGCGGCGGTAATGGCGGCGGTAACGGCGGCGGTAACGGCGGCGGTAATGGCGGCGGTAACGGCGGCGGTAACGGAGGTGGTAATGGCAATGGCGGCGGTAATGGCAATGACAGCTCTGCAGGCCAGTCAGCTTCCGCAGGTAAAACCAATAATGGTAAAGGCCATGGTAAATCCCTGGGCAATAACCACGGTGCTATTGCCAGTGCACTTGGCCGCTTAAACGCAGCACACGCATCCCCTAATGCCCGTCTCAATGCATCACCTAAATCAGTGGTCGGTCTCCTGGCGACCTATGAAACAGCGGTACTGGAAGGCCGTAAACTTAACGGTGAGCTGGCAGAAATCAATGATGTTCTCGAACAGCTAAATCAACAACTGAATTCTCTGAACACAGATCTGGACACAGCCACAGACCAGCTGAGTTCAGCTGAACAGAGCGTAACGGATGCATTAGCAGATTTAAGTGCCGCTGAGCAGACCCTTGCTGACGCGCAGCAATCTTTAACTGACGCCCAGGATTCTGTTACTGACGCCACTCACAGTGTGGAAACGGCTCGGCAATCCGTCTCTCAGGCAGAAGAAACCGTTTCAGCGGCGGAGCAAACACTGGCTGATGCACAACAGTCACTGAATACAGCAGAGCAAGCACTGAGTGATCGCCAGCAATCATTGGCTGACGCAGAGTCAGCCTTATCCGCAGACCCGGAGAACGCGGACCTTCAGGAGGCCGTCAGCAGCGCTCAGACTGAATTAGACAGCGCACAAAACACTGTTAACAGCTCGGTCACTTCAGCGGATGCAGCTCAGTCAGAACTTGATACTGCAACCACCGGTCTGGCCAGTGCCGCATCAGCACTGGCTGATGCTCAGGACTCACTGACCAGCGCGCAAAACGACATAAGTGAAGCAGAAGCAAATATCGGAACAGCACAGTCCGGTGTTGAAACCGCCAGTGCCAACGTTGGCGTTGCTGACACAGAACTGGCTGACGCTCAGCAGGCAGTAGATACGCTTAATGAAGCAGTTGATGACAAAACCAGCGAAGTAACTGATACAACTGAACAGAAAGACACCGTTGAAGAGGCAATTCAAACTCAGGCTGAAACCGAAGCAACAGCACTGGCAGAAGCCGCCAACAAGGAGGTTACCGATGAAGTAACCACCGCACTGAACGACTTACTGGGCATTTCTCCGCAAGACCCGACAGCCGAACAACCGACTGACGAAACACCGGACGTATAAACCGGACTGAACTTAATAAGGGCCCGCTACACGGGCCCTTTTTTAGTGCTCCCGCTCCGCCTTTCGCAGTAATTCAATCACCTTGTTGTCAGGCTGATCGCACACTTGCTGGCGGCCCAAACAGAATGCATTCAGCGCAGACGCGGTTCGCGTCCCCCAGAGGCCATCAGCCGAACCGGGGGAGTAACCTTCCGCCCGCAGTCTGGACTGAATGTAAACAACCTGCATTCGCTTTTCTGCGGCAGCCACACTCAAGGGTTGCCAATGCTGAATATCTTTTCCCGCCTGCTCATATTCCCGGGGGTACTTCTGCTGCATGGTACTCAACAGCTGCTCCATATTCTGACGCCCATGCTGTTGTGCCAGCTTCAACCAGAAAACACCCTGCCGAATATCTTCAGGAACACCCAGGCCACGCAGGCGGCCAATCCCATAAACAAACATGGCATTCACATCACCCTGAGATGCCGCCCGGCCTGTCCAATACATTCCCCAGCTTTTCTCCGCTGCTGCTCCCCTGCCATTAAGGTAGATATCACCCAGCTGATTCATCGCGGCGGCATGTCCCTGCAGGGCTGCCTGAGTAAACCAGTAACGGGCTTGCTGATAATCCTGTGCCACACCTCTGCCGGTATAAAAACCGATACCGGCAAGATACTGTGCGGCCGCATGCCCCCTCTCTCCTGCCCGGATAAAGTCCCTGACGCCAGCGGCATAATCCTGTGGTCTGTCCGTTCCCTGGGTATAGGAAACACCGCGCTTGTACAGTGCTTCAGAGGATAAATCCTGATGACCGCCAAACCCTGTGCACCCCACCATTAACAGGGCAATGAACGTTGAAATAATAATTCTCATGGTACTTCCACTACAGCTGATTCTAAGCAGGATTATAGCTTCTAACAGAGCCAGCCTGCGTTTTCCGGCCAGATAAGTTAACAAATACCGATACCTTTCACCTGACTCTGACCCACCACAAAACAGCCATGTTAGTCGAGTTATGACAAGCCTCTAATAACAACGGCTATCTTTCGATAACCGGCCTGAACATCCTGAAAGCTTCCATGCGGTAATAGCAAGGCTATTGAACGGACTGCTATAACAAAGCCCATCGTTTCTTCAAAACTGACTTATCAAACAAAATAACAGCAGGATGCTTTCGTCAACCGGATAAAATCAAATAGATTATTCGCGGCTACCAGGGCTATCGTCGCAAGCTCCGTTGTGGTCTCGCCTCGCTCGGCTTGACTGCCTTCGGCAGTTCTCATCTGCCAATGAATATCCACAGCGCAGAATGCAAAAAGTCCGCAGTGAATGCGGGCTTTTTCAGAATCCGGCAGGACTTGGCAGATTATTCCCGGCTTCGCTGCTCACCCCTTCGGGGCTATCGTCGCAGGCTCCGATGTGGTCTCGCTTCGCTCGGCTCGGCTGCCTTCGGCAGTTCTCATCTGCCAAAGAATTCACTTATCGCAGAATGCAAAAAGCCCGCTATAAAAGCGGGCTTTTTCAGAATTTTGGTAGGACCAGGCAGATTATTCCCGGCTTCGCCGTTCACCCCTTCGAGGCTATCGTCGCAGGTTCCTATTTGGTCTCGCTTCGCTCGGCTCGACTGCCTTCGGCAGTTCTCATCTGCCATATCCCAGAACGCAAAAAGCCCGCAGTGAATGCGGGCTTTTTCAGAATTTTGGTAGGACTACCCAGATTCGAACTGGGGACCTCTACCATGTCAAAGCGGCAGTCGTTAAGCTGTAAGGTATTGATATAAAGAGAATATAGCCTGTTTTTCTGTTACTCAAAACAGCTATATCCGTGGTAACTAAATCAATAACTTACGCTACTATTGGAAACTCTAAACGCTGACTTAGCGCCACATTAGAAAGGAGATTTAAAAGTGGAAAGCGCGCTTCATCAATGGTTCTTTGGCGGCCTACTCTGCCTGGTACTTTCATTCATTGTTGTACATCTGGGCGGCGTGTTTCATCCCAGAAATCAGAATTGGACAACAGTATTCCTACTGGGAGCTGGCATGCCGATTGTGCTAAGTATTGTGTTTGGTATCATCGGTTGGATAGCGTAGCAATTTACCTGATGTTAAAAGATCTGAAGCAGCTCTATCAGAAACGCTAAAACAGCAATATAGGTTGTTTATTTGCACAAATAATGCAAAAATCGACAGAAATACCCCCTTTTAGGTGCTATCATGCTCTTAGAATTTAGAGTTACTAACTTTCGATCTATTAAAGATGAAGCAGTCCTCAATCTTTCTGCTTCAAAAGATAAAACTTTTATCGATAGTAATACTCTTAATACCGATATCAAATCTATCCCGAAACTCCTCAGCTGTACTGCACTGTATGGAGCAAACGCAAGTGGAAAATCTAACCTCATTTATGCATTAGATTTTTTTAAATCAGCTGTAATTCAGTCTGCAACACAACCTCCTAGTAAGCAAATTAATGTTAGCCCCTTCAAACTAGCAGCCGAATGTATATCTTCCCCTTCAGAATTTGAAATAACATTCATTAAAAATAAAGTTCGATATCAATACGGCTTTAATGTTACGAAAGAACGTGTAGTTGAAGAATGGCTCTATGTTTATAAGACATCAAAGCCTCAGCATTGGTTTACCAGAACTTTTAATAGTACCACTCAAGACTATGATTATTACTTTGGGCCAAATATCACAGGTCAAAAGGACTTATGGAAACGATCTACTAGACATAACGTACTATTTCTTTCTGCTGCAGTTCAATTCAACAGTGAACAATTAAAAGAAGTCTATGATTTCTTTGAAAATGATATGGTTATTTATAATAGCTACTCGGTTCCAAATGATGAATTCACTTTAATAGCTTTAAGTGATGATAAATCAAAAAAAATAGTTAAAGACTTTCTAAGAAATTCAGACTTAAGTATTGAAAACGTTACTATTGTCAAGAAAAAAGGAAGATCTCAAAAAATACAATTTAACGAAACAGGTGCTCCTGAGATAACATCTGAAGAAACCGAGTTTGCTCTTCCTGTCTTTCATAAAAAAAATGATCATATGGAAGCCACATTTGAACTAAGTGAAGAGTCGATGGGGACTCAGCGTCTTTTTTCTTTAGCCGGCCCTCTTCTTGATATTTTTGAATCCGGAAAAGTCCTTATATATGACGAGCTCGATACAAGCCTACATACTCTTATGGCTAAACGGATTATAAAACTATTTTATAGTAAGACAGTTAATAATAATTCTGCGCAGTTAATTTTTACTACTCACGATACAAGCCTTTTAGATAAAAAGCTATTTCGTAGAGATCAAATTTGGTTTATCGAAAAAAATGATCAGCACGCTTCTGAACTTTACCCTCTCCTTGATTTTAGCCCTAGGAAAGGTGAGGACTTAGAAACTGGCTATTTAATTGGCAGATACGGTGCTATTCCGTTTTTTCAGGAATAAAATCATAAGGAATTGAAAATGGGAAAGGATAATCAGCCTAAAATACGCCAAGCAAAGAAATTTCAAAGAAAACAAGGCAGTAGATTAACTGCAGATAGAGTTTTAATCGTAACGGAAGGAAAAGAGACTGAGCCAAACTACTTCTTAGAAATCAGGCGTGACCTGCGGCTTCAAACGACTAGTGTTTCAATTTTAAAAGGTAAATATGGTACATGTCCCAAGCAAGTTGTAGAGTATGCTTATGATCTTTTCCTAAAAGGTGACTCTGATACAGACATTCAGCCAAAAGCATTTGAAAAGATTTATGCGGTTATAGATAGAGATGATCACGCACACTACCATACTGCCTTGCAACTCGCAGAAAATATAAATAATAAAAAACTGTTAAATGACAAGAAAGTACCTATTGAGTTTTCAGTAATTCCTTCTATTCCTAATTTTGAAATATGGCTGCTCTTACACTTTGAAAATAGACAAACGATGATGCCAAAAGAAGATGTCTATGCTGCATTATCCCATCATATTGACAATTACGAAAAAGGTAACCAAAACCACTATTCCATCACTAAACGATGGTTAGACATAGCTATTGAACGAGCTGAGTCACTAGCTAAAGAAAATACATTCTGGACAGGATGTGATCTCTATACGGACATACACTTAATAGTAAAACTTCTCTTGAGCTTTAAAAATAAAAATTAACGTAAAATATACAAAATCATTTATAACCTATTTTTTAAACAAAGAACATCTAGAAATAAAATCAACATTATAAATCAACTTCTTATTCTCATATAAAAACTAACATCTTTATTCCTAGGAATACAAAACACCCATTTTTCAAATTCATTATTCATAATGCTTTTAACTCTTATTCTCATGTCAAGAAATTCAATTTTTTCTGCAACGTCTTGCGCAGACTCAAGTAAAGGCTTCTCAGCATTAGAGCCTAAAGCATAGCCAGGACTACAAAAAAGGATTTCTAAATCCTTATGATGGTGTATACCATTTTTCTCGAGATATTCAATCACCTTGAAAGGCTCTTCTGTTTTAAGTACTTCCTCTGAATCGACAGTCTTAACTATATATAAAACACTGTTAATAATGGCGATCCCATTCCCAGAATTTTTTAGCTTTGTTTGAAATACTTTATCAGACAGTCCACTTTCTGATTTGACATTTGACCTATATTCATAATTAATTAAAGGTTTTGAACTCAAACAAAAGTTTCTTACCGCAAAGACAGTGCCTAATAAGAGAACATATACTGTTATTGTTTTATCTAAAGAAAATGGAAGCACAAAACTGTTACAAAAAAAACCGTACTCATAACCTATTTGATATATCAAAGAAATAGTAAAAATGAGAATCAAGGCCAACATTATATTTGGCTTTAAAATACTTCTAATTAATTCTTTCTGAGGGCCAGAATGTCCAAATTTTTCTTTCATATCATGAATTTTTATGGCCACAACTAACTAACAGCATCTCTTGGCTAATATTTTCAAACGAATGAGGTGTATCTGCTGGAACGCTGATAAGCTCACCCATGTTCATCACGAACGTCTGAGTACCTACCTTCACACGGGCAACTCCTTGTAATATCTCACTTGTACTTTCGTGATCATGTGTATGTTGAAAATAATCACCAACAGGTATAGAAATCGTTACCATAACAACTAGCTCCTTAATAGATATAGGCTTCCGCACTATTCGGCTTAATAATTAGCAGATACATAATGTAATTTCAAGCCGCATTACCTGCTATCTCTTCTCAACCTTTTTAATCATCGCCACCTGAATAATATTTCTCTGCTTCAGAATGATATCCAGTCGCTGACGCTTTTCCGTTGCAGAAAGCTTGTTGTTTCGCTGAATTAGCTTAGACCGGGTATTCAGTTTGCTCAGCGTCTTGTTCGCTTTGTTAAGCACTGCCCGCAACCGTAACTTATTGCCATTTTCAGCAGCCAGTTCAGCTGCTGCAGCTTCCTCCCCCATCTTCCTCAGATGCTTGATATCAGCATATACCCGGTTCGTCTCCCGCAGCGCATCGTAAAACTCTGTGCCATAGCGGGTGTAACTGGGGTTGCTGGTATCACGGAAGAACCGACGAATCGGCTGGTGCTCGGTCCAGTCTTTGGCCGGATCTTCGTGGCCCCGGGCTTGCTTGCTGATAATATCAACCGTAGTGGCACCCATGGTGCCGACCCAGCCAAGATACTGCTGTATCAGATAATCAGCCTGCACCGGGCTAATCACCAGGTTTTCACTGACCTTTCCGACCGTGCTATCCAGCGCCCGGGAAATGTATTTGGCACCATCCGTGGTATTGGTCCGGTACCGGTTAACCTTACTCAGCCGGTCCATACCCATTGTTTCAATGTCCCGGCCGGTGAAGCTGCTCTTATTGGCATACACATCCAGCACCGGCTTAAACATCTGCGGCACCGGGTTGAATGCAAAGGTATCGGTTACCACATGCCCCATCCGTTCCAGGAACAGCTTGCCATCTTTGGTATCGTCAACCATCTGTTCAAGCCCCCGCTCCGCAACCGTGGCAATCGCGCCGATCTCGAAAGGCTTAGGGATGAAATAGGCTGAATCACCGACACGAACAAACCAGTACATATCACGCTGCCAGTCTTCCAGCTTCTGGAATTCTTCATCGTCCTTGTTGTGAAGGTACAGCGCAATACTGGCCGCCGTCAGTGCCCCGGTAACAATAGCAAAGCGCTGGGCTGCCTGCTTATCGGTCATACTGGCCGCTTCCCCGCCGAGCATTTGCTTAATCACATTCACAGTGGGTTTTACGCCACCGCGGTACATGCGATCCAGACCGATCAGTCGGGCATTCAGGAACGGCACGGTATCCACCAGAAAGCGGACTGCCGGCCAAGCGCCGTGACTACTGAAGTCCATCAAATCCCGAGCCTGAAACGCGGCATACAGCTCCCCTTTTTCAAGGTTCTGCTTATACATCGATGTCCGGTTAGCGTTTTCCGCTGCGTCACCAAAGCCAGAATAGAAGTCCCATGCCTGACGGATCATGCCGGGCACGTCCTTCGGGTCGCGCAAAACCTTCGCGCCCTTTATTGTCCGCTCAAGCTCAGCATGCAGCGCGTCCGCATCACCGGAGCCGTACACATGCCCGAAGCTAAAAGAAGCGCCCGTAGCCATCATCTGGCCTTTCAGCTTACCTTTGTGCACCGGTGAACCGTAATCCTTCAGGCCGCCGGCAAAGTTCTTGAAGCCGTTATAGCTTAAGTTGCCAATGGCCATGGCATGCAACGTATCCCGGATACCGTTGGCAACCATGAACTGAGGTGACGATGTGATAAAACTGGTGAAGACCCGCTTAAATGAACGCATCAGCTTCCGGGAAAATGTACTGGTGGCCGGGTCGTTCAGCGATGTAAGCGACTCAAACACCAATGGATCACTGATGTTATACCAGCGCTTTTCACCGCCCTCTAATACAAAGGTCGATGCCTTCTTATCCCGGGCAGACTCGCTGGTCTGTTCAGCAATACCGACTTTCATCGCATTATCGATTGCCTGACTGGCCGCATTGTTTTTCAACGATGAAGACAGCAGATGCTGAAAGTTAAGCAGCGTATTTTCCAGCAGGTCATTCAGTTCCTGACTACCGCCCTTCAGCTTTTTGTAAGCCTGCTGACGTGACAGGCCACCTGACATCCGGGGGCCGTTAACATCCTGCTCTTCCATTACCCGGTAGAATGGCACGTAGAATTCGTCCTTCCACATGTCATAGTTACTCTCAGAGATAATGCCAGCTTCCTGAGCAATCTTTAACACGTCATCCCGGTACTGCTGAAACTCTGCAAAGACCTCTTCATACAAGGCTTCTCGCTGCTTGCCTTCAGCGGTTTCACCTTTATTCAGGTCGATGCTGGCGGCAATCTCCTCTTCCGTAAACAGGTTCTCCCGGCCTTCAGCAGACAGCTTTGCTGAACGGTTGGCAGCAATCCAGCCCATGAACCGCTCCACTTCTGAGCCAGATCCCAGCTTTGACAGAACGCCCATTAAGCCACCGGATTCATCCTGATCATTCTGCAGCTGAATCACACCATCAGAAAATCGGATACGACCAAAGCTCATCAGCGCCGATAAAGCACCGTCCGCCGCATGGCTCATCTTGGCCAGCACCCATGAACTCATCCGGGTGTTATTCTCAACAACCTCTTCACCCTGCGCCTGCTTATCCAGCTCGAACAAAGCAGCATACCGATCAATCATGCCCTGGCGAACTTTCAGCCCGCCCCGGTCCAGCGCTTCGGCTATACGGTCTTTGATTCGCTGCGCGGTGGTTTTCGGCGCAATCTTACCCAGGAACGAAGTCTGATCTTCGTTCAGATCAGCAAATTGTTCGGCTGCCCGGGAGCGGCTTTTACGGGAAAACATTGGCTGGCCGTCATCTTCACGGTTATGCTTTTTGACAACATCAGATTTGAAGAGTATCTTTCCTTTCAGGCCCTGACCACGAACACCTCGGTGTTCATGAGCGATTGTTGCTCCACTGTGGCGGCCTTCAATGGAAGCCTTGGCATTAGTCAGGGCTTCTTTGTTTCTAGCGTACAGAACCCGACTGCCCGCTATCTCAGTCGCTAAGCGATTATTCCCATCAATTCCGTTATGATGATTCTTGGGAGTAACTGTTTTGATAATACCGTCCTGCATACCAACCAAGATTGGCTCTCCCGCACTGGTCGTTACCTCTATAACGGCATTAGTATCGCCTTTCTTTCGCGTATAAATAACCGATGGGTCAGCAAGCAATACAGGTAGTTCTTCCAACACCTTGCGCGGTAATTCTTTATGCTTATCAAGAATGGCAGACATGCGCCGCTTGGTCAGAGAAACCGTTTTCAGAATCCCCAGCTCACGCAGAATCAACGGCGCTTTCACCTCAATAACGAAATCAAGATTTTTTGAATGTCTCGCCATTTTCAGCTTTCGCTGCCATTGCTCCAGCACCTTACTGGCATCAACCTCTGACTGACGGGAGAATGCAGCTAGCTCTTCAATTTCAAACTGATCAGCCAAGTTGCTAAGGAACATCAGCTGCTGATCTTCTTCTGAGATGTTCATGAAGTGCGGCTGACCTTTGGCAGAATCGTAATTCTGAGCAGAAGCATTGATACGCTTCAGCAGAAACGCAATATCTTCCTGTGAGACTTCTTCCAGATTCTTCAGACCCAGCTTGCGGATAACATCACGAACTGCACCCACAAACTCCTGAATAGCGCGCTTCACTTTTGCCGGCAGAGTTTCCGTTGCCTGCCTTTCATTCACATGCGCCAGAAACTCATCGATCAAATACGCAGACCGACGGGCCGTAGACATACTCCCGTTCAAAACGGATTCTTCTGCCGTGGTGAAATACGGCTCCATATCCGCATAAACGCCCAGCTCTTCCGCTAACGCTTTCAGCTTCTTGAATCCACCCAGCTTCATCCATAGCTTGTTATATGCGCTGGTGAGGTCTTTGCCGAACAGCTTGCCGCTACCGTAGTGTGCAGCCTCATGAAAGATTACTGATTCCAGATGCGTTACACTTTGCATCTGGTCAGCAACTATATAGATAGAATTATCGTGATAAACCGCACCTATCGCGCCCTCAGCGCCTTCCTGCGCAGCCTGTTTGCGAATCACTTCGGGAAGGCCGGACTCGGAAGCAACAACGCTGATCTTAACGCCCCGCAGACCAAGACGCTTCCGGATGTTAACGACAGCGCTTTCGGCTGCATCCACAGTAAGTCCGGCATGCGCTTCCACGTCACCGGTAGCAGATTCAGAAAGGTCGGCCCCGGAACCGGAGCGGGAGAAGAACGCACCTGAACTGCTATTTACTCTGCCGCCGTCAGCCATATCGCTAACCAGCCTGCCATTAGATTCAGAAATCCAATCCAACACCCGAATATCATCAAGTGAGTTCAGGAAGCGAGCCACGTTTTCTGCAGAGTCTTTATTCTGAGTTTTTATCAATACAGCGGCAGTATTTGTCGCATCTATCGCGCTAAGGATACGGCGCACCTGCCCACCCGATCTAAGCTGTTGCATCTCATAGCTTGAGATAGCTAACGAGCCGATATGTTGATTGGCATTGCTGAGCAAGATAATCGCATCTTCTGATGCGGTCTCTTTGGCAACCTTAAAGGCTGCGTCAGGAGATGTTACATATAGGGCGTCATCAAGATTGCGCTTTCGGATGACTCTCTCTGTTACGCTGACTGATTTGTTTCGATGCGCAGCCTTGATGGCTACAGTGCTGCGAATTTCATCTTTAAAGAAAGTAGCCTTGTTCCCCGGGGCGACGATCACATGCCCTTTGAAGTCTACGCCAGAAGCGTCCAACATTCCCTGCAGCTTATCAGTTATTTGTATATCTGCTTTTGAAGGGTCAAGAGATCCGGATGGGTGGTTATGAGAAAACCAAACGTTAGCCCCGTTCTCGGTAGCGGCAATTGCAGAAATCAACTCCACAGGGTAAACGCTCGAAGCGTTTTTTGTTCCCTTGGTGTGCCGAATTAAGTTTACGACCTTACCGGTCTTATCCGTTACCAGTGCAAGCATGGTTTCCTGGGCATGCTTGCGAAATGGGGCAACTATATGCGCGACTTCTGAGGGTGTGTTAGCAACATCAAACGCAACCGATACAGAGCCTACTGGGACTTGTTTGTACTGGACTCTGAAGTTGTCTTTGATTTGCGCTGACTGCTCTCTACCTGATAATCCGCTGGCGGTGAGTAAGTTCCTTTCGGCCTGTTCGGAGGCTGGGTCTTGCTCTCGCAATTCTTCACTATGTACTGACCCTGATTCTCTGACATTTTCAGATTCCGATTTTATGCTTTCCGTGGATTCGTCAGTATAAGCTTCAGCGCTATTTTCAGCTACACCAGAATCAAACATATCATTCTGGCCACGCCCTGCAGCTACATCAGCAGCGCGGTCAGAACCTGTTAGCGTAAAGTCATTTACTTCAGAGTCCGCGTCAACTTTCGCCTGAGCGGTTTTTTGTTGAGTGGCGGCAGATGCATCAGCGTCGGCAATCGCTTGCTCCTGTGCGCTAATATCCGCCTCAGTATAGGAATTTAGTTCGAAGTCTTCTGATCCCCAGACTTGCTCCGGGTTGGTTGATTCGCCTGCTGGGAATTCTCCCGCTGCTGCTTCAGTTTGTCCGCGCCCTTCAGAACCATTTCCGGCCGGAAGCCCTTGGGTGTGTAATTGGTCGATTTCATTGCGCAGCTCCAGTGCCACATCAAGTTCATTATCATTGGTCTGCAGTATATCGTGGATTCTGCTTTCTGCCACGCCAGCTTGGCGGGCCTCATCCACGGCAACAGACAGAATACTTTCTTCTGAGGTCTGGCCTTCAATAATCGGCTCAGCACCTTCTTCAAACTGCTCGCGCAGCATTGCTTCTTCTTCGGCTTGGCGAACATAACCTTCAGCAGTGTAATGCGCCTTCCCGCCAAGATGATCAAACAGACGTTCCCGGAACTCTTCCTGAGTCTGAATATATTCCATACCCTGCTGGCTTAGCACTTCAAAAAGCTCACCTTCAGACAAGCCGCCATTTTTACGGAACAACGGCTTACCGAATACACCTCCGCGCTTGTCAGCAAAATGCGCGGGATCAACCCCCATATCCTGTGCCGCTTCACGACTCAGTCCGCCAGATAAAGCAATTGCCTGGGCAAACGTGTGACGACTGGTATCAACTTGTGAAGACTTCCCACGGGATTGAGGCTTTATCTTCGCCGATTCAGCAACTTTAATGCTGCCGGACTTTACGGCAGACACGACAGCAACCGCCTGCCGCTGTTCCTCAGTCCGCTTACTGACTGGCGTTCTGACAGCCTGGCGCTGAATAGTCTGCAGTTCTCGGTACTGATCAGGGCTGATTGTGCTTGGTCGTGGTAATGCGGCTTTATCCCCGCCCTGGCGCTGAACAATGTTCTCACCTACGCCGGAGTAAACAGGATCTACCGGCTTAAACTGCCGGTCCGGACGCTGCTGTCCCAGATCAATCTGGCCGGTACCTGGTGGGAGCCGTTTAGCCCGGTTGTCGGGTAATTCATTACTGCGGTCCAGCTCACCTTCAATAACGTTTTGCTGAAAGTTAGCCTGACCTTCCTGACCATAAAACGCATTGAAGTTGTCAGCTTCCCGTTGCTGCCGTACAGCCGTAACTTCAGCAGGCTCTTCCCCATAAATCACCCCGGCATTTTCCAGCCGGTTAACCCCGCGCTGATCGGCCAGTAAAGCCGTCTGATATTCAAGACGCTGCGGATCAGTGATTGTTTCCCCTTCAATAACGCTTTCAGGGGCGGACTGCCTGCCGGGCACCAAATCAGTTGTCCCTTCAACGGTACCCTGATGGGTGAACGGAACAGGAAAACTTGCAGTGGCCTCTTGTTTGATCGGCTCGTTAACCTGTGAGACATCACGAACAATCTGATCAGCTTTCTGTTGAAGCCGGTCAGCTGCCGCAATATCGCCAGCCCGCTGATACTGTAAAGCCCGTTCATACAGGTTCTTAGCATTGGTCAGCCGGGCCTCTTCTTCTGCGACCCCTTCACGGCGAGCGATAATGATTAACCCATCGAGCCCCGACATATCCCGGCTACTTGCCTTCGCCTGAGCCTTGGTTTCAGAGACAGCAGCGGCAACCGTTTCAGCCTGCGCCTTACCGCCGGCAACAGCCTGATCCAGTGAGTCGCCGCCTTCAGCGGCAGCTTTTTCAACCGCCTCATTGATACGCTCCTGGGAATGTTCAATCGGAGTCGGTGCCAGCGCACCGGTGGCAGCACCCAGCGTACCACCCGCGCCAGCGCCCAGCGTTGCACCGAATGCCGCATCACGAACAACCCGGTTATAATCAACATCAAAACCGATCGCTTCAGATTTGGCTGATTCCACTGCATACGACTCGGCACCGGACTCAACAAACTCTTGACCGCCTTCAGCTGCAGCACCGGTACCGGCCCCCTTTAAAGCACCCTGGCCACCACGGAACATTTTGGAAAGCGCCGGGCCAAGCACTGCACCCGACAAGCCGCCTATCCATGCGCCTTCAGTCGCCGCATCCCGGGCCAAATCGTCAGCCATCTGAGCCCGCGCCAGTGCTTTGGCTTCGTCTCCCTGAGCGAATTTTTCTGATCTGGCCAGGTAGTTTGCAAACAACTCGCCGCCTTCCAAATCTTCATAAGAAAGCGCATTAATCTGGTCTTTAACAGAGTGATAATTACCGCCGGCAATCACTGCCGCGTTAACTGCAGCAGGTGCAGCAAATGTAGAGGTGCCACCGGTAAGGGGAGAAGTAAGGGCTGCGCCTGTCTGAGCAACTGCGTATGGCACCATTGAGCCGCCCGACTTGGCCAGCGCACCGGTAACACCCGCTACGGTATTCTCGCTCTCTTCCTGGAAGCCGGCCTTCTCAATGTCATGCCGCAACAGCGGATCAACATTCTGATAAGTTTCCTTTCCGCTTTGAATTAGATCATCATCAACCTGCCAATCAGAACCCGTTGCAAGTTCTAAAGCGGTCAGTGCCTGGCCGGTCGTTTCTTTAGCCCCGGCCCAGAACAGCCGGCCAGCATCAGCGATAAAGTTATTATCCTGCGTGGCCAGTGACAAAGACTCTTCTGGTGATTTTCCGGCGAACATTTCCGGATCGATATCAGGCAAATGCTGGGCAATTTCTGCATCTGAGAAATTTTCTAAGCCGGGGTTCGATTCCCGTAGCTCTTTCATGTAGCTCATGAACGCGTGTCCTCTCGACAGGCTGAATATGTATCTTACTTCTGATCAATTAACGCTTGTGCTTTCGCTCGATACAACGGCGGCAGATTAGGCAACGCGGCTTCAACATCGTTGATATCAGGCGTTTCGCCTTTGCTGAAGGCATCAATCACAAACGCCACAGACTCCATCGGGGTTCTGCGGTTAGGCTGAGTATAATCCGGAACCGGTGCGCCAACCGCATACTTTCCTTCTACCGTAGTATCGCGCTGTCGCTGCTCGTTTTCCAGATCATTTAACGATTTGGCTTTGTCGCCAACCTTACGCCCGCCGGGCAAATTAGTTGCAAAATCCAGAACACTGCCTGCCCCGCCGTTGCCGCCTGATGAATCAAACATATCCCGCTCACCGGTGGTTTTATTAAATCGGCCGACAACCTGCTCATTGCCTTCAAGATCTTTGGTTTTAATCAGCTGCCACTGATTAGCAACAGGCTTTTGACTAGCCTTAATGCGGGCCAATTGCAGGCTCCGCTTATACGCTAAATCCGCCTGGGCCTGTTGCCGGTCATACTGAATATCGTCCCGCTCAAGCTGACGCTGGTGCTGAATGTTATTCTGTTCAGTCTGGTATTGCCGATCCAACTCTTTTGCTTCAGCAGCGCGACCATCATCTGCGATTTGACGGGCACTGGCTGCACCAGCTTTTGCACCGCCACCCACCACACTTGCCAACAAACCTAATCCAGACATTACTGGCCTCCTTTCATTTGCTGCACTTCCTGAAGTGTCTGACCAATCTCCTGCCGCTCCTGCGCCGTCAGAATATCTTCTGGCAATTCTCGGCCGGTAATCGTAATCGCGGCAAAGAAAATATTATCCAGCATGCCATCTTCTGTATTTGGCAACTGATCATGCTGCTCTGCCATATCCAGAACCACCGCAGATAATTCCATACCCGCCTGCAGCATCATCTTCGCCGGTATAGCACTGCCAGACGTCCGCACAGAGATAATCAGCCGCATTAATACCTTTGCAATAACATTGCCCGCATTCTGAACAAAGTCGGCACCGGACAGCTGAAGCCCTTCCAGTACCATGTCAGTACCGACATCAGAGTAAATAAACTCAAGGGCCGTATTGACCAGCCGTTCATACATTGCCTGATCATCCGGCTGCCTGCCCTGTGACTCCTGTACTGGCGGCTGGCCACCACTTACACCTGGCTGCGGTTGCCGGGCCTGGTTTAGTAATCCTTCCATTAGCTCCACGCCTCATTTGCAGATTGAATTGAATATTTAAAGTCGTTCAGATGGCTGTCATAACTGCCAAAGTTTGAATCAAAGCCGGTAGCTGCTGTATTGGCCTCCACCTGATTTGTCACACTTCCAAGCTGACTAGTTTTTGCCGACTGCAGCAAGCCGTTACGGGTTCCTGCAATATGCTGCTGGGTTGTCTCTATACCATTGTCTGGAGAATATATTTCTTGTTGAATGGCATCTGTTACCGGTTTAGTAACGACACTTGCCAACAGTCCGGTACCTAACTGTATGGCCGGATTTGTTTTAGAGGCTAACGATCCTGCTATCTGCCCAACTCCGCCGTTTATAAAATCTGGAACCGTATTACTCAGGGCAGCTTTGCCGAAATCCTTAGCATGATCAGTAAACGACAGCTCTTTTCGGCCCATTGCCTCTTGGTAATCGCTGGCTTGGCTTGCATCAATAGCAGAATGCGCCAGCAAACCAGCACCAGGAGCAACGGTATAATTAGCTGCCGTTGCAATCGCTCCAGCAAGACCATTACCGACTACATTGCCGTAGGCTGCTCTTCCAGCATCCTGTGCATCTTCGCTGCGTGTGACGGTTGTATTTTCCCTGTCGGTGAATCCCTGACGATCAGAAGCACTGCTTGGCGCCACATTATCAACTTGCCTTTCAGCATATGTCGCTGCGTTTAAACCCCTTGGATCCAGATCACGCTGTTGAGAAACCAGATCACTGTTCGTCTGAGACACCTCATGATCTACTTGTCGATTCAGCTCCTCAGCGGTAAACCGTCCCGGAGCACCGGCATACTGATTTCGCCGCTCTGTTGTCGTTTTTTTTGCACTTGAACGGCCTTCTCTCTCAGCCTCCTGCCGCTCCCTTTCCTGATCCAGCTGTTGGTTTATTTGATCTTTTGTATATCTTCCCGGCGCATGACGTGATTCATTACCACCACCGGTATGCCCTCTTGCTTGTCCCTCACGCTCAGCGCCCATAGAGTGACCACTTCGGCCACCCCGGGCATTGGCTCCCGCTCTACCCGCCATAATTAAACCACCCCGCCCTTCGCACTATTCAGCAAACCGGTACCGCCCACCAAAGACTTGGCATGGTTACCGTACCCACTGGCATCAATTCCAGAAGAGGCCCGGGCATTATCAAGCTGATCGCTCTTTCGGCGGTCATACATTTTTTTATCGTGGCGCTCGCGGTCTTTCTGGATCTTTGTTTCGGTGTAGTACTGCGCCCCACCGGCCAAGGCACCGCCGATCATTGACGCCGCTGTCGGGTTTTTCTCCATCCACTTTGCACTGCTTTCCAGAAAACTAACCACAGGGGTATACCATGAAGACATATGTGTTTACTCCTTATGCTTTGCCAGGGGCTGACGGTGAAGATGAAGCTTTAAACCAGTTGAAATCCCAGGTCGGCATATTGCTGTACAGCTGGCGAGTCCAAGCCAAATCGGCATCACGGCGTTTTACGGTATTCTCAATCATCTTGTTTTTCTCTGACTGGGGAATACCTTGCGCTGTTTCGATCTCATTGATCGATACCATGGTGTTATTGGTAATCTTGTCCAGAGCTTCTAAATATTTACCCTGGGTATTGGCTGAGGCTTCATAGCCCATTTGCCGGATAGACTGATCAGTGTTGAATGATGCTAAATCCTTCTGCAGGCCGGTGCTGTGGGTCTGTTTATCCTTATCCAGCTCATTGCCATAGCTCATCACACCTTTTTGTAATGAGTTGCTGAGATTCATGTTTGATTGCTGAAGCTCATTATCCAGGAGCATCGTTTCTTTACGCTGCGCATGATCGTAAGCCTTCATGGCTACCTGATTTTTAGCCGCTGCATCGGCTTGGGCTATCGGCATGGCAGCGCTTATACGGGAATTTTCAACGGCACCTACCCCCATAGAGGAATTCAGCAAGCCACGGCTATTACCCTGCTGCTTGCCGCGGGTCTCAGCCTGCTTCATGTAGGGGCTATCGGAACTCAGCAAAGAGGTCATTTCCTTGCTGACAGTGGATACCTTGGGAGATAAGGCCATTTTATTTACCATCCTTCATTTCATTAAGAAGCTGCAACGCTTCGTTGATATCAGCGCACTGACCCAGTTGCTCTTTCATCATCCATGACCAGGCGTAAGCATCAGAAACATGAGCAAGAATTGCCTGCGACAGCTGAATAAATTCATCCTGGGAAAGCTCCACTTTCACATTCTCTCCGGTCATCCATTCAATACCCGGCTTATCAGGATCGACTACCAGACCCAGGACGGCACCGACGATCAATAACAGCGACATAGGATCTGCCTGCCAGTGGTACCCCTTAAACTCGACCAAATTGCTTTCTAAACGCTTTTGCCGCGCCTTGTTCACCTCTCGGGAAAACAGCTGGTTTGCCTGATTCATAAGCATGCCACCAATACTTTTACGTCTTCGGTTCCCGCAGACTCTTTCTGAACGATCACTTTATTGTCACGCTCGATGTTTATGCGGTAATTCTGAGTTCGGATAATCCACTCTTCATGAGATGTGTAAGCAATGCTCAGTGTCCCCATGCTCGAAACGCCGGTGGGAACCAAGATTGCCAAATACAGCATTCCTGACAGGGACGGAGTAAAGCCGGCAGACGACCAATCAATGGCCGCTAAGTCGTCTTTATTCATCTGGTTTAATGAGGAGACTAACGCGGCCTGCAGTGCCGCCTGCTTGCCAGACACTGGCTGCCACACATCTGAATTGTTCAGGTAGTACCAGTTACCATCGGTGCCGGAATGCTTTGCCGCCTCTGATGAAGCGATAACGCGATTGACACCGTTTTTATGAATCAGCCAATTGGCATCATCAAAGCTGAAGGTAAAGAAATAACCGGCGGCGTCAGCGGCTGTTACCGACTGGATCGATGCCCACAGACTGGTATCAATAGATTCCAGTTCTGCCTGCTGACCTTCCGGCATGTAGTTTCTGAAAGTTTCATTCTCCAGGTGCAATGGCTGAAGATTCCATTCAGATAAATCAGACAGGTCTGTGAAGTCGGTATAGGCCGCTTTGGCGTGGGCAATACTAGTGTCGGTATCTATCTCGGTGATCCGGACAATACCGCCGTTACCGGTGATAAATTTACCTACATCACCTGCCTGCCAAGTGCCTGCAGATTTAACCAGGCTAAAACCTTGATCGTCGGTAACCGAAGCGTTGCTTATATTCGTTGGTAATGTGAGGTCAAAAACAGCTGCATCAAAAGACCTAAGGCGGTCAGTTGATGGCAATGCAACATAACGATTCCCAGCAACATGCAGAAGGCGGCCAATTCCGCCATTGCTAAAGAAAGACGCATTCGCTATCGACCACAGAATGCCGTCATCAACACGAAGATTTTTAGCCTGGTAATCCCCTTGCCGCCAAAACGAAATAGAATTGTAAGAGCTGTAAGCAGCCACTCGTAATCCCGCCGGTGAATTTTGGCAAAGATTACGTATACGGCTAGGGCTGTAAGAAAGCCCTCCCTCTTGGGTTACAACTAGGCTTGAAGGATTGCTGCAGTCAACCGTATACCCATTGGCGTTATAAGTTGTACCGGTATACACATACAGCTGGTCACCCTCAAAAATGGTAGCCGAATTAATGCTATTGCTGCTTTTCCAAACTTCCGTAACAGAATAGCTTGCAGGTGTTGCGAGCGGGATAGCAACAATCACTAACTTATATTTGTAACTACTTAATACAGAGCCGTCATAGTGCTTTCCAGCCATCAATAGCGATCCATTCACAATTGCTGGCGTGTAGGCAGCTGTGACATTTAACAGATTGGCATCTGAATCCGTTAATAATGTTTCAGTTAAGACACCGGTAGGTAAATCCAAAGCATTAAAAAAAACCTTGCCGGTAGAGCTTTCAAGCGAAAGCCAATAAATAACACTGCCTGATTTCGCATAAGTCTTTGTGTAAAGACCGATTTGCGCTTCCATACTGGAAATCAGTGTTCTATTCACAACCTCCCTTTCACTGTTCAGCTCAAAGGAAATGACATCATGGAAGTACCGGTTCGTACTGCCGCCGGCCACATTGGTACGCAGAACCAAATAATATTTGCCACCATGATGAATCAGCACATTGCTATGAGCCCCGAGCCTGTCAGAGTTGAACACTTCCAACAGCCCCAGCAACTCACGCTGTAAGCCTGAAGGGTAAGAAGTACCGTAATCATCTCCTTGCTTCTCAACGTTAGTTCCGGCACCATGCATCCAATACATGCAGATCTGCGGCTCAAATGAAGAGTCGCCAGAGTCATTAAGCTCTACACCAAGGAACCCTACTCGGTCGCTTTCAACAACTATCGCCGACTCATCCATACAGGTAGTACGGCTTATATAATTTGCTGTCTCGATCATATACCGGTTAGCCAGCGTTCCTACCTGCCCCCCGTTATCTGTAACGGAAACAGGGCTTGCGCCTGCTTCTGACTGCCAGACTGCATCGCTGCCGTCCTGCACCAGAACATCACTGCTGAGGTTTGTACCCAGTGTTTTTTCCGATACCTGTACTATCCGGTTATCGGCAGCATCAGACAGGTCATCGTGGATGATTTCAAGCTCATCACCCTGCCCCATAGCAAGGCTACGAGCGGTATGCACCTTATGGCTGCTACCGCCGGTCAGAACGCCATTGCGATTAATCAGTGACTCACCTTCGCCCAGGGAGCCAATTGCCAGTGCGGTAACTGGAAGAGCTGCCGGATTACCGCCGGCAGCTGCTGCAGCGTTCGCGTATTGCTTGGCTTGGCCAAAGGTGGCCGCCTGATCATCGTCAATGGCTTCTGGTACTGCAATAGGTTCCGAGAAGCCGGGCCGCTCATCAGTACGAGGATTCGGCAACTTATCGAATCCTGCTTCAATGCCCTTCAAATCTTTATTGATATTTTCTGCGCGAGCGCGTGTACCCGGAATCCGTTCTGACTCCTGGCTAAAATAATCATTACTCATCGCTGTAACCTACGGGGATCGAACTGCGTTTGAATTGAATTGATGATATGCGGAGGAGCCGTCTTAGAATTGGAGTAGATGATCAGCCCCATATTTACACCGGTGCCATCAACATTCGCGATTGCTTCGGTAGCAACTGCCTGCGACCAGACGAATTCGTTCCAGTCGTCAATGTTCCAAGAACCGCCGCCGGCCAGAATATCTACATCCAGAGGCTCATCTACATTACTGTTACCGTAATCAAAATCAGCCCGGGTCAACAACGAAACAGGTTCTGGACACTCCGCCTCTATGCTTACCCGGCGGAAGCGCTTTCTCATCCGAGAATTACCGTAATGGTGGTATGGCAGCTTGATGTGGGCCTGTATCTCCCGGCCATCAAGGCTGGTTCCTTTATCGAGCTGATAAATAAACCCGTCCTCAGATCCGGCAAGCAGCACCTCTTCACCACCAGAAGCCTCACCTGAACAGAAGCAGGTCAGACTGACACCGTAATCCACCTCGGTAAAACCAAGTACGTTTTGACCATCAAGAGTGCAAAACACACCGGTCCCATCACTGAAATACAGCCGGTACTGGCTCTTCTTTCTAACGACAATACTGCCGGCTGTGATTCCCTTCCGTTTCTGGATAAGAGGTGCTATCAGCCGGTCAAAGCCATTAGTGCTGAAGTTTCCATAATGCTGAACAGCGGCCAGCTGGGTCAGACCTCTGTCATCCAGATATCTGAGTCTACCGATTGACTGAAGAGTGCCCGCCAGCGCGCCAGCTGAGGTACTAACTTCTGAAAGTTGCCAATCAGCAGCTGACGAGCCGTACAGAATAAAAGTTTTGTTCCTGGTAAGAATGGCTAACGAACCAGCTTCAACGACCATGCCGGACACGCTGTCGCCGGTGGCAATCTCACCAGCTCCCAGCACCGGCGACCATTCCGCCAAAGGATCGCCTATCGGTGAGTGCTGGACCGAACCATTAAAACTCAGGAACAGGTGCTGCTTATGTGCAGCAATGTGGGACGGCTTATCGTCCGTCATGCCCGTGCTGATATCTGTCCAGGTAGTTCCGTCGAACTGGAATGCCTTGTGAACCCCGCTGACCCCGTACATAAACAGGGTTTCAGTTGAGCCGGTAAAGTTGGCATTCACGAACGAATACTTACCACCTGGCGTAAGGCCAGTTTTTCGAGCAACCCAGCCGACCGGGGATGATTCCCACATTGTAGCGCTGGCGCCATCTTCAATATTTCGAAAGGCAAAATAGCGGCCGTTATAAATCCATACACCCAGTACTGAGCCTGATCCCGGAACAGCACCAATAAGCGTCCGAAGGTAATCAGCCTTCGCCAACTTGTAGGCATGGTAGTTTGCATCCACTTCGGCATCGTTCCGTAGCACAGACTGAACAGTCTGCCCCTGAACGGTATCCCCTTCAAAGCTGCCGGTCATATTCGCTACAGCTACTTCGAAAGGATTAATACCTATCACGACACCGGTGGCACCGCTGTTCCCGGTGATCAATGATCCCAACGTAAAGCCGCTGCTATCGACAACCTTTAGTACATGGAAGTCGCCATCAGTTGGCGATGTTTTGCCATCCAGCCGCTCAAAACCATCAATGCTTTTCAGGCCATGCTGCAGCGGCACCTCATAATTCAGGCAACCTATTGGTGCACCGGGGTTACGCTGCAGAGAGCCGGTTACCAGATCCAGACCACCCTGAATGGGAATATGCTTCATAGACATTATGCAATGGGCCCCGCAAATGACATTGGCGGTAACTGGTCATCAGCCAGCGCTGTCATGATGTCTGACAACCGTTTCTGAGCTCTGGCGTAAACCTCGCCGGCATTTTCAAAACCGGCATAGTCAATCATTGCCCGGTACACAATTGCCATGTGAAATTCTTCGGGTATGGAAGGAATATCATCATCATCGACCAGTAACTGCGGCCGCTTATTTACCTCAAAAGTTAAGGTGTAAGCCGCGTCTGGTGTACCACTGATAATGATCTGGCCATCCGGTTGTTCGGCTATAACACGTGGAATAGACGGGGTGTCAGCGTCATAACGGGTCCGAAAGGCTTCATAATCAACCATGCTGGCAATATGACCATTGATTTTGACGCTATCCGGAACGATGGACTTAACCCCATCAGGCTTTGCATACAGCCGGGTACCAGCCACAAGCGAGACGCTTTCCTTACCCCACATAAAACGCCATTCCTGACGCTCTTGCTGTATCTCAAGCCATGCCTGGCTGATCCAGTCAACATAGTTTTGGCTTTCGCCCCGCTGCCCAGCAACGCTGGTAGGCCCGCTTCCTGATCCGCCGCATTCCTGACGCAATCTTTGACACAGCTTGAGATAGTTCATCTGACCGCCTTAGCCCAGCACAGAAAACTGATAAGAAAAGACTTCAGATGATTCCAGCTCACCTTTAGAATTTTCTTCATACTGTAACTGCTTGGCATTCTTCAGAACTTCCAGGAAGGACTCAGGAATTTGCACATCTTCATTCCGCTTAATACGCAGAACACGACCATTCACCGCGACGGGGACAGGCTGTTTGTTGTCTTTATCACCCTGAATACGCACGGTTACCATGCGTTCTTTACCAGAATCAGCAGACTTTCCAGATTCATTGTTGCCCGCTTTTCCCACGCCACCTTCGGAATCATCGGTCAGCCCCAGCTTCTCAATGATTTTTTTCTGGATGGTTTCATCTTTCATATTGCCGGTGACGTTGATGTCCAGTGTTTTCGCCTGATTCTTCAGTTCTTCACCGGACAAGCTTTTAATTTGATGCAGTTCCATGAGCTTTCTCCTGCGGCCCTCACGGGCGGCTAAAAAAAAGGGAGGCAAACGCCCCCCCCTTATCTGGTTTTAAAATGGTTAATGATTAGTCCAGACTGGATACCGCAACTTCCAGTCGCGCCATCCACATTTCATTTGCGATGAAGCCTTTCCACCAGGTCTTCCAGCCTACCCAGCCGACCTGGCCCAGCTTGTCATTGGAATCAATTTCACCAGGCTGGCGAATTTTCATCTCAACGCCGTTTTTACCTTTCGGGCAAACGTGACCATAGGCATCCTTACCGATATAAATTACCGGATAGACATCTGCTTTGGTGCCGGATGTGGACATCATTGTGCCTTTATCGCCGCCGGCATCTTCAAACGGCTCCATGACAGGCGTCAGCACATAACGGACATCTTCAACCTTACCGATCTCGAAAGGCATCGCCTTCATCTGGCCATATTTTTCAACCGGCACAAAGCCAGCCATATCACGAATATCAGCTTCGCAATCGGTATGCGCCAAGCCAATGAAAGCAGCATCTACTGGCTGGGTGCTATAGTGCACAGAAGGACCAACCATGGTGGTAACTTTCTTCGCTCGCTCACGTTTCAGCAAACGAGTAATTTTGCGCTGCTTGCTTACGGAAATTTTTGAATTAACACCGTTCCGAACGGCGCCATTTCCGTAGAATACGTTTGTGCCCGCACGCAAAATGCCCCACATCAGCGATTCAATCGTTTCTGCAGACTGCTCGCCGGTCAACTGTGTTGCATCTTTCAGTACAGGGTCTTCTGCCAGATCCTGAACCTTATCGGTAATTTCTACCACATCACCGTACTGGCTCAAGGTGACTTCAACATCTTCATACTGCATTGCTTTAGACGTTGGCGGGGAGCCTTCAGTTAACGGAGTTTTTGCTAACGGCAGAGGCACCGGGCGACGAAACTTCTGCTTCTCTGCAGTGTTTTTTGGAATTGGCTTAGACATACCGTAACGACCAAGAACGATAATCGGCTCAGCGTGTTTCAGGTGGTTGGTAGCCGCGGAAGCAACTGTCCGCTGGGACAGGCCGCCATAAGTAGTAGTCATGTTAGTTACTCCTAACGAATAAAATATAAATTGAAAAACTCCAATCCCGGCGATAAACAAGCCACACAAAAAAACCGCGTCTTTACAGAGGCGGCTTAACCGTTAGCGATTGCTTAAATGAGGGGAGATGGAAGTAATGAGTTCACAATAAAATAGCGGCTACCGCGGCTACTGTTGTGCAGCAAACTCATCAAAGGCAGCATCATAATCATCAGCTGCTGCCGGGGTTTTTCGGGTTGAACGGCCCGATACCGTTTGAGCGTCACGTAACTGACGTTCACGTTTGGCTGAAAGCGCCGTAGGCTCCAGGGTAGCTTTATAACCATCAAGCAAATACGCGGCATCTGCGGCGTCATCGCTGGCCATAAGCTGCTGTACAGCACTCGGCTGCTGTTTCAACCAACTATCAAACTCTGCTGAATTAACAACAGCTTTAAAATCTGGGTGCTTATTCTCAAGCACAGTAAACTGAGCATCAGCATATTGCTGTTCAGCGAGTCGCTGCTGTTCAGCATGCTGCTCCTGCATCGGCTTCAACTGAGACGCAAACTGCTGCTGCATACCCTGAATCTGCTGCGCCATAGTATTGAATTGTTTCTCAACACCGGCTGCCATTTCCGGAAACTCTTCCTTGAAAAGCGCCCACTCTTCCCCAGACATACCGGTTGCTTCTTCACCGGTAGTGGAAGATTCTGCAACAGGGCCTTTCTGCTGCAGCTGCTCAATGACCGTATTCTGTTCAGCAATCTTTTGCTGAAGCGCTCGCTGACGACCGGCATCTGAATTAAACCGATGCTCCCACTTCTGAGCCTCTGCCTGCCAATACTCGGTTCCTTTCTCAGGCTCAGCAGCACCATCCGTTTCAGCAGACTGGCCATCATCCTTGTTGCCATCAGCGCCGTCTGTATTCTGATCATTATCAGCAGAAGCAAACCGCCCTTTATCATCGCGATTCTGTTCAGCGGCACCACTCGCCTGATCATCCGGCAATAATTCATCATTAGTTTCAGTATCCGACAGATCTCCGGTGGATCCATCACCGGCAAACTCATCAAACGCCGCATCGAATTCGGCGTCAGAAGCTTCCTGCACCTCAACAGTGGTTGTTTCCAGTGATTCATTTGGGTCTGGCATAACATTCTCCAGCGGCCTTCACAGGCGGCTTATGTCGTTGGTTGGGTAATTAACAATATGTTGTCGGCTTGATAGCTATATCGCACTTATCTTCCAAGCCGTAAATCTTATCTATCAGCTCAATCTTGCCCCGCTGCTTCTTGCACTTATCTCCGGCAATCAACATCTCTACGGCTTCGCTGCGCTGTTCATCCAAGAATTCTCTTACAGTTTTCCACGTTTCAGAATTCGGATCGATATCAGCCATACGTGTCGTGTCCTTCAGCAAGATTCTGAGCTTTCAGCTGTGTCTCTGCCTGCCGGCTCATAGCAATCGAAGCAGCAATATCACGCTTGTTTTTCTCCCGCTTTTCCTCAATCCCCGTCCGGGCCTGCAACTGAGCAATGGTGATATTTTCCCGGGAGGCTATATCAGCAAGCTTCAGCTCCCGCTCTTGCTGCAACTTCTCATAATCGAATTGAATCTGAAGCTCCAACTCCTGAATTTTCAGACGCTGGTCAAAGTCCATTTGCTGCTGCTTCATCTGAATTTCTGCCATCCTGATTTCCATTTCAGGATTACCCTGCTGTGCCGCCTGATCACGCTTCTCTTTGATCTGGTCTTCAGTCAGCGTCAGTTTGTCGTGAGGCACCTCCAGAGATTTAGCAATCTCTTTGTCCATACCTTCCCAGTCGCGACGAATAGCCAGCTCAGGGTTCGACGCAGACATGTTGGCGTAGATCATCAGGTTCTGCTGTTGCTTCTCACGGACAAGCAACGCGCTTGAGCCACGAGCATCAACTGAGAAATCACCCTTAATGGTTGTGTCCCGGGAGAACTGCATATTCCAGTCGTAAAAACGGCTGATCATTGGGCGAGTGATATCGTCATCCCAGTTTTTAACTGCCCGACGCAACACAATATTTGCACTGTTCATCAGCATCGCCATGCCGCTGCTGGTTTTGGTTACATGGGAAGACTGCTCGCCCTGGGCAATCAGCGGCAGGTTTGTTTCTTCATCTGCCAACTGCCGAGCCATGGTTAGAATGTTTGCCAGCTCACCTTGATGGTTAGGCATTGAGAAAGCATGAAATGCTTCTTGAACAGTCCTGGTTTTATCCTTAAGGAAATACAGCTTCCGCTTACCAGTCGTTTGCGTCCACTTCCCATCAGCCGGCGTGACAATATCCTGATTGACAACAATGATATCCGACACACTGGCACCGGCATTATCCATCATCATTCGCCAAGCGGCGTTGATAACCTTCTGAGCATTGCGCATCAGATACGGAACACCAAAGCCAAAGATTGAAGACTCATCCTTTTCCCAGTTAAACACCGAGTAAGGCGACTCTTCGGTATCCATCGGGTTTAATACGACCTTCAGGATGTGCTTATCAGAGAAGAAAACAACCGCATCGACTTCATCGTCCAGATCTTCAAACTCATCTTCTTCATAGTCAGAGCCGGACAGATCGTAAGCATCCTGCAAATCAGACTTTTTGATCGGCCCGTGATATTCCCAAACCTCATACCGGTTGGAGCTGCTAACAACATCCACGCCGGTAATCGCACGGATATCATCAAGATGGTCTTCCACCACACCGTTTTCACGATTCTGGATAGCCAGCAGATTTTTCACCTCTGACTTAATAACACCAGGTAATGCAGCGAATTTGCGTAATTCTTTTTTAGTCCAACTATGGTGTTCGAAAGTAAATTCAGCTTCTTCAATGGTTCGCGCTGACATATCCGGATAGAAGTTCCACGGATCAACTCGTGCAGCCCCTGGCTCAAAAGTCTCTGTAATTTCCAGTTCAGATTCGCCATTCGGGCTGGTCGTCCATTTTTTCTTAGCCCGGCCCACAATGACCGGGCCTTTAACAATGCCGATACCCAGCAGCGCTGCATCATGAATAATGTCACGGGATTTAATCTGATACCGCGCCTCGGTTAACTGATCATCGATCTTGGTTTGCATCCGATCAGAAGCAGCTTTGGCTTCCCGGACCATCTTGGCAGTTTCATCATTCGCAGCCTCAACACCTGCAGCAACAGCCTTCTTTTCCATTTCTGGAACAGGTGTAGGCTTGATTCCCCAGTTCCGGTCATCGGTGGGAAAAAGCATATCCTGCAGCCGCGCCTCAGCCGCATTGGTTTTATTGCGGGTGATATTCACATACAGCTGAGAAGTCTCCGCATCCTTAAACGCCGCTTCTTCCTGCTCAGTGTATTTGCCGTGGTACTGCCGTAAATCCTTTAGCCAGCGCTGCTCGATCTGTGACCGAGCCTTAGCCTGTTCGCCAACCAGCTTAAGCAACTTATCGCCTGCCGCCTGTAAGCGTTCAGCAATACGCTCAGCGGTATCCTGCTGAGTTGTCTGTTCTGCATTTTGATTCATTCGAGTCTCACGACTGGAGGTTAAAAGGAAGGATTAGTAACCCGCAACAGGGTCAATCACGACACTCGTAATGCCTGGCGTTTGAACCGGCGGAGTCGTTGCATTGGATATACCCATTACCAGATAACGGAGCGCATCCATTAAGTGGTCGTTTTCTTTGACCACCTTACCCTTATCGTTTCGCCGGTAAATGCGGTATTCGCCAAACGTGCTTTTTAATGTGCTGAAAATCTTCAGCCTGCCGGTAGAAAGTCGCTCATAGACTTCCAGCAACCCAGCTTCAACCGCCTTTTCAGCCCGAAAAAGATTCAGATCTTCATTCTCATAAAGCTCCATGATCCGCTTACCATCCGACTGATTGGCACCGGCATAATCAATATTGCCAGGTATCCAAACGCCACGGGCCTTTACTGCCGAGGCGTGAACGCTTGGCTCAGCATATCCACGATAGTGCTCTGAGTAGCAATAGATGATGTCACTGTCCCGATCCCAAGCCCCCCAGATGGCAGCAGTTTTTTTCCAGCCCACATCCATGCCATATGCTTTGGCAAAATAACGGGGAATCTGGAACGGCTCGCAAGTCACCTCTTCTTCAGCGATTGGATATATAGCGCCAGCACCTAACGATGGTACGCCTTTCGACCGCGCATCTTTCTGGTGTGGTGGTAATGACTTCATCATATCTGCTTTATCCTGCTCGCTTAGGTGGGGTACATCATCCCACCCGGCCTGAACTACATACCGACTCATTCAAGCAGCTCCTGATCGTTCATGCTCGTCATGAAATCTAAAACCAGTGGAGTCAGGCCATTCAGCGGGGTAAAGGTCATGATCACCATTCCCTGAGTTGTCATTGTTCGAATAAGCCCTTCTGCATAAACATCCTGCGGGACTTCTTCATCTGGCCAGAACACATCCAGCTCAAACCCCTGGAAGATTCGACGCCCCTGGTCATAGGAACGCATTTTGAATACGGACCAGCCACCAGTAACGTGTTTTACTTTCACTTCCTCATAGCCGCCCGATATACCTTGCTTCGGTTTTGGCTTGCTCATGAGGTGGCGCGGAATCATGCCGGTGCCCCAGTCATCAGTTCCCCATTCACCACCCAGCATCTTTTCCTGAATAATGTCTTTGGTTGATTGCCCGGTATCACCTGCAGCAAGGACTTTAACGGGGTACATAAACCGCCGGCCTTCCCACCAATCGGGATAAAGCCCGGTCAGGTGGCAGGTTGTTTCATATCCTCCAGCAACCGTTTTGCCTACCCGGCTACCCGCCATGAACAGTCTTTCACGGTGGATTGAGCCAGCTCTAAAGAACTCCAGGTGCTTCGGATAAAGCTCTCTGCGGTAATCTCCCGCTTCCGGAAACAGCTGCTCAAACTGCCTGCAACGCTCTCTGTTTTGCTTTTCACGAAGCAGGGCCAGCAGCTTACGCTTTTGAGGCGGAGTCAAAGAACTTGGCAATTTCTGCATCAAGCTCGTCATCCGTCAGTTCTTCCTCTGGTGAAAGATTTTTATTTAAACTGGCCATTTTTATAACAGCGTGATCGCCATCCATACGGTTCAACTCAGACACCGCAGACACCGCGCCTTTTGCATCAAATTTATATACGCCCGTTTCATTGCCTTCCAAATCAAACACTGGAACTGCTTGGGCGCACCGCTCAGCAATCTGCCATAACAGCTTTTTCTTATCTGAAACATCAACGAGAAAGGTTTCTTTTACTTCGGCCTGCAACTCATCTATTCGTGCAGCCACATGCGGCTTCTTCGCCAGCTCTGAGGCTTTGACATGTACAGTACTGTCCTTCATCCGATCACACTTATAGTGCTTACGGTAGGCCGCCGACTTGTCGCTTAGCAGCAGAACACTTTGGCAGAATCCTTCTTCTTTAACGGTAAGCTTTTTCATGTAATAGCGGCCCTCCCGGGCGGCCTGCTGAAAAAAGAAAAGGGAGGCTATGCCTCCCATTTACCAGGTGCCTCACGGCAAGCTGGCGGGACGCTTCACAGCGAGCCAAAGAGGCGTTTCACAACGAGCTCTTAAACATTCAGCTTTCCCTTATAGAAAGCAGCTTCACCGCCATAATGGACGGCTTCGTAATACTTTAATGCGATACACCGGCGCGGGAACGCAAGCAGACCGCCGGCATCATTGATGATCTTCAGAAGGTTGATCAGAAAATACCGGTCAGCATCCTTCTTATCTTCAATGGTTGTGCCGACGTGATACATGTAGTCATGGATATCAGCTGCCTCTTTCACATCCAGAAACAGCATTGAATTCGGAATAAACCGCGATAGGCGACTGTCTTTCGCGCCCATACCGTTGCAGATGGCCGACTTTGCTACCGGTCCTAACTTCCAGAACCCTTCTGGTGCATCCAGTTCATACGGCATAAGCTAAACCTCGCTGGGCTATTCTGATTCAGACCATTCCCGGATCTGCCGCTTATCGGCATTGCTTTGCTTAATTGCGGCTTCACACTGGGCAATATACTCACCGAATGTGCCGCTTAAGCTGGGTGCCTGCACCGGCACAGTCCAGGTATTAGGAACAGGGTCACGAACAGTTTCAGTTATTACTGTTCCGGAACTGCCGCACCCGCTCAGCAACATCAACAGGGATGCGAGCATTAATAATTTTGTCATTACTCGCTTGAAGGTCATGGCTAAGCTCCCGCTCGCTTTGCTGCAGCTGCTGAACCTTCTTGCGAGATTCAGCGAGCTGTAAATTGGTTTCAGCGCTTTTTCTGCGCTCTTTATCGAGGGCGGCAGTCTGCAAATTAATCGTGGCAGCCTGCTGATCAACAGTTGCTGAAAGCTCTCCGTTTCGTTTGATCTGCAAATACAACAGACCGCCCAAAATAATAACCACAACAGCTGCTGCAGCCATTGCTTTAAAGCCTGCCATCCGGGAAGCAAATAACATGGGATTACCTATGAGCCTGAAATTATCGGCCAAGCCGCTGAAGCTATCGCTGCCACCAGTGACATAACACCACCGATAGTTACCAGCACTTTCCATCCACCCAGAAATGCCATTCGGGCACCTGCTTGGCTTCCCTCCAGCTTTCTCAGCCGGTTTTCATGATCATCAAGCTGCTTTCCGATACGCTTCATGCCGTCATCTTGGTGAGCGTGGCGCTCTTCAACCCGGGCAATAGTAGTATTCAGATCAGCAACAGCTGTAGCCATTGCTGTAGTGGACTTGCGCAGCTCTGATAACTGCTGGCGATTCTCTTCCTGATAGTCCTGCAACGCGCTGGCAATGATTTGTGCTTCATTGCTACCCATACTTACAAATCCTTCTCTTCCAGCAGCGTATAAGAAAAGCGCGTGCCGTAAAGCGTTTCAGCATGTTTAGCAGCGTAGTAACACATCATGTGCTCGTAGTAATGCTCCGGAACCTGGCAACCGGCGGACCATTTGCCAATTTCGTCACTGGTGGAGCTTTCAGAACGCGGATGAATGTTGATGCCATGCCAGCCAAGATCAATCTCGCCGTCGGTATCGACAAAGCCATCCTGATCAGCATCCCGGTAAACCGGTAACGCCTTGGACTGGATGAAAGCAGGATACTTACCTTTATGAAGCCCCAGCGTGTAAGCGCCAAGGTACTGGCCCGGCACAAGCACCGCCGTACCCAGTGCATTCATTGGATTCAATCGCCAGAACAGACCGGGGTCAGTTGTTCCATCCAGAGTAAACAGCACCCAGCGGCCGGACTGCTTATATGCAAAGCAGATGACGTCGTTGAACGTATTGGCTGCATTGTCCTCGGTCCGGATGCCAATGATGTTCATGTTGAAGTTGCCTTTCTCGAAGAACAAATAGTCCTTACGTGCGCAGGCCTCACGCAGCATTTCAACCGTGATATCTGAAGTTTTCATGGTGAGTCCTAAACGGCAGGCATAAAAAAACCCCGCCGAAGCGAGGTTTTGAATGTTTGGTCAGTGCGCAGAAAGCACATCATGGGGAAATCATACTATTTCTGCACATTTAGTCAACAATAGATAATTTCAGCCTTTATTTTTTTGATTATAATAAAATATATGGTCAGCCAAACTCTCTGCAGGTACAGGCTTTGGGTAATGGCATTCTTGGTGCTATATCGTACTTTCTATCAAAATGGCATCTTCTCAACAGACTCATTTTCAATGTCTTAACCAATAACTATTCGCCATGATTCACTAGCAAATTAAATTGTAAATCCTCAATACATTTGTAAAAAACCATAACTATAAAACCCAGCCAATTAAAAACAACTAACAGATCCATTCATAATATAAAATTTAATACGATTATTGTTTAATATTATTTTTTTTCAATATTCTTTTTAATCATGCTCAGTCTTTCTTTTTGCTCTTCGCTGTTTTTCATTTGTTTTAAATCTGCTCTACAATCAGCGTTATACTGTGTACAATTTTCAAGCACCCCCGACAATTCTTTTAAATTTTCAACGATAGAAAAATAGACATGCGAATCTAGTTTGTCTATATACTTTACAGCATAAATAGCTTGTCTGAGTAAAATAGGAAGAGCTTCAAGAATAGTATTTTCTATAGCTTGCCCTTCTAATCTTGCCTGCAAGTCTCTGCGATCCTTCAGCCATAACTCAAGCTCTTCTATCTCCGTTGGTAATAACTTTGTTACAACATGAGGTGCAGCACGGTTAATACGTGCATCAAATGAAGCTACTATAGTACGATTTTCTATTCCTAAGTTACTATTTTTACCAACTCGAATACAGTGAATTGTTTCTTCTTTCGTAATAAATTCCATAGCAATTCTCATTGTTGATATTTGCTCTAGAAATCTGTAGCAGTTCCATAAATATTGAAGTGTCTATTTTGTGAAGATTAAGTTACCAAGGATTATCATCAAACTAATAGTTAACATCAGCAATGTCCGGAAATCACAGAAATTTAGTAAGCGAGGATTTAAAATTAAGTAGACTATCCTACTACTTACCTATTGAGACTTTTATCCAACTTTCGGTTTTTACGTTTCTCCATTCAGGCTTTCCTTCATATCCTTTTGAAAAGCACCACATTTCCTTATGCTTAATCTTTAGATATGCACCATGAGAATAAGCTTTCCCATCATACAAACAAACATGACCACCTAAGCCAAATTCTATCGATGCCATCTTAGATTTTTCGGATCCTAAAGATGAATTAGAAAACAGAAAAACTAAAGCAATAGTCAGCACAGCTACTATTAAATATTTACGCACAGGAAAATCCCTATGTTTTTAACACCATAGCATTAAGCATAGTCCAAAAAAAAGAAATGACCTTACTCTTTTAGTAAAATCAGATAATAACCTTCTCTTAAACTAATTATAACCAAGCATTTATCACCCTAACCCCATATAAAACAACACCTTTTATTGCTTTCATATAAAAAGCAGATAAAAATTTCAAGGCACCCTATTAGCTTTTTTGATTTCAGAACACTGAAAACCATATAAAACAATCACCAAGCATCCCTCCAAATAATAAACATCATTAAACAAATATTAAATCTTTAATCAGTCAGATAAGTTTCATACTGTAATTATACTATTAGTCATATTGTCACACAGGCTTAATGTCTTCTCTTGATACACAACGGACATAAACCTTTAACAACAGAGCACCACTGCCACCGCCCCTACTGATCAAAATTTGATCTACAAGTAAATTCCTGAAATAGTAACGCCTCAGTGTAAAGATATAGGGACATAGACATGACAGATCAGATAGAAGAGAAATCAAACTTAGACATCTTGCCAGAGCAGACGTATACGGTTCCGTGCGGTGAAGCAGGCGGTTCAAACCGTGGCATTACAATCAAAACAGTTGCAGTTACCAACTCCCGGAACCGTCAACGGCTTCTTATACGCTTAGCAAATGATCCGACAGAAGTTTTAGTAGATCGCGAAGGACCGATCAACATCAATGTGCATAGTGATTTCAACTTCCAATCCACAGATATTGAAGTCTTTATGGGTCACTCTGGCAGTCAAGACTTCGCCAGGATAGATCATTCTACAATTAGACCCACAGCTGAATACCACTGGAAATGCTTTGAAAACAGAGACGACCGCAAACCTGCCCTCACTGTCATAATTACTATTGACCCATACAGGTAAAGTGAAGGCCCAGGCTTATCTAGATCAAGCCTGGGCCTTTATCAAAGGAAATTGAAGCTCGGATTAATTGATCATAGTTAAGAGCCTCTCTACTACTACGCAATAGGACTGGAGGGTACATTCCATAATACTCATGCCAACAAATAAACAAGTATCACTTTAGGATATCCTTCTTATGACAGAACCCCCCTTCTTAAAGCGATAAAAACCCCGCCGAAGCGAGGTTTTGAATGTTTGGTCAGTGCATATAAAGCACAATTTGGGAAATTAATATTATTTCTGCACATCTAATCAATAATAAACAATTTTATCTTCTCTTCTTGTTGCTGATTATAATCAAAAATATAATCAGCTAATTCATCAGCAGACAATGGCTTTGAATAATGATAGCCCTGAGCTACATCGCATTTTCTTTCAAATAGCATTCTCTCAATACATGCGTTTTCAATGCCTTCGGCAATAACCTTACACCCCAGTTTATTAGCAAGCTTAATTGTAGACTCAGTAATCGCTTCACTTGCAGGATTGACGTCCATATCCATAACAAAAGACTTATCAATCTTCACCGCATGTACAGGTATATCTTTCAAGTAAGTAAGAGAACCCATACCTGTACCAAAGTCGTCAATTGAGCAATCAACTCCTATGTCTCTTAATTGATACAGAACCTTAGATAAATGTTTAATATCTACCGTATGCTCTACTTCTGTCAGTTCTATCTCTATCTGATGGCGTTTTAACGTTCCACTCGCGAAAAGCGACAACAAATAATTTGAAAACTCTTCATCCGCTAAATCATATGGCGACACATTAATTGCCACCTTGATATCTAAGCCTTTACTAGCCCATTCATTTATTTGATGAATAGCCATATCTGCAACATTAGCTGTAAATTTTTTGGCTATTGAACTATTTTCAATTAAATGAATAAATTGATCCGGATAAATAATACCTCTTTTTGGGTGATTCCATCTAATCAATGCCTCCACACCAACAATTTCATTATAAATCAGAGATATTTTTGGCTGATAGTGAAGAACAAACTCTTGATTTTTAATAGCATTATCTAAATCTTGATTAAGTAAATTATTTGTATTAATTCTTTTACCATCAGCATCTGTGAATACAACACAACCACTTCTATAATCTTTAGCTTTTTTCAGTGCACTACATGCACCACTTATAACTTCATTAGGCGAGTAGAAATCATCACTAAAACTATTAACCCCTAAACTAAAAACAGGATTAAATATAACCCTGCTCACATTGAACTCTTTACATGGAAAATTAGTAAATAAATTCTTTATCGTTTTCAATTTATGCTCATCATACGAAAACAGCACATAAAAAACATCACGGCTATAATTACCTACGACACAGCCATCAATATTATCATTAATTGTTTTTGCTACTTTCGACATCAATAACTCGCGAACTTCTAATCCATGTAAAGACTGTATAGAATCAATATTATCAACTGATATCATTACTAATCCATAAATCTCAATAGAATCGTCAATATCATTAATATGATAAAGTTTATCAATAAGGTACTTCTCATTTGGTAGTTTTGTCACTCGATCATGAAATACATGAAATTGAAGTGACTTTTGATACTTACTGATTAACTTTGACAGTACCAATGCGATACCAAATGATGACCATATACCTAGCCATATCACGACAAATGCAGAAGTTAACATTCTTGGTATAACATAATCTCTGGCTAATTCTTTTAAATTATATTTTTGTATCACTAAGACATCGCCATACATATCACTATGATAAATCATCCAATTATATTCATAACCATCACACTCAACTATACAATACTCATCATCACACATTTTGCTATGATAATAATGACGATCATAATTACTTTCTTTATCGATGGTTCTAATTAAAGGAATTAATTTATTGAGATGCTCTGTTGAAAGATCCGATGAAGAAACAACCTCTCTTCCATTAAGCATATAAATTACTGCGGCCTCATTTCTCGTATGCAAATGATCAGATATATTCATATACTCTTCAATATTTTCGTCTGAATTTGCATCAAGAAACTCTAGAGTTTCGACTACATGTATTGCATTTTCATGAAGTTGAAATCCTTCAGCTTGCTTACCAAAATCAACAGCAGAGTCATACCCTTCAACTATAAATAATAAACTTATAATTGAAGTGACAATTAAAAACCCAAAGAAAATTCTTTTTCTTAAGCTTTTTTCTATTTGCTTATCATCATATACTTTATTTATTTCCGTAATAAAGCTCATTAATCATCCTTAGTAGAAACACCAAGTAAATCATACATAAAGCACCAACAAACCAAACTAGAAATAATATTTACAATACCAAATATTAAGCAAAAGTAACTAAGAACAATACCTGGAACCACATCTAAAAATGGCCAGCTAATCAAAACCAATATTGTTCCAAAAAAAGTTCTCAAACAACGATCCAATACACTCATGTTTCTAGTCATAGAATTTACCAACTTACTTAACGCCGAACTCCTTAGTACAAAAGTAGTGTATTCGAATAATAATGTGTAACCTTAGGCTACTCAAAATGCAGAGAAAGCTATCAACAGCCCTTAACGTTTGCCTAGTAGCTAACTGAACCATCTGCCATTAGACGCATGTTCTTTCTAAGTAACTCTAGTACGAGATCTCACAGAACAATATTCGTTTAGTTAATAAATTCCGTCTCAAACGCTTTCTTCACCTTCTTCCACCTCACTGGTCATTTCAGCAATAAGCTTTGCCACCGGTTCCAACGCCTTCTTATCCAAATCATCCAGCAGCATTAACACTTCTGTCTGCACTTTACCCAGCCCCCGGTAAAAATTTCGGGTATCAATATCAATGCCGTGCTGTTCTTCCAGCCACTGAGCAATGTACTTAGGCCGCTTCAGCAGCGCATCCCGGCCCCATGCGAGTTCGCGATAGGCATGCATTGAACAGCGCACCAGGTACCATTCATCGCTGTGCTGGTCTTCTATACCCAACTTCACAGCAATCATCTGCCACACAGCATTCTCAATATGTCCGTGATCCTTCAGAACTTTGTATTCAGGCGCACCGTCTGCGCCATCAACCCACTCCCCTGAAACCTTTTCTGTACCGAATACACCCTGAGGCGCGTAGAGCCAGTGCCCCAACGCCTGCAGCGGCACCGGCAATGTACCGATTGCAGACTGGATCAAGCCGGCCTGCGCCTGGTGAGCGGCCTTATTCGCCGTATTCAATTTACTGCTGTACTGAACCTGTGCGCACAGCCGGGCCGTTTCAATATAGCGTTCAAGCGGCGATACCTGAGAATCCAGGTAACAGTCATGCCATGCTTGTCTAGCTGAAATAAGCTTCATCTAATACTCTCCTTATTGAATCACCGCTCATCAAGCAGCGTCACAACGAACTTCTTCTATATAAACAATCATGCCTGATGGCTTTGATCGGTCTGTAATCGGAGCCATGATGCTGATGCCTTTCACATAATCAGGCGTGTCGTTAATGATCACACCGGCAGCCACTAAACCATCTTCAATCAGTTTCACTGTGTAACTGTAATTACTGCAGTCTCTTGCTCTGGCCCGTTTACCAAGCACTGGGGTAAACGTTAAATGCACTGGCCGCATAAACGGCTCAATACCAGCCGCCTTTACTGCACTATGGCCAAGATCTGCCTGCTTCTTTCTCTTTGCCCAATGCTCACCGGCGTAAATCTTGTTGGTGCTGGGGCCCATGAATGGAATGAAGATTTCTACTTCACGCATCTATCTATCCCTTACCGTTAACTTACCGTTGATGGAATTCACGCCGCCCCCTTTACGGTTACCAGACCCATATCAACCCAGATGTTCAGAGTCCGGTTCTGAGCCCGGCGCATATAGAATTCACGGTCTTCGTTGCTGATCCGGATTGATGAGCGGTTGTCGATAACGTCATGACATGCTGAACAGGCAAAGCAGGCGGATATATCATCTGCTTTCAGACCCATGCCGTGGCTTTCACTTGGCAGATGTGCAAGCACGGTTGTTTCGCTCTGGTAATTACAAATACCGGCAATCTGCAATGTGCACTCCTGCCCCCGGGCTGATTCACGAAGATGCTTTGAACGAATCATGCTGCCTTGTCCCCTTCCTTAGCCCGTTCATCATTCAGCCACTGCAGATACTCCTGAATCATGGTCACGTTGCGCTCTGACCAGTGAACGCCATGCTCAGCACCAAAGGCGTACATCAGCTCTATAAGCTCAGCGAAGGTACGCTTCTTCATATTTCGGGTTGGCTTACCCAGCACGACAAAACCACCATCAATGCCGGGGACTGTCTTCTGCTTAAACAGTGACGCGGTGAAGATGTTCTTCCAGCTCTCTGTACAAAGCTTTTCGCCGTACCAATCAACCTGAAAACTGACATCTGCCAGCATTGCCCACATTTTGGCATTTTGATCCAAGGTACGTTTTTCACGGCCAAGGGTTAACAGTACCGGACCAGCAGTCAGTCCCTTGTTTACCAGTTTCCAGACATGCATCATCCGATCACGCTTTACGGTTTCGTTCTCAATTAGAATCTGAAGATCGCCTTTACTCATGCTGCCCCCTTGGTCGAAAACATGGCTTTCATTTTGCTCAGTTCTTCCCGGCCGGCAGCTTTGGTCTGCTCAGTAACCACCGGCATACCGTTCATGTGATGTTCCAGCTGGTTAGCAGCAGGCACAGGCATCTGAAACTGTTCGCCACGTAAAGCTCGAATGCATATTTCGCTATAAACCTTCTTGAACACCGGGAATGAGTAGCGCTGTACTTCACTGCGCAGTTTTGTCCAGTCGCTTTCTTTGCCGGCTTGGTAAACCGCTCCATGGCTCCACCGGTGCTGACTGATGCGGTGGGCGTTATTGCAAGCCTCACGGTAAGCAGCTTCCAACGAAGGCAACCCCAGCTCTTCAGGTGTCGGAAAGCACCAGGCTATGAACTTGCCCGGTGACGGGAAAAAGTCGGAAGGGTCTTGGCGGGCCCGGGAAATGCCCAGCTCAATCATGCCCATGTCAGACAAGCCGGCATCGATAAATGCCTTGGTCCAGGAGCGGCGGGCTTCATTCAGCGCTTCAGAGGATGGGAATGCAGCCTTCCATGCCGGAGAGACAGACTGCAGCGCTTTGAACACCTTGTTGATGTGTTTGGCAGTCTCTACGCTGGCATAGCTCGCCTTATCGTCGAACTTACCGGTGCGGATAGCGTTCATTGCTGGGTTAGTCAGAGCGTTAACAGACTTCATCACGCATCCTCCAGCTCATGAATCCAGCCAGTATCATCGAAGTCTTCAGCGGTGGGCGCAGTAATACTGCCAGCCGGCGACTTAGGCCCGGTTGCTGGGGTTGATTCGTTAACAGTCCAGTCGTTTTTGTAATGCTCACCGGTACCGAAGAACGTGCACATCTGCATCGTATACGGGGTATGCAACTGACCACGCTGTTTGCAGTACTTGCCGTAACGGAACATACCGGCGATCAGGTCATTCCAGGTTGCGCCCTCTTTGATACGGGCCCGGCAGTGAGTCAGGGTTTTACGCTTGTTATCAGAACCTTCACGGCGTGGTCTGCGTTGCCACATCCACTCGAACTCTTCGGGGTAATCGGTAACAGTCCGCTTAGCCGGTAATTTATCGGTCGTCTCAACGTTAGTTGTGACAAGAGAGGTATTACTACAGAGGTTAGTATTAGAATTATTGTCTTCTTGTATAGTGGGGAATGCCTTGGGTTCCGTGTGGGGGAGCGCCTTGGGCGTTACGTCAGCGCAGCCCTTTAATTCCGGGGCTTCCGCTTGGGGATCATGTGGGGGAATTGTGTGGGGGATCTGTGGGGGAATTTTTGACTGTTTTTCGCCCTGATACTTACCCCAGTTCACAATGGTAACAACAGAACCGGTACGCCCACCTTCTGACTGAATCATCCCCTCACGGACAAAGTAATCCAGCGCCCCACGAATAATATCCCGGGTAATAGGAAGCACACTCTTATTGAACTGATTCATGATCACGCGCTGACTGGTAATCAGTTGGCCGGGTTGCAATGTAATATCCTGCCGCCCCAGACGGGTTTTACGTGGCTTGTGGGTCGCTGTATGCAACAGGTAATCCCATACGGCATACTTAACCGGACAACGCGCAAAATCGCTCTCAAGGCGCTTGCGATACGACTTAATCCAGCCGGTGTCTACGGCTTCCGTTTCCTGATCCACCTTGGTCTGACGCCTCGCTGTATCAAATTGCAATATTTGAGCTGTGTGTGTCATACTTAAACCTCAGTTGATGAAAAACCGCGTAGGGGCTGCAACCCCAGTTATCGCGGTTTTTTGTTGTCTGGAAGGTCATTCCCGTGTCCAGCAAGATTCAGGGAATGACCGCCTTACTTACTTCAGCGCGTGTACCACCGCACGGAATAAGAAATCCTTCGCCTGCTGCTCAATAGGCAGCTGATTAAACGGCACCATACAAGGGTGCGTCTTCGCTTCAGGATCCTTAGTTTCGCCATACACCCAGCCGTCAGCCTTCTTCTCAGCCATCCAGTTGATGTGAGAAAGACCGGCATCCGCATCAGGGTTCATCAGGTGGAAATTAACGCCATTGATTGCAGAATCACGCTGCCAAGCGGGTGCCTGGCTCCATTCTTCCTGTGACATGTCACCCATGGCTTCACAGTAAGCACGGTTTATCTCATGAGCGACGCGAGCAATATCAGGTAGGCTGACGCAACCAAACTTCAGGGTGTAGCCTTCCAGTTCCCAGAGCTTGTCGCGGGCAACAGCAGCAGCCTTTTCAATGGCATACTTACGGCCCAGCTCTTCATCGAAGTTTTTAGCATCGACACAGGCGGTGATTTCCTGACAAAGCGTGAAACCATGAATCATGGCAACCGCTACAGTGGTGGTCGTACCTGGTACGACATAGGTGTGATAATCGACAGCCGCCATAATGGCATCGATACTTTCTTTGGTTACCCGGGGAGCGGTCAGCCCCTTCTGAATGATGTCAGCTTCCATCGCAGCATCAACGCCAGCAGCATCACCGGTAGGCTTAGTTTCCGTTACATTGGTCATCGTGAAATCCTGTATTGAGGTTTTTAAGAAGGGCCTATTGGATAACGCGAGTATTCAAGCCCTCACCGTCGCACGGCGAACCTATCGCCTCCCGGCGAGTTACTGCGATCAGAAAACATCTACCTGATCAGCCCTTTACTGGTAGGTCAGGGTTGTTCGGCCAACCACCCCCGGCATCGCTGCGCCACAGACGGGTTTTAATACTGCAACTAGGTAAGACCCAATCAACTTATCCCGGCACCCAGAAAGCCCCAGTAAAGGGGCTTGTGCTGAACGCAATTTCTGCTTCAGGATTTCTTAAACCAGTGGATGATTCGCTGCCATTTACGGCCAAGAATGAAACCGAGAATCAAAGCAGGAATAACCATTACCAGCGCGAAACCAGTCACCTACTTAACCCCACGTAAAGCTTTAGAAGTGCCTTTCCTTACCGCCTTTACCAGCTTTGAGCTTTCAAGGTCGGTCGTATAGACAGCCAGTGCGCGAACACAAACCGTGTCCGGATCAGAGAAGCCTGTAAGGCCATACGCCTGCTTTTGCGTGACTTCGCAATTTGCATAAAGGGCTTCACCGTTTACATCTTCAGCATCATTGAAATCGCTATCTGAAGCAGACCCCACCATGACAAGGCCTTTAAACGACTTGGCCAGATCTTGCGGGATAGATGAGCCTACGTGTAACAGCCCAGCCACCTTGCGCCCTTCATGGCGGCCATCAGCAACAATGTCGAAAGCCTCTTCTAAGTCCATTGCATAAATTGCAGTCTTCAGGTTCTTCTCATATCCCCCGTCTTCCTGCACAAACGAACTCATCGTGATTTCAGCGCCAGAGCCTTCAACTAAAACCAGAGCGGCTTTTTCGTTACCTTCAATTTCATCAAGGTCGTCATAACCGTTGTCGATGTTGTACACCCAGAGCACATATTCGGTGCCTGCGCTCTTGGTCTTAATCGGCACGTTAACCGGCATGACATTTAGCGCATCTGCCTGAACCATAATTAACTGAGCATCGCCATCGTTCATGCGGGTGATGTTTTCTGGCGAGCCCGTCGAATCAATGACTTCGATATCAAGCCGGACATCCATCTTGTCAGCAGCTTTCAAAATCTGATTCTTGATATTTTTGCCTTTCGCCCAGTAACCGCCCTTCTCAACACCTGTTGAGATAACGAAGTCATCTGCGGCTGCCGGCAAACTGAAAGCAGCAAGAGATGCCAGCACAAAAGCTATTATTAATTTCTTCACAATCGCCCCCTGTTGGGTTGGTTTATTTTTCGGGAAAAAGTCCCTTTGCTTGCTTTAACCTCAGACTGAGATTAAGAATTTTTTAAAGCACCCTCTCAGAAGATGCTTTAAAAAAGACCGGTACCCGGAGGAACAGATAACCGGCCAAGCCACAGCCCAGAGGATGGCTCCACCCACCTCAGTGCAATTCGGTACTCACTACGCGGTTATTTTGAAACTTGGCAACGCAGCGTAAGAACATGGCGCGCTGATCCGCGCTATCCGCGCTCTGGTTTTGCTTTTCAAAGCCAAACTCTGGCGCCATAGTGTTAATGAATTCTTCAACACGTTTGCTCATGACAGGATCAAAGCCACTGGCCTTATCACTGCCGCGAATGTAATCAATCAGCTCATGGACATATTGAGATGCAGAAATACCTAAAGCTTTGGCCTGCTCATGAACGTACTGGTGATTTTCTTCGGAAGTGTGACTTGTCACTTTGAATATTTTTTTGTCTGACATGAGAAAGTCCTTTTCAGTATTGGGGTATCAGGCAGCTTTCTGAGGCTCGTCTGCTACAGTTGTGATTGCACCCTTAGTGTCGACGTATAACTTCAATGCGCGGCGTTCCGGCAAATACTCACCCCACTGACTTATAGCGCCGTGAGTGATTCCAAGAGCTTCAGCAAGCTTTTGAACTCCGCCTTTCCCCCAGCCACCGAAGAAGTTAACTGCATCTTCGGTCTTGATCTTGATTTCCATAAGTAGCTCCGAATTTTCGGCAAAGAGGTCTTTATGAACGAAAATGTTAGTTTACTAGCAAATACTATGCAACCCCAACTAACCAATTTTGTTAGTAAAATAACTTCCATGAGCATTGGTAAAAATGTCCGGGCACTCCGGAAAGAGCGTAAATGGACTCAAGAAGAGCTGGCGCGACGCATAAACATTAGCCGCGGTCGAATAGCTCAGATTGAGAAAGATCCTAACTCTGACGTTAAGGCTGAAACTTTACTTAGCCTGGCTAAAGCGTTTGGATGTTTACCGGCAGACTTAAGCCAAGGTTGGGGAAAATCAGCCCCTATCCAGCCTGTCGAGCCCTTCGTTGATATCCCTGTTTTGAGTGTGGAGCTATCTGCAGGATTCGGCACCTCGTCAGATCAAGAGGCAGTAATTGAAACTATCCAGGTACCAGAATCCCTTCTTGACGAGTTCAACGTAAACTCTTTAAGCGCCCGAATTGTTTCCGTTAAAGGTGACTCAATGGAAACAACTCTTAGGGATGGCGACCGTATTATTGTTGACACATCTCAATCCCGGCTGACAAGCAATAGCATTTACGCTTTTGCTTTCGATGGTGAATTGAAAGTTAAACGCTTTATTAAAAACTTTGATCAAAACTGGACAATTCGATCAGACAATAATTTTGACCCTGCGTATCAGGATCAAACTGTTGCCCCTCACAATATCGGTCAACTGACAATAATTGGTAGAGTTGCAGGCATACTTGCCAGAAAGCTATAATAAATGTTCTGATTTGATTGAGCAGGAAGCTGTCGCCCTCAATATACTCAAGGAATGATATATGATTAAAACCACCCTTTTTGCATCACTGTTTGCTTTAGTTTTTTCTTTACCTTCCCACGCCGAGTGCTACGGTTCCGGTTCGTACAAAACATGCTATGACAATTCTGGCAATACGTACGATGTTCAAAAAATCGGAAATTCTACATATCTTAACGGCAGAAACAGCAACACAGGATCAACCTGGTCCCAAGACTCCACCACTATAGGTAATACCACATATCAAAACGGGCGCGCTTCAAACGGAAATTCCTGGAGCGGCACCTCAACAACCATCGGTAATACTACATACCATAACGGAACGGATAGTAATGGTAATTACTACAACAAGACTTGTAACCAATACGGCTGCAATTAAGTAATTACCGCGTTATTTTTTCCGAATATAAACCAGTAGTGTTAAGCCGTCGCTACTTTCAAGCCAGTACATGAAAAGGAAATATCATGAAAAAGCTGATTGCAATCGCATTTATGGCGCTTTTTACAACATCCATAGCAAGCGCCCACTCAGGCGGAACTGATAGCAACGGATGCCACTCGGGAACCAAGGCATACCACTGCCACTAACTCTTACCTCTTCAAAACCTAAACCCGCCATCTGAGCGGGTTTTTTTTCGACTCCACGAACTGGCCATTAAATTTTAAAAAAACCACTTGACGCAAAAATGCTAGCAAACTAACATTTACTCCAATGCTAGTTAACTAACATTTGTTACTACTTGCTAACAGGACAGTTTGAGGAACACATGATCGTACTTAATTCAGTAACTCATAAACCTTTCTCACTCCCGTCACTGCAGCGAGCAAAGCGCCTGGCTAACTGGCGCGCCAAATTGGCAAAACGTGAGCTGGATGATAGAGCCGAGTTCCCCGCGGTTCTCATCCGGTTCACTGAGCCATCACTTTTACAGCGCCTGCTTAAATCAGTCGCCTAAGGGAGATAGCCATGATTAACGCATATCAACAAAACGTGCTCATCAGCGGCCCAGAAGTACAGGAAGACACTGCAACGATCAGCCGCCAGGGCCGCATTGAAGCACTAGCTTCGCAGGTGCTGAACGGCGAACCGCTTTCGTATTTCGATGCAGAACATAAGCGCTGCTCTCTTAACGAATCCGCGGTGATTGAGCGCTTTATGGAAAACACGTTATCCGGCGGTAATGACACGCTGGAAGAAGATATGAAAGCACTGAAAGCCGGTGTCTGGGCAATCAAATCAGCGCGCCTCGGCCTTCAGGCGGATCTGACCAGGCTAATGAAACAGGCCGCTGTACAGCTGGTTGACGAGCATTACGAATCAATCCTGCAAGAGCTTGAACTGCTCAGCGACTTTTTAGGCAGGGACTACGCAGCATAGAAGCATGACCACCGATAAGAAAAAACAGACTCAGCGCGAGCAAAAGCGTAAAGCACAAAACAAGGCTGCTGAATACGCTCAGAGCTTACCGATTAGCAAAACCCGGAGATAGGGATATGACACAGCAATCCACGCATTACCAGCCACCAGCGGTTCTGAGCAACCTTGCGCAGCGTCTGAATATTGATGCCGGTGAAATGCACGGCATCGTTATGAATACATTGATTAAGGCCAAAGGAAACAATGGCAATCAGGTAAGCAACGAAGAGTTTGTAACCTTCTTGGCCATTGCCAACGAATACAAACTGAACCCGCTGACCAAAGAGATTTACGCATTTGCGAACCGGGGCGCTATTCAGCCAATCGTGTCAATCGACGGCTGGCTGAAGATCATCAACGGACACCCTCAGTTCGACGGTATGGAGTTTGAAGACAGTCTTGATGACAAAGGCAAGCTATCTGCCATCACCTGCCGAATCTTCCGTAAAGACCGCACCCGGCACACAGAGGTAACCGAGTATTTCAATGAATGCGCCGGCACATCTGATCCGTGGAAAAAATGGCCAGCCCGTATGCTTCGCCACAAAGCGACCATTCAGGCTGCCCGTTATGCATTCGGCCTGTCCGGAATCGTTGATCCAGATGAAGCGGAGCGCATCGAATCAGTACAGCCGAAGGATGTAAGCCCTTCTGCATCAGAGCCAGAAGCAATGCCCTTCTACTCCGCAGATGACTTCGAGAAGAACTTTCCAACATGGAAATCCGCTATCGAATCAGAAAAGCGGACACCGGACCAAATCATAGCAATGGTCAGCAGCAAAGCTCAGTTAACCGACGAACAGCAACAGCAAATTAAGCAGGTGGCAGCATGAAGATTTTACAGTTAATCCAAGGGTCTGAAGAGTGGAAGGCATCACGCCTGCACTACTTCACCGCCTCTGAAGCCAGCATTATGATGGCGTGTTCCAAGAGTGTGAAGCGTAACGAACTGCTTCAGATGAAAGCGCTGGGCACCGAGCAGGAGTTCAGCAGCTGGTTCCAGGAACACGTTCTGGATAAAGGCCACGCAATTGAAGCGCTGGCACGCCCTATCGCTGAAAAAATCATTGGCGAAGAGCTATATCCGGTCACTGGCCTGACGGAAGACGAAGTGCTGCTGGCATCATTCGACGGCCTGAACATGATGGGCACCGTTGCATGGGAATGTAAGCAGTACAACGCTGAAAAGGTTGCCAGCATCCAGGATGGCAAAATGCCAGAGGCGGACCGCTGGCAGGTCGTTCAGCAGCTGATCGTCAGTGAAGCGGAAAAGTGCCTGTACATGGTCACCGATGGTACGGAAGAAAATACCTATACCTTCTGGTATGAACTGCAGCCAGGCGATGAAGAACAGCTGCGCGCCGGCTGGGATCAGTTCGCGACCGATCAAGCCAACTACGAACACGTCGAAGAAAAGCCGGTGCCTGCGGGTGCCGATATCGAAAACCTGCCGGCCCTGTCAGTAAACATCTCCGGCGAAGTGCTGGCCAGCAACCTGCCCGAGTTTGAGCAGAAAGCAACAGCCGTCATCAACAGCATTAAAACGGATCTGCAAACTGATCAGGATTTTGCTGATGCCGAAAAAGCAGTGAAATTCTGCAAAAACGCAGAGGATCAACTGGGCCGGGTGAAAGAGCAGGCGCTGGCAAGTACCGCCAGCATTAACGAGCTGTTCAAAACCATTGATCGCATCAAAGAAGCGACCCGGCAAAAGCGCCTGAGCGTCGACAAGCTGGTGAAAGAGCGAAAGCTTGCTATCCGTAGCGATATTGTTTCAAGCGGTAAGCTGGCCCTGAGCAAGCATATCGGTGATCTGGAAAAATCCCTCGAGGCCATGTTCGGGAATAAATACCCGGTCCGGATACCTGCTGTTAATGATGATTTTGCCGGTGCAATTAAAGGTAAGCGCACCATTACAAGCCTGCGCTCCGCCGCTGATGACCTGCTGGCGGCGTCCAAAATCGAAGCCACCCAACACAGCAACCTGATACAGAAGAACCTGACAGCACTTAATGAAGTAGCTGAAAGCTATCACCATCTGTTCAGCGATGCATCCACCCTGTCCCTGCTGGCTACTGAGCACGTTCAGGCAGAAATCAAAAACCGCATCCGTGACGAAGATGACCGGCTGGAACAAGAGCGTGAAACCATCCGCTTACAGGAAGAACAGCGTATTCGGGAAGAACAGGAAGCAGCTGCTAAACAGCCTACTACAGCTACTGAGGAGCCTTCACCGGCAATTGCTGAGCAGTCTATACCGGTAACCTCTACCCCTCGCTTTCAGACACCCACACGCCGCGGCGAGCCACTGGCTGATGCAAAGTGCCTGAATGCAGCTATCGGTTCCTGGGGAGTTCGTAACATAGTTTCAGCATCTGCCATGGCTGAGCTGAATGAGATCCTCACTAAATACAACGTCAACACTGCTGCACTGCATGATGCAGCCTAAGAGGTTCCCATGGCTCGCGGCGTAAACAAAGTAATCCTCATCGGTAATCTGGGCAACGACCCAGATACCAAATACATGCCGAGTGGCAACGCCGTAACCAACATCACGGTAGCCACTTCGGAAAGCTGGAAAGACAAGCAAACCGGCCAACAGCAGGAACGTACCGAATGGCACCGTGTGGTGTTCTTTAACCGTCTGGCGGAAATTGCCGGTGAATACCTGCGCAAAGGCTCAAAGATTTACTTGGAAGGCTCTCTACGAACCCGCAAATGGCAGGATCAAAGCGGCCAGGATCGGTACACCACTGAGATTGTTGCCAGTGAAATGCAAATGTTGGATGGCCGTAACGATAAAGGCGGCGGACAACAGCAGTATCAGCAAGGCGGTTATCAGCAGCAATACCAGCAGCAGGCACCGCAGCAGCAGTACCAACAGCCGCCACGGCAACAGGCACCAGCACCACAACCGGCGCCAGGCATGGATGATTTCGACGACGACATACCGTTTTAGCGAAACGGCTAATTAAACAACATTGCAACTACAACCCCACAGGAACCATTTCAATGAATGCACTAACCGATACCGAAAACAGCGAAACCTTAATCACCTCCGTTGAAACAATGCAGGCGGATTTAATGGGTATCATCGTCCGCTGCTGTAAAGCAATGCCTGATGTCTGGCAGAAAATGAGCCAGGCCACTCAGGACGACTTTCTGGAAAGCATCGATAAGCAAACATCTGAAGCTGTTGAAACGTGCGTAAAGCACATCTCTGCTAACGGTCGCCCATTTGTTATGGCAACCGTGGATCAGGTTGTCTTCAAAGGCGGCATTGAAGCCAAGATGAAAATTGAACGTACCCTCGGCGAAGATGGCGCACCATCCGGCGCTCACGAACTGGCTGATCAGACTGGCCAGAAAGTAATGATCATTCTGCCAGGCATCGAAGAATATGAATCTGATGAGCGCGACAAACCGATCTCTGAAGATGATCAGCCGGACCTGCTTGATTCAGCTAATGACCCTCTGTACGACGAAGCAGTGAAGTTCGTACAGGAGGAACGAAAAACAACCATATCTGCTGTTCAGCGTGATTTGAAGATTGGTTACAACCGCGCTGCTCGTCTCATTGAGATGATGGAGCAGGCAGGTATTCTCAGCGCACCAAACGAAAACGGCGCCAGAGAGATTTTAAGCTAATGGCTTCTTGCCCTTACTGCGATGGGATATGCAGAAACCTCTGCATATCTCTACACAACTCAGATATAGAACGACGTCACCCCTACCCTCACTTCGAACCCGCCCCGGTAGAAGTGCTGCAACCGATGTTAGCGAGGCTAATTTAATATGACTACACAACATCTGAACCGAAGCAAATGGCCAAAGAAACAACCGGTCGCTGAGTACATTCTTCAGAACTACACTGAAGGCGGTGTAAGCAATGCATCCGTTGTACGCCAAATCAAGAAAGGCACTGTCCCCGGCATTAAGTTCGGTGGCCGCTGGTATGTCTATGTCCTTCCGGACGGATCACCGGCATGGGGATACAGTGAAAATCAGCCTGCTGCGCCTCAGGCTGAAAAATCAGTCAGGCTAACCGGCAACCCGGTTGCTGATGCAATCCTGGCAAAAACCGCCGCTAATACCGGAATGAAAGTAGCATGAGTCCACGCCGTAACGACAAGGCCCCTCACCTTAAAGTGGTAAACAAACCTAATGGCCGTAGGTATTTCTATTACAGAATGCCTAACGGCGATCTGGAACCACTTAAAACCGACAGTGAGCAGGAAGCCATTGAGGCAGCCAATGCGCTGACAACGGCGCTAAGGGCTTCAGGCACTCTGGTTGAGAAGGTACTAAACCTTGCTGACAATCCGCAGCCATACAACCCCAGAAACCCGCCGATGATGCAAGTGATCGACGAGTACATGAACAACATGCTTGCCGTAAAACTTGAGCAGGGAAAAATCAGTCAACAGACGTTTGACGGTAAACAACTAGTTGTGAATGAGTACAACACCTTGTTAGGTAAAACCCCCTGCCAGCAGGTAACGACTTTCGACCTGGCTCAGCACTTAAAGTCTAGGTCTGGCCACGTCCAGAACAAACATATACCTCTGCTGAAAGAACTGTTCAGATATGCGATTGCAGAGGGATACAGAGACAATAATCCAGCAACTGAATTACAGCCTAAGGTTGCCGAGCCTCGCCAGCGCAAACGGCACACACTGGAAGGCTTTCAGAAAGTCCGGACATTCGCACCAGAGTGGATTCAACGCACTATGGATATTGCTCTGTACAGCCTGCAGCGCCGGTCTGACCTCATCGCAATGCACCGCGATCACGTCAATCGTGCAAACAAATCAATCAAAATCCTGCAGCAGAAAACCCGTAACTATTCGAACCCGGTTTATATTCAGATATCGATGGGTGATGCACTTTGGAATGCAGTTGATTCGTCATTATCCAGTAACATTCCCTGTCCGTATCTGGTGCATTGCCGGCCGGTCCGGATGTCAGCAAAAGTCCGGGATGCGAAACCCCATCCTTTCGCCGTTCTGCCTGACTACCTGTCAAAGCAATTCAGCAAGGCTCGGGACGCTTCCGGAGCATACGATCACCTGCCGAAAAGAGAACGTCCGACCCTACATGACATTCGTGCACTGGGGATCTTGATGTACTTCAAAGCAGGCTATTCCCTGGAATACATCATGGCCCTGGCTGGCCATGGTAAAGTGACAACGACTGAACACTACATCGCCGGCCACGAACAAATACGACCAGTCGCCGTTAATGCAGACTTATCTCTAGACCAGGTAAATGTTGATGAGATTGACTGGAACAACACCCTTCTCCCCCCAGAAATCGCAAGGTTAGTTGATGAGGGGGAGTGAACGATATCTAGCTACGTCACAGATAAAGTTGCCAATTTTGCCTTCAGTTCTAAATTATATTCCGCAGCAAACTTGGAATAATGTGCCTTCCGATGGCAGTTCGGACATAAAGCAATCACAAAGTCAGGATGATCAGGACCACCATCTGATAATTTGTTTACATGATGCACTTCGAGATACGGGGCATTTTGAGTTGTCTCGAAAGGAGCTGGTAGTTTGCAGCTTTCGCAGCTTCCTGCAGCTCTTCTCAAAGCATAATTTTTAACAGCAAAACTGCGTCGATAGTACTGTTTCTGTACATCTTTTGATTTACCGCTCCATGTGGCAGCCTCCATTGCTAACTCTCGCAGCCTTCCCAGATCATCGATTTCATCAACTTCATTCTCTAACTCTGAATTTGAAGTAGATGCCATTTCTTCGATAGGTACCAGATCGAATATTATTAGCTCTCGCTCATTACCATCTGTATCTACACCTCTCGTAGTGTCATGACCTGTATAAATCATCTGACCTTCGAAAGTAACATAACTTCTTTTGTCAGCCTGCTTAAATAGCAGAAGATCTTTACCAGCAGCTACATGTCCGATGATCGACATGTTATTGGAATTTAACGCCATGTCTCCACGCTGCCCTTCACCCGCATATCGAAAAACGCCATCAACCCATCGGTCTTCATAACCATGTTGTTCTCCACTTTCACCGGTAAAAATGAAAACTACTTTTTGCTTTGCTGACGGCGCAATTCCACTTTGCCTGGAACCTCCCCATAAATCATGAAGATGACTACGCTTATATAATCTTCCTTTTATAAACGGGAGAACCCCTGAAGGGACCAACGCCTTCTTACTTTGCCATGATGTACGTATCTGATCGCAACGTTTTTTAAGCTTGAGTGAATTGCTGCCGAATTTATCCCACACAGCAATGGCTGATTTAGGGACATTATCCAACTGATTATTGGCAATACGACGAAAATTCCCAACTCTAGATCGAACACCATCCGGAGGGCGATAAGAAGCGTCTCGCTCCCAATCTAAATTCAAAGGTGCTTGCCGCAAATCCTCGCTCAATTTTACGATTGAAGGATGGGTAGCAACCAAATCTTGATCAAGATTTGATTGATAGGTATGAAGCGCGAGCACAAGCTCTTCTTCAGACCAGTCAGCTCCGCCACGTCTAGGCATCCTTTCTTTCCTTTCCATTACTCAAGTACAGAAGATCAAAATCTATCAGCATGGCCGCTGACGAACAACTAACTAGATCAACCAAAACCTTGAATTGCAGGTATAGAGGCAAAGTTCTTTTTGAATGTAAATTAGCGGATTTTTTGGCACTGACTTGCAAACTTTTTGTCATGACAGGCTTTGCTTGCCATGACATCGATAAGCTGGAAGAAGCTTATTCGTACTGCAGCTCACCAAATAAAGTTCTCATGTAATCACCTCTGAGAATATCAAATGGTAATTCAAGGTATTCTCTCGGATCTCTTGGTGTAGCTTTACCATCATTAGGCGCATTCTTTGTATGACCCTGGACTAACTCACCATTCTCTTTGATGTATGGTAATACAACGATTCGTCCATGATTTTTTGAAACAATCGTACCTTCAGCCCATAAAGCTATGTTTGCCTTTTTACTATCTGAATAATTCGCTTCTTTAACGATCCAGCCTACTTTCTCGTTAGCCTCGTACCAAAAAACGAAACCTCCAGCCACGATCACCTTACGACCATCACGTAAAGCTTCATCTAACATTCTTTTAACACTAGCCTTCGCAAGCAATTCATTAGCCCTTGGCAATAACTCAGCACGGATGGCGGCTTTTGTCTTACCCCAATGAGCAGTACCGCAATAACCAAAGCCACGTGCAATCCTTTCTCGATAGCATGCTTGCTCTGATTTAGTGTACTTATACAATTCAGTTGACCAATCACTCTCCCCCTTACGGGCAAGAATTGTATGTTTAACACGAGCAATCTGCAGATAAGGCATTTCTTGCAATTGGCTATGCAGTTCCCCACGTAAATGCTCGTGCTTTTCAGATAGAACCAGACTATGGATACTAGGGCGCTCGGCTTTTGAATGCTTCTCCTTAGCAACCTCTAACATCAACAACTCTTCTTCAATTAGCCGATCTCTAGACTTTAACGCTTTATCTACCTTCAATCGAAGAGATAGCCTTACTTCATCTTTTACAGCCAAACTATCTATGTTCAATAGCAATGCAGGGTTCCTGTCTCTAGCTACACTTTCCGCTTCCTTAAGGTCGCTGTATAACTCAGGCTTTACCCAATCATTTCCGCCTTCTATAAAGTACTTGTACCAAGCTAAACTACCATTTTTTTTTAGCTTGTAGGCATGCATCATCCAACAATCGAACTGAGGAGAATAATGAGGCCATAAACCTAATGTTGGTAACTCATATCCAGCAATCTGTTCCAGTAACATTCACGGATTCCTTTTTCCTTGTGATTGCAGCTACTTTAACTGCAATGACACGGGTCAGGAAGAGTTGGCTAGATTGCTAATACGAGGAGGGATCCAAAGACAAAAAAGAACTTCGATCAGAAACGTTTGGAAACTGATTGGAAACTGATTGGAAACTGAAAAACTGCAGGCGAAAAAAAACAGACATAAACGTCTGTTTTTCTTGAAGAATTTTGGTAGGACTACCCAGATTCGAACTGGGGACCTCTACCATGTCAAGGTAGCGCTCTAACCAACTGAGCTATAGTCCTGAAGTGGGGTCGTATTATAGGCAAATCATTGCCGGACGCAAGCAGTTTTTACCGGTGTTTTTAATAACTTATCCTTCCCGAAAGGCAGATCGTCAAATTTTCTTATTTAAATCCCCTGTAATTCAGCTGCAGCTCATAAAACGCCCGTTAGACTTTAGTCAATGCTCAGCTTCTGACTGTTCCTTTGCCCAATTAACACATTATTCACACTTGCACCCGTTCAGCCATGTATACTTTTCCATTCCAGACCGCTGAAGCATTTATCTGACAGGTTGTTTTATGATTGCTGTTGTTCGCTCTCTGGCCTGTGTACTGCTTTTGCTGTTCGGTACCTTCGTACACAGTACGCCTCTGACACTGAAATTCTTTCAGACCGACTCCCGGTACAGCTACCGGATCGATCTGCTTAAACTTGCGCTGGATAAAACCGCCGCAACCGATGGCCCCTACCTGCTCAGCCCGATCACTGAAGAAATGACCCAGGCTCGTGGTCTCCAGTCACTGGAAATGAAACAGGGCATTAACATTGCTTTTCTTTCCGCAACGACAGAACGGGAGGCACGTTTTCTGTCGGTCAAAGTGCCTATCCTTCAGGGCATTCTCGGCTACCGGATTGCTATGATTCACCTCCGTCAGGCGGATGTATTTGCCGGCATCAGCAGCCTGAACGATCTGCGCCAGCTAAATGCCGGATTCGGCAGTCACTGGGCTGATCTCTCCATTCTCAAGGCGAATCAACTGCCAGTCACAGGCGTTGCCCGCTACCCTAATCTGTTTTCTATGCTCAGCGCGGGTCGCTTTGATTACTTCCCCCGGGGCATCAATGAAATCTATAAAGAGCTGGAAGAACGAAAACCGGACTATCCGCAATTAACGGCGGATAAGGGATTTGCGCTTTACTACCCTTACCCGGTTTTTTTCTACGTCAGCAAAGATAATCAGGCACTGGCCGACCGTCTGCAGCGCGGTCTCGAACAGGCAAAAGCCGACGGCTCTTTCGACCGGTTATTCATGCAGTACCACCGGGAAGTGATTAAACAGTCCGGTCTGAAGCACCGGCGTATTTTTATCCTCAACAATCCGGACCTCCCCGCAGATCTGCCACTCCCGAATACCGGTCGGTGGTTAAAAAAAGCATTTGAGGATGGGCATGGCAGCATGCCGTCATCTTCTCAACCCGCAATGGGTAATTAACGTACTGCAAATCGCTGAATTCCCGTTATATTTAAAGGATATAGGTGAACAGCTGCGTCAGGAGGACGTCCATGAAAGGAGTTATCTTCAACATTCTTGAAGAAATGGTCATCGAGAAATGTGGCATGATGGCCTGGAACGATATTCTCGGCACACTCGGCCAGGACGGCATCTACACCGCCGGCAAAAGCTACCCGGATGATAAGCTCTTTGCACTGGTTGGTGAAGTGTCTGCCCGGCTGGAGCTACCGGCTGAAGCGGTTGTGGGTGCCTTCGGTGAGTTTCTGTTTGACCAGCTTGCCCGCCGCTATCCGGTATTTCTGGAAACCCAGCCGACCCTGAAAGACTTTCTGAAAAGCATCGATTCCGTGATTCATGTAGAAGTCCGTAAACTCTACGAGTCTCCGGACCTGCCATCGATTATTTGCCATGAGCCTGACGATCATACCCTTGTCATGGAATACCGCTCCCCCCGTCAGCTTTGTCTGCTGGCTGAAGGGCTGATTCGCGGTGCGGCCAGCCGTTACAACGAGGCAATTGAAATGACACATCCGGTCTGCACCCATCAGGGGGCTGATCATTGTGATTTAATCATCCGGTTTACTGAGCAGACAGCATGAACGACGAAGCACAAGCCTATAAGACGGCCTATGCCCGGGAAAGGGCTGCCCGTCTGGAAGCTGAGCAATTGCTGGATGATAAAAGCCGCGAGCTTTTTCTGAAAAACCAGCAGTTAGAGGCGTCTAACAAACGGCTGAAAGAACAGCATAACGCGCTGATGCGTAACGAAAAGCTGGCAACGCTGGGCACCCTGTCTGCCGGCGTTGCCCATGAAATCAATAATCCGCTGGCATTTGTTTACAGTAACCTGGGCAGCCTGAATGGTTATATCGGGGGATATCAGAAGCTGCTGCAACTGGTACTGCGCTGGCAGACTGATGAGCTGCTGAAACCGGAACAGGCTGAGGCACTCACCGGGCTGATAGAAGCCGAAGATCTGGTGTTTATCAGCGAAGACATCACCGGCCTGCTGGCGGACTCACAGGAGGGTCTGGACCGCCTGAAAGACATCGTACAGAACCTCAGACGCTTTGCACACTCACAGGATACTGACTGGGAAGATGTGGACGTTATTGATGGTCTGGAAAGCACTCTGAAAATTCTCAACAGCCAGCTGAAAAACACCGTCACTGTTGAAAAACATTTTACAGAATTACCATTAGTGCCCGGCAAAGCTAACGAACTGAATCAGACCTTTCTCAATATCATTGTGAATGCCTGCCACGCCATGAAAAACACAGAACGGCCACTGCTGCGCATTGAAACCCGAACTGAAAATGAAGCAGTCCTTGTTCAGATTACGGACAACGGCTGCGGGATGGATGAAAAAGTACTGAAATCCCTGTTCGATCCTTTCTTTACCACCAAACCTGTGGGCGAAGGCACCGGCATGGGAATGTCGATCACCTATTCCATCATCAAAAATCATCAGGGGCGTTTGAAAGTGGCCAGTAAGCCGGGGGTTGGCAGCCGCTTCAGTATTTATCTGCCACTTAAACGGGGCGAATCTGCAGCCAGCGATCCGCTGTCAGACCCTCAGGAACTGACAGAAGAGTCAGTTTAATACCGCGACAGGAAATCAAGGCCAGGTGGGCTTACAGAGTATGTGGACGAATTCTTGCTAGTCAGTCAATCCGGGCTGCGGCACAGATACCCCATCTTCAACAAGGTCTTCTGACGGCACTGATGAATCCATAACCTGAGCATAAAAAACCTCTGCAGACATTGGCCGGCCAAGCAGATACCCCTGCACCGCATCGCATCCGGCGGTGTGCAGGAAGTCATACTGATAAACGTCTTCCACCCCTTCTGCAACCACTTTCAGCCCCAGGCCTTTGGCCATCGCAATTGAGGCAAGAATCAGTTTCTGATCGCTCGGATCGCTGGCCAGATCCCGGACAAAGCTGCGGTCAATTTTCACCACATCAAACGGGAACTGTTTAAGATAGCTCAGGGAAGAATAGCCGGTGCCGAAATCATCCATCGACAGACAAATACCCATGTCCTTGATTTGCTGCAGAACGGTTTTTGTACTGGCATCGTGCTTAATCAGCAGACCCTCGGTGATCTCAAGGACTAACTGATGAGCCGGGAAACCACTGTTTTCCAGTGCCTGATGCAACACCTGCACAATATGGCCGTCTTTAAACTGCCGGGGCGATACATTGATTCCCAGCGTAAACTCACCGTTAAGCTGTTCGCTCCACTGCTTCGCCTGATGACAGGCCTGAGTCAGAATCCATTCTCCCAGCGGGACAATTAAGCCGGTTTGTTCCGCAACCGGAATGAACACATCCGGCGGTACCATGCCGAGCTGTATATTATCCCAGCGTACCAGTACTTCTGCGCCCAGCAACTGCTGCTCTTTAAAAGAATATATCGGCTGAAAGTTCAGATAAATCTCATCCCGCTCCAGCGCACCGCGTAACTGATCTTCCACTTCCAGCCGGTCGGTAATCTCGTTATTCATTTCCGGTGTATAGAAGGCAAAGTTGTTACGCCCTTCCGCTTTGACGTGATACATGGCGGTATCAGCCTTCTTCAGCAGCTCTTCCGGCTGGGTGCCATCCTGCGGCGCAATCACCAGACCAATACTGCCAGAAATGAAGTAACTGCGGCCCTGCAACTGAAACTCCATCGCCAGTGCCACCAGTATTTTTCGGGCTATGGCTTCGGCGTCCGCCTGGCTTTGCTGATTTTCCAGAATCAGGATGAATTCATCACCGCCGTAGCGCGCCAGCGTATCGTCTTCGTGGATCACATCCTGCAATCGCTGTGAAACAGATATCAGCAGTTCATCGCCAACTTTGTGCCCCAGGCTATCATTGATCTTTTTAAAATCATCCAGATCAATAAACATCAGCACAACAAAACCATCATTCAGCGCTGAGCGGCTGATTGCCCTTTCCAGACGCTGGGTCATCAGGGTACGGTTGGGCAGGTTTGTCAGGGCGTCAAACTGTGCCTGATACCGAACCAGCTTTTCACGCTGCCGGCGTACGGTAATGTCCTGCAGGTTGATGATTGTTGCGGGGCCATCATCCAGGATGATGTGTTTAGTATTCAGCTCGACCGGAAAACTCATCCCGTCGTGGCGAACGGCCTCAGCTTCAATATGCTGTTCACTGTTAGCCATCGCTTTTGCCACCCGTTCAGTCTGAGTGCTGCCCCACAGGTCGGGCATTTCGGTACTGAGTAATTCATTGCGGGTATAACCAAACATACCTTCGGCAATTTCATTGAAATCAATGATCTGATTGCCCCGCAGCAACAGAACGGCTTCACTGCCGGTCTGGGTCAGCTGCCGCAAACGGGACTCACTGATACGCAAATCATGAATTTCACGGCTCAGCTCATGAATATACGTACGCCCCTTACTGAGTAGCATCCAGGTAATCATCGTCAGAATCACCGCCATCAGCGTCAGCAGTGTCAGCACCGATAAATCGGAAAAATGGCTGGAAGGTAAATAGTTTTCATCTTCGAGATACAGCCAGCGCCACCCGGGCAGCCGCTCAATTTCAGCCGTCGATACCCGATAATTATTGCCAAACTCATCAGTCACATCAGGTGAGCCGTTTTTCCAGACAAAGGGTAAGGTTTCGGTGACTCTCTCACCAAACTGACGCCCGTCAACCAGCAACTGTTGCTGCCAGCTGTCCAGCGGATTCATGCTTTTAAACACCCACTCCCGGATATTCGATGCCATCACAATGCTGTCCGGTGATAACAACACCATCTTGCCCGGCACGTCAGTAAACCGTTCTTCGAGGCCGGTAATATCTATCTTATTAACGATGACCCCCAGCAACTGACCCTGTTCACCGCGGACCTGATGGGAAAAATACAGGCCCCTTTTTTTAGTACGGTACCCCAGCGCCAGATACACCGATGAAATCCCTGACAGGGCCTGGCTGAAATACGGACGGTAGGCGAAATTATTCCCCAGTATCTGCTGTTTCAGCGGATTATCATTCACGGCCACCATATAACCGTCGAGATCCATCAGATAACACAGGGAAGCAGAATTAATATCACAGATACGGTTAAGAACCGGCGTAGGGTCTTCACCAGGGCTGGAGTAGAAACCGGTGACTTCTGTCAGGCTGGCCTGCAGACTTAACTGCCGGGATTGTGCCCGCAGATATGCATCCAGCTCTGCATTTACTTTTTCCACGTAGCTGTCGGCCCGCTGCCGGGACTGGTATTCAGCATCTGTTTCAAGTAACCAGATATAGCCGACTAAACTGCCAAAGAGCGTCAGAAGACAGAGTAACGCCAGAGAAAACTGAATGGTTTTAAGCTTCATGACACAGGTTTATGAACTGACCGGTTGGGTTGGAATTAACATAAGACCTCTCTGTAAGCGTGATTGCCGGAACGCCAGAGGAGTCAGAGAATCAATTGAGAAAACATAAAATGCCGCTATTACATGCATAGTACTGCTCCGGGAATGCTTACCGGTGATTTCCACATCCGTTAAACATCCCGTGTTTCCGGCAAACTGATAATTTTCTGCGCTGTCCGGACGTAATTACATGAACCTTAGAGATAAGCCTACAACGATACTGACCGTTTATCTGCGTATGAAGCCAGATAACTCACCAGACTGGGTATACCCTGTCATAAAATCAAACAGTTATAGTACAGCCAGTGGCTGACTCTGCCCTTAAGAACCGCCCATATAAATTGGCCGCTCAGGCCCGGCCAGACTTACGTTGCTGTATGTAAATACGAAAATGCTCGCCCAGATTAAATTCCATCTCCCGCAGGCGCTCAATCGCCACCTCATCCATCACCATGCCGGCACTGAGCAACAGGACATGCTGCTCACTGAGCAGATCACGGGTCAGTTTCATCCCCGGTTTAAGCTCTACGCTGCCAATGTATTCATCCTTAAGAGCCGCACCCTGCTTATTAAGTTCCTGCAAAGCTTTAACCAGTGTTTTCAGCGCTTCAGGGTTATAACGCTCGGCGGCGGTTTCCTGCATATAGCGGATGGCTTCTGCGGTACTGTAAGCCCGCTCGGAATAATGGCCGTTCACTAATTCCACATAATCATTTACGACACACAGATACTGCGCCCCAAGGCTGATGTCGTCACTTTTAAGGCCTGAAGGATAGCCACTGCCATCCAGATATTCTTTATGCTGGGCAATAATCTTACCGGCGTCGTAAAGCGGCTTTACCAACATAATCTGCGCCTGAGCCAGCAGAGGATGCCGGCGGTACAGACGCTGTCGGGCCGGGGAGAGTTGCAGATAGGCGGGCTTAATGAGCTGATCATCAAAACTCAGTTTACCGATATTACGCAACTGCCAGGCATAATAGAGCTGCTTTAAATCCCCGCCCTTCAGAGGGCTTAACTTAGCGACCGTGACCATCAGTTTATTCAGCCTGACGTTGTCTTCCGCCAGTTGCCCCAGACGGCGGGCAGTCAGCGCGGAAAACATCCGTACCACCGAACGGTAACTGCTTTTCAGCTCGGTATGGCTGTGCAACAGCCGGGCAGTTCTGTCTTCAACGGCACCGGCCAGTTTACGGGTCAGTTTTTTCAGCTGTTTATTGCTCGCCAGCGTCAGCGCGTGCAGCTGTTCGTTCTCGCGCTTTAACTGTCCCAGCTGCAAGCATTTTTCTACCGCCTGCAGCATCTCATCATCTTCCCAGGGTTTGAGCAGAAAACGGCTGACCTTGCCTTTATTGATGGCCCGGACCGTTACTTCAGATTCAACCGACGCCGTCATGCCGATACGTTCCGTTTCCGGCCATCTGGCAGCCACTTCACTGAGAAATTCATCACCACTCATATTTGGCATATTCATGTCACTGATCACCAGATCCATGGGGCTGTCCGCCAGAATATCCAGACCGGCACCACCGGATTCGGCGCAGTGGATCTGGTGCCCGGCAGGTTCCAGCAGGGCTTTTAGCGCCGCCAGATATTCAACGTCATCGTCCACCAGAAGAATTGATCGGTTATCAGTATCCATGCCGCTCCCTGTAATCAGGTAAAACCTGCCGGTTGTATTTAATCCTGCTGTACCGCTTCTACATCTGCCGGCAATGAGATACGGAACTCCGTCCCCTGACCCGGCTGACTGGTAACCTTTATAGTGCCGCCATGCTTCTCAATGATGCCATGGCTGATCGAAAGGCCCAGCCCGGTACCCTCACCCACTTTTTTACTGGTATAGAAGGGCGTAAACAGGTCTTTCATGTTGTCGGCCGCAATCCCGCAACCTGTATCCCGGACGCTGATTATTATCTGACCATCACAATACCGGCTGGCAATGAATATATCCCCGCGGGTCTCAATTGCCTGTACGGCATTCATCAGCAAGTTAATAATCACCTGCTGAAGCTGGCCCGCATTGGCGTCGATCTCCGGCAAATTATCATAGTCTTCATACACTGATGTTTTATATTTCAGCTCATTCCGGATCACTTTGAGGGTATCCTGAATAATGATATTCATATCCACCCGGGCCATTTCAGTTTCACCCACATGGGCGAAGCTCTTCAGGTTAGTCACGATATCCGCCACCCTTTCAACCCCGGCCCTGGACTCACAGATCAGCTGAGGTGCATCTTCCAGTACATAGTCAATGTCAGCGCTTTGCCTCAGTTCTGCCAGCTGCTGACGCTGTTCAGGGAAAGCTTCAAGCCATGTATCACTGTGCCGGTCAATGAATTGCTGATAGTGCAACACAGAAGCCAGATAACCCTCAAGGGTTCCCAGATTACTCTTTACATAGCCGATAGGATTATTGATTTCATGGGCAACCCCCGCTGCCAGCGTACCGAGGCTGGCCATTTTTTCTGCATGCACTAACTGATCCTGACTTTGCTGCAGCTGCCGGTTCATCCGGGCAAGGTCCTGGTTTGACTGTTTTAGCTGCTGTTCCCGCTGGTCGATCCGCCGTAACATCCGGTTAAACCCCCGGGCCACATCCTGAACTTCCCGCCAGGCACTGGCTTCATCAATCGGGTCCTTGTTTTTACGGATACTCAGACGGCGTATTTCCTGCTGCAGATACAGGATCGGGCGGGCAATCGCCCGTTGTCCCCAGCGATAAGCCAGCAACACCATCACAATGGCCACCGATGCCACCAGCAGTACCAGTTGCAAGAGAATTTCCCAGCGCTGATTATGCAATGCGGTATCATCTGCCTGAAACTCAAAACGCAGATTCTGCGACGGCCAGTCAGCCAGATACACCGCCCCGTCAGGTTGTGGCTGGCCATAATGCGCAACTTCCTGATCGCCCTGCAGCAGGCGAATATACATATCGCTGAGACGTTCATTAAGCTGATAATCATTGCTCATTGCACTCAGGGGAATTTCTGTAATCAGTGCCCCTTCTGCAAACCCCTGATATTCCACCGGAATAACAATGCACCAGTAATATTCTCCCCGGATGGCATGCAGCATAATCAGTTCAGATACTTCACCACTGATCACCTTCTGCATCCATGGGGCATGGCTGTAATCCGCTTCCAGCTCCGGCCGGGTTGAATAGACCGTCAGGCCCTGAAAATCCACCAGGGTTTCTTTATAACGGCGGCCGATCACCGACAGATTTTGCATAAAATCACTGACGTAGCCACGCATCTGCTCAGGCTGCAATACCCCCTGACGCATCACCGGAAAAGCGGCATGATCCCGCAGAACAATTAACTGGTTAGCAAGAAAGCGCTCGAACTCTGCCACCAGCGTCTGACTTTCATGGCGCAGATGCTCCTGCCGCAATTCCTGCATGACACCGTTAATCCGCAGACCGACCAGGACGACTACCAGAACCCCCATGACAGCAATACTCAGGGCAGTCAGGCGGGCAACCCCTCTGGCAATACTGGGTTTACGTGTTTTGCGCTCAGGCGCTTGCCGGACAGACATATTTATTCAGACTCCAGAATAATATTCCCCTGCCCGTTATAACGGGCCATACGCAAATCCTGAGGGCCGAGCGCCTCATGGGCATCCGGCTGTTGCGGGGTGAATACAGAAAAGGGCTGCCGGTAGGTTTTAATCAGCCCTTCAACTGGCTGCTGCAGCCGGTTAAGTGCCGCACGGATACCCGCCCGGTCTGCCACTACATCTCCACTCAGGCCTGCCTGCTCAATCGCGGCAATCATCAGTCTGGTCAGATCATAGGCATGAATAAACCCAGCCGGGGCCTTAATATCACTGGCGCTGATCACATCGGAAAAATTGTCACGGGCTTGTTGTAACACCTGTTCAGCCAGCGGCGTACGGGGCAGTTCCAGAAATGAAAAACGGGTCTGGATAAATTTAAGGTCTGTCTGCCGGCGGATTTCAGCGGACACATCCAAGGCGAAATCCCCACCGGTAATCCCCCAGTGGCTGCGTACAGGCAGTCTCAGGGAAGGATCGTCCGCCATCGCCTGCAGCAGCACCTTCCCTTCAGGCGCATTGGCGACCAGAAAAATCACATCAGCGCCGGAGTCTCTGGCCTGACGCAGGATACTTCTGGCATTGTATTGTCCCAGCGACCAGTTAAACCAGCTAACGCCGGCTACCTCCAGCCCTCTTTCCGCCAGCGCACTGAGCATATTATTTTCGTTTGAGCGGCCCCAGCCAGTATTCTCAAGTAACAGATAGGGCCTGCTGAAGCCTTCCCTGTCGACCGCCTGGGCCGTGATAAATTCACCGGCCTTACTGTCATCAACCGACAACCTGTAAATCCAGTTTTCCGCCTCTTTACTGCGGGTAATAGGGGCCGCGGCTGCCCATGGATCAAGCAGAAGAATTTTTTGCCGGTTGATGAATGACTGATTGGCCAGCAGCGGTGGCGAATGCAAACCGCTGAATATCAGCAAGCCACGGTCATCCTTCAGGAAGGCTTCCAGGTTCGCCTTACTTCGGGAAGAGTTGCCCCGGTGATCACGGATAACAATTTCAAACCGGTATCCTTCTATCTGAAAATCACGTTCCTTCAGTGCGGTATACATGCCCCGGTAAATCGATTCTGTTGCCTGCCGCGAAATGCTGTTATCTGCATCAATATACAGCCGCATCAGCTTATCCCGGGCAAACACCGGCCAGGCCAGCACACACACCATCAGAAAAATGATCAGACGTAGCTGCATATCGGTTACTCCCTATTCAGAAGGCGAACGTATTCAGGCGCTTATGCTTCCTTACGGTTTGAATTCATCACCAGATGTTGCGCCAGTTCACGCAGCCTCCGGTTGTCGAACGGTTTGGCCAGCACTTCATCGGCACCGCAATCCAGCGCCTTTTTCAGCGCCGCCGACGGCAGTGCAGAAATCACCAGAATCCTGCAGTCACAGATTTGCCGGTTGCCCCGTATATAGCGAATCACTTCGTAGCCATCCAGCCCCGGCATACTCAGGTCCAGCAACACCAGATCCGGCCTTTCCTGCAGCATCAGACTGCCTGCCTGAAATCCGTCAGCCGCTTCATGTACTTCCCAGCGTAACGGCCGTAATACCCGGTTAATGGCCCGGCGGACATCCTTTTCATCATCAACAATCAACACTTTAGGGGCACTGTGAACCACCGTTTCTGCGATGGAAGACTCACCGTCCGGACTGGCTGTGTGCTGTAGCTCAGCCGGTACCGGCAGCCCGTTGTCGTTCAGAAAGGCCAGAAAATCATCTTCAGGTACACGGTGATTTCCCCCGGGTAAACGGAACGCTTTGAGCTTGCCGCTGGTGATCCAGCGCAGCACCGTTCGGGGGTTTACGTTGCACAGAGTCGCGATCTGGCCGCTGGTAAATGTCTGCATAGAGGCTCCTTAACTCTTCTCTATCATAGACACTTTTCAGACAAATGCGACTTATCGGACAAATCAGACATTCAGGACACAGCCGACAGCGGAGTGTTGGGGGCAAACAGCAGGCACAAAAAACCCGGCATGTGCCGGGTTTTCCTGAAGAACGCTATTACAAACCGCTGTGTTTGAGCTTTTCCAGCTGATCCCGGAAATGTGCGGCTTTCTCAAACTCAAGGTTTTTCGCCGCTTCATACATCTGGTCTTCAAGCTTGCTCATGGCTTTCGCCAGTTCCGGCCCGCTCAGCTGTGCCGGATCAACATTGTATTCTGCAGTGGCTTCAGCCACCTTCTTCGCCGCCTTGCTGCTCTTACGGCCCGGAATAGACGAAGCCCCTTCCATAATGTCAGCCACCGACTTTTTGATGCCTTTGGGCACAATGCCGTGCTTCTCGTTATGCTCCATCTGCTTTTCACGGCGACGTTCGGTTTCATCCATCGCCCGCTGCATGGAGCCGGTTACCCGGTCCGCATACAGAATCGCCCGGCCATTGATATTACGGGCTGCCCGGCCGATGGTCTGAATCATTGACGTTTCCGAACGCAGGAAGCCTTCTTTATCCGCATCCAGAATCGCCACCAAGCCTACTTCCGGCATATCAATGCCTTCACGTAACAGGTTAATCCCCACCAGTACATCGAACTCACCAATCCGCAGGTCACGGATAATTTCCACCCGCTCCACGGTATCAATATCGGAATGAAGATAACGAACCCGAACCCCGTGTTCATCCAGATACTCGGTCAGATCTTCCGCCATCCGCTTGGTCAGCACCGTGACGATTACCCGTTCTTTATTGGCAGCGACCTTATTGATTTCACCTAACAGGTTATCGACCTGGGTTTGTGCCGGTCGTACTTCCACCAGCGGGTCCAGCAGCCCGGTGGGGCGTACCACCTGCTCTACTACCTGACCGGCATTAGCTGCTTCATATTTACCCGGAGTTGCGGAAACAAAAATCATCTGGGGAGAAATCGACTCCCATTCCTCGAACCGCATTGGCCGGTTATCCAGCGCAGACGGCAAGCGGAAGCCATATTCCACCAGTGTCTCTTTGCGGGACCGGTCACCCTTATACATCGCGCCTAACTGCGGCACGGTCACATGGGATTCATCGATCACCACCAGCGCATCATCCGGCAGATAATCGAACAGGGTCGGCGGTGCAGCACCCGGGTCACGGCCGGACAGATAACGGGAATAGTTTTCAATACCTGAGCAGTAGCCCAGCTCCATGATCATTTCCATATCATAGAGGGTCCGCTGTTCAAGGCGTTGCGCTTCCACCAGCTTGTCGTGATCGCGCAATTGTTTCAGGCGTTCTTGCAGCTCTACTTTAATTTTATCGACCGCGGCCACCAGTATTTCCCGGGGGGTAACATAGTGGGATTTCGGATAAATCGTTGCCCGGGGCACTTTGCGCAGCACCTCGCCAGTCAGCGGGTCGAAATAGCTGATGTTTTCAACTTCATCATCAAACAGTTCGATGCGCACCGCTTCTTTTTCAGATTCTGCCGGGAAAACGTCAATCACATCCCCCCGTACCCGGTAGGTACCCCGGTGCAGTTCAATATCATTGCGGGTGTACTGAAGCTCAGCTAAACGGCGCAGAACAAAGCGCTGATCAATCTCATCGCCACGGTCCAGATGTAACATCATGCCAAGATAAGACTTAGGATCACCCAGACCGTAAATTGCTGACACGGTGGCAACAATGATCGCGTCTTCGCGCTCCAGCAATGCTTTGGTCGCCGACAGCCGCATCTGTTCAATGTGGTCGTTTATGGACGCATCTTTCTCGATGAAGGTATCCGAGGACGGCACGTAGGCTTCAGGCTGATAGTAATCATAGTAAGACACGAAGTACTCAACCGAGTTGTTCGGGAAAAACTCCCGGAACTCACCGTACAGCTGGGCTGCCAGGGTCTTGTTATGGGCCAGCACGATGGTTGGCCGCTGCAACTCAGCAACCACATTTGCAACTGTAAAGGTTTTCCCTGAGCCGGTTACCCCAAGTAAAGTCTGCGCAGTTAACCCTGCATTGATACCCGTTACCAGCCCTTCAATCGCCGCCGGCTGATCACCGGCGGGCTGGAAATTCGACTTTACCTGAAAGCGTTGCTTCATAATGTGAGTTCGCTTGTATCGCTGCATAAAATAAGAGAATCGGGGATTATACCCGGCAGGCCGAAAGAGGGACAAACGAATCTGTTACCTGAATTTAAAAAACAAAGCGTTATTTCATAAATATGTCGCTTTTTTACGGTTCAGGGGGATGCTTACTCACATTGGTTTCCGGTATGATTGTGCGGTTAATCGACCGTGGAATAAATCCACATTTTCAGAGGATATGGGCTTGGATATGCAACTTTCCGACCGCGTAAACAGTATCAAACCTTCCCCGACACTGGCGGTAACCAACCGTGCTGCCGAATTACGTGCAGCGGGTCAGAACATTATCGGCCTGGGTGCCGGCGAACCTGATTTTGATACCCCGGAACACATTAAAACCGCAGCAATTACCGCGCTGAACAACGGCTTCACCAAATACACCGCTGTTGACGGTACGCCAGCTCTGAAAACCGCGATTATTAATAAATTAAAACGTGATAACGGCTTTGATTACGAAGCTAACCAGATTCTGGTTTCATGTGGTGGTAAGCAGAGTTTCTTTAACCTGTCGATGGCCCTGCTGAACGCAGGTGATGAAGTCATCATCCCGGCTCCGTACTGGGTGTCTTACCCGGATATGGTTCTGATGGGTGAAGGTAAGCCGGTTATCGTAACAACTGAACAGTCTGCCCGCTTCAAGATCACGCCGGAACAGCTGGAAGCAGCCATCACTGAACGCACTAAACTGCTGGTGCTGAACAGCCCGTCTAACCCGACCGGCGTTGCTTACGAACTGGACGAACTGAAAGCCCTGGGTGAAGTGCTGAAGAAGCACCCTCACGTGATGGTGGCCAGCGATGACATGTACGAACACATCATGTTCGACGACAAGCCATTCGTGAACATCCTGAATGCCTGTCCTGAACTGTATGACCGTACCATCGTACTGAACGGTGTATCCAAGGCTTACTCCATGACAGGCTGGCGTATCGGTTACGCAGCAGGTCCTGCGAAGCTCATCGGTGCGATGAAAAAGATCCAGTCCCAGAGCACTTCTAACCCAACCTCTATCTCTCAGGTCGCGGCTGAAGCGGCACTGGAAGGCGGCCTGGAATGTGTCAACGAAATGCTGGTTGCGTTCCAGGCGCGCCGTGACTTCGTTGTAAACAAACTGAACGAAATCGAAGGCGTTGACTGTCTGGATGTTGATGGCACCTTCTACGCTTTCCCAAGCTTCCACGCCATCATCGACAATGATGACCGTTTTGCTGATGACATCGCGCTGGCTGAATTCCTGTTGCAGGAAGCCGGTGTTGCACTGGTACCGGGCTCTGCTTTCGGTGCGCCGGGCAACATGCGTCTGTCTTTCGCTACATCTATGGAAGTACTGGACGACGCAATCAACCGTATCAAGAAAGCCCTGCAGGGCTGATTTTACCGTTAAAAGAAAACCGGGCAACTGCCCGGTTTTTTATTGCCTGTCAGCTATATCTCAACCACAAAAACACCACAAAACAGCCGTTTCATTTTCATATCCGCTCAGAAAATAACTTGAAGAACACCCAAACCCGGACTGTACTTACCCTTACCTGCTTTTATTTGAAAAGTGTTTTTAGCCGCTACATAGCAAGACCGCAGCAAGACCCGGGAACATCTCAGCTGCTCGCCACTATGCAGTAAACCTGTGGGAGCCACCGTAATAACAGACGACTGACAGCAACATAACGATCAGGCATTGCAGGCCTTACCCCCGACAGTCGCTGACCGGCTTCACCCCCAGGGAGGAGTATGTCATGTTTTGCCGAACGATCAGCCAGCCAGCACTTCCCCAGCTCTCCTTGCACGCTCTCGTCTTCTTCCTGCTGCTCTGCTTATCAGCAACGGCCTCTGCAAACCGACCTGTCATTACACCTCTGGATACCAAACCCTACGATTTTAAAAACCTGCAACAGGCCATCGGTTTTTATCAGACCCTGAGCACATTGCCCTGGCCTACCCTGCGGAAAACCAACAAGCTGCTACGACTGGAAGACAGCCATCCGGATCTGGCAGTTATGCGCCACCAGCTGTTACTGCTGGGCGACCTCTCCGCGCCGTATACCGACCCGGAAACCGACGGCAGTCTTGAGTATTTCGACGGTAATCTGGAACAGGCTCTCATGCATTTTCAGCAGCGCCACGGCATTAAAGTGGATGGCATTCTTGGCCCGCAAAGCCGCAAAGCGCTGAACATGTCACCGGCTCACCGTATCCAGCAACTGGCGCTGAATATTCATCGCCAGAACCAGTTTGCTGAGAAAATCAGTAACCGGTTTATTCAGGTGAATATTCCGGAATTTCGTCTGCGTTTATATGACCAACAGCAACTCCTCCTGGAGATGAAAACCATCGTCGGCAGAAAGACCCGTAAAACCCCGGTTTTCGACACCCACATCCAGGCACTTGTAATTAACCCCTCCTGGAACGTGCCCCGCAGCATTGCCTTCAAAGATATTCTGCCCCGCTGGCAGGCTGACCCTGGCTATCTGGCACGGAAAAACCTGCAGGTACTGTCGGGCTGGCACTCATCCACCCCGGTTCCTGAAGAAAATATAGATCTGAACAAAATGTATCAGGGCGATGAGTTTCAGCGCCTCTGGGAGCCACCCGGTGCCGGAAATACTCTGGGGCGAATTAAGTTTGTCTCCCGTAGCCAGTACGCCATTTACCTGCATGACACCTCTGCACCGCGGCTGTTCGACGAACACCGCCGGGCATTCAGTTCCGGCTGTATCCGGGTGGCCAGAGCACGGCAACTGGCTGACACTCTGCTGGCACTGAGTGAGCAGGAAACAGTGTCTCTGGACCCCATACTCGACCACTCCCAAACCGAAACATTGCCGCTTCAGCAACCGGTCAATTTGCATGTCACCTACTGGACGGCCTGGATCGGCCCCCGGGGCACGTTAAATTTTCGCGAAGATCTGTATAAACGTGATCGCTGGCAAATTCAGGAACATCAGCAGCAACTGGCTGAAATCATAAATAAAAGTGCTGCCCAACCGGTACTGGAGACCGCGCAGGCAGACATATCACCATCACCTGAAGCACATAATTAGTGATCATTTTATGTACAGCAGAGACGCTTTCGGGCATAATCCCCAGCCATGATTCAGGGCGGCCAATGCGGCCGCCCTGGTAGTATTCGTTGACCCTCAGTACCTCACGCACACTATGTCTAAACAGTTTCACAGCCGCAGAAAATTTCTGCGCACCCTCAGCGGTTTCACCGGCCTGTCTCTGGCCCCTAACGCCTTTTCGCAGATCAACCAGATGCAAATCCCCCTGGCATCCGCTCAGGGTATGCCACTGGCTTCTCATGCAGAAAAGCAACTGGATTTTTTACACCTGCATACCGGTGAATCCCTGTCGACTACCTTTTTCAGTGACAATCAGTTTGTCGCCACCGAAATGTCCGATGTGAACTATCTTTTACGGGATCATCATAACGGTGAGGTCTATACCATGAACCCGGACCTGCTGAACTTGCTGTACGACGTACGGACCGCACTGGGAACCCAGAAACCCTTCCATGTAATTTCTGCTTACCGCTCACCGGCAACCAACGAAAAATTACGCAAGAACAGCAGCAAAGTCGCTAAGAAGAGCCTGCACATGCAGGGCAAAGCCATCGATATCCGGATCCCTGGGGTTGATGTAAAAGACATCCACAAAGCGGCACTGGCGGTTAAAGGCGGTGGCGTTGGCCTCTATACCCGCAGTGACTTTGTTCACCTGGATGTGGGCCGGGTACGCCGCTGGGGCAAGTAAAACCCAACACTATCAGGAACCGGCAGCACTTCCCTGCCGGTGTGGCCAGAGTAACGCCGATAATCCTGTCAGCGACAGCAGCACCAGTAAAACAGCCGTACCGGCGTTCTCAGACGACAGGTTGAAGCCACCGCCGAGAGTACCGGCGGCGATCAGCAGGATCAGCGCAAAGACCGACAGAATGCCCGACACTCTGGCCAACGCGACCGCCAGGGTATGCAGCGAGGCTACCTTCACCGATACCGCAACGGTGCCGCTGAGAAGAAGTCCGGTGATCGCCAGAACCAGATCCGCCAGCGGGAACCCATCACCTTCCGGTGAACCAAGCATTAAAACCCCGGTTAAAAGAATCACCAGCACGGCAAAAGCTGACTTCAGCCGGTTAACCAGCCGAACAGGCAACACCGGCATCACTCCCCTGCAGCAACCCTGCCAGCCGGCTGATAAACCAGTCATGCATGCTGTCCGGTAAGTCATGCCCCCAGCCGGTCAGCACTTCCAGACGGGCGCCGCCGATGCTGTCGGCAATACTTTGTCCGCAGGCTACCGGAAAAATCGGATCTGCTGAACCGTGAAGCACCAGTGCCGGTGCCGTTATCGACCGGTTAGCTTCCCGTAAATCAGAGTGACAGAGAATCGCCAGTAACTGGCGCATGTACCCTTCGGGGCAATAACAGCGGCGCAGCGCCTGTTCCGCCAGCTGCAGTTGCTGTTCATCAGTTGGCCGGTGGTCTGTGCCGGTATACAGGGCGCTCTCTGCGGCAGCGGCCCGCACCATATCTGCAAATGTTCTGGCATCATCAGGAAGGCTCAGCGCTGCCGCAACCGGGGCCTGACTGTCGTCATACAGCAGATTCCAGCCATGACCTTTAGGTAACTGAGCATCAAGTGACGTTGAAAACACCACACTCAGGCTCAATGTTCTCTCCGGCCATTGAGCCGCAAAAATCTGTGCGATCAGCCCGCCCATCGAGCCGCCCAGAATATGTGCCTGCTGAATGTCCAGCACATCCATTAAGTGCGCCACGTCCGCCGCCATATCTGTCAGTGTATAAGCAGGTTCTGCCGCTTCACCCTGCCAGGCCTGTTGCAACCGTTCAGCCAGAAGGTTACCGGTCAGCGCCCTGTGTTTATCCGATAATCCGGAATCGCGGTTATCGAATACCACCACCCGATAGCCTTCACCGGCGATACGCTGCAGCAGGTTTTCCGGCCAGTGAATCAACTGTGAACCCAGCCCCCGGATCATCAGCAATACCGGGTCTGAGGCATTTCCGTAAGCCTGCCAGTATAAGCCGCAGGCTTCAGCATAACCGCCGGCAACCGGCCCGGTTAAAGCCCTTCCATCTGTCTGTCCCATTGCTGTTCCTGTCATTCATGCTCACTGTTATTCTGCAACTGCTCTTCATTATTCAGCAACTGTTGCTTGCGTTCTGTTCCCCAGCGGTAACCGCTTAAGCCACCGTCGCTGCGTACAATCCGGTGACAGGGCACCAGCACTGCCAGCTTATTTGCGCCACAGGCACCGGCTACAGCACGGCTGGCGCTTGGCTGCCCCACGGATGCAGCGAGCTGACTATAACTCATTGTCTGGCCCACCGGAATTGCCTGCAAAGCCTGCCAGACCCGCTCCTGAAATGCAGTGCCCTGTATGTCCAGCGGTAAATCACATTCCGCCTGAGGGGCTTCCACGAAGGCCAGTACTTCAGCCAGTAAATCAGACAGTTCATGTCCGGCGGCAATCAGCTCTGCGGCAGGAAAACGCACCGTCAGCATCTGCTGTACATCAGCACTTGCATCCATAAATTCAACACAGCAGATACCTCTGGCACTCACCCCCATCATCAGGGGGCCCAGCACACTTGCCCCGGTGCAATAGTAAATCTGCTGACCTTTACCGCCCTTACGGAACTGTGAGGGCGTCATACCCAGCCGGTTATGGCTGTACACGGAAGCTGCTGAGCCGATACCGGAGGCATAGACCGCTTCTGTCACACTGACCTGATCCAGCAAGGCAGCAGTGAAACGCTTATTCTGGTGATTGCGCTGATAGGCTTTCGGGCTTACACCCACCAGCCGGGTAAACAAGCGCTGAAAATGCCAGACACTTAACTGCGCATGTTCAGCCAGTTCAGCAAGGTCAACGCTGTCTTCTGCTTCTTCAATATAGCGGCAGGCATTCACGACCACTTCAACCAGCGCATCCGATGCGGAACCGTCCTGCGGTTTACAGCGTTTACAAGCCCGAAACCCCGCCTCTGCCGCCTTTTTTGTATCTTCAAAGAAACGAACATTTTCCCGTTTAGGCTGCCGTGATGAACAGCCCGGCCGGCAGTAAATACCGGTACTCAGCACGGCATAATAAAACTGACCGCTGGCCGCCAGATTCCGGTCACACACCGCCTGCCAGCGGCTGTCATCATCAGCAAACAGCATATTCATTTCATCACCTCCTGCTGATTATTCTTTGCCCCCGTGAACAGCTTCACTGTCCGACCGTCGATCGCCAGCAACCCGGCCCCCACCAGCAGGATGCCCAGATAATGCTCAGCTGACAAAGACTGGCCGAGGAATATCGCGCCTAAACTGATGGCACTGACCGGCGCTAAAAACGTCACCAAAAGCAAGTTGGTCGGGCCGGCTGTCGACAGAATCCGGAAATAAATAATATAGGCAAGCGCAGTACAGACCAGGGCAAGTGCCGCAACCGCCAGTAACACAGAAGTATCAGGCAGCGGCAGTAACCATGGCTGATCAACCCACAGCACTGCCGGCAGCAACAGCAGGGTTGAAGCGGTGACCTGCCCGGCAGTGATCACTAACGTGCTGTAACCCTGCCCCTGCAAACGCTTACCGTACACCCCGGCACAGGCATAGCTGAACGCCGCCAGCAAGATCGCCAGCTGGGCGGTCAGATCTCCTTTCAGACCGGCAAAGACATCCGGGCCAATAATCACCGCTACCCCGGTGATCCCCAGCACCAGCCCTGCCAGCTTCCCGGCGCCGATCCGTTTTTCGATACCCAGCCCGCGCAGCACCAGAATACTGAACACCGGCGTCATCGCAATGAGCACCGAAGCCAAACCGCCACTGATATAGGTCTGCCCCCAGACAATCAGACAGAAAGGGGCCGCATTATTCAGCAAACCGATACAGAGCATGCCCCGCCAGGCCTGCCAGTTAAACGGCATTCGCTGCCCCAAGAGATATAACAGCGCAAACAGGAACAGCGCTGCGCCGGCAACCCGCAACAGCACAATGCTGAACACCGGCAGTTGTGTTAGCGCAATATCAACAAAGAAGTACGAGCCTCCCCAGATAATTGCCAGGCTGAATAACAGCCCCCATTCCTGCAGATTCATTGTCTGTTTCATAAAATAATCCTTTCACTGTTCTCTTATTCAGCCAATGTATGCCAGGACCCCCGCTAAAACACTCAGGTTCTTGCGTTGTATTCAGAAACAGCTTTCATAAAACCTGAATACGACAACGGTAACACCCAAAGTAACCCGCGGTAACACATAGCAAGATTACAGCACCGCGACTGCCTGCCGATATAAAAATCAGTATGTTATGCAATCCTGAAGTAATGCAGACAATACCGTCTAACCGCTCAGTATACCTAATATGGGCACCCGGCCGGCTTGATTAAAAACATTGCAAGAACATATATAACCCATTGATTTTATGAGAGTAAACATCTCATAAACTAATAAACAATAATAAAACGGACGGGCCGTTTACCCCTCCGGGTGATTCAAAGTGTCTCTTATATGCTACAAAGGTGACCAGTTAGGCTGAAGTCTGTTGCTTGATTTACCTCCCCCAACGAGCATTTTTCTCACGAAACTCAGGGAATGAGCGGCAAGAACCGGAACATAAACAGACGCTGTCAGGTGCCATCGGAGGGTACAACAGACATGGATAAAGCCGTACTGCACGCCAGAAAATTTTCCATCCGGTTTACCGTTGGATGCATCTTTTTAATGGTCACCGGTTTGACCGCTGTCTTCGCACTCAGCCTGCAGTTTCATTTTGGCAAGCAAATGTCTGAAGAGCTGGTATTAACCAAGCTCACCACCGCTTCTTCAAAAATCAGCGCCTACATTCAGGGCATCGACATCGATGCTTCAAGAAGTATCAAGGTACTGAAAGACGTCTCTGTTACCAGCCAGCATAAATTTTCTGAACTGGAAATCCGCGATCTGCTGATTCAGGTATTACAGGACAACCCGATGTTTTACAGCATCTATTACGGCAAAGCTGACGAAGACTTCTATCAGGTTATCAATCTTGAATCGTCACCGGTGGTGCGTGAGAAAATCTTTGCCGCTGATCAGGACCGCTGGGTCATCATCAAAATCAGCAGCAACACCGGCCAGCGTATCAGACAGACGCTCTACTACGACAACCAGTTAAACCTGACCCACAGCACCTCAAAAATCAGTAACTATTTTCCCACCCAGCGCCCCTGGTATAACGCGGCCACGGCAAACAAGGTTCATAAAACTGAACCCTACCTGTTCAAACACCTGAAGCTCACTGGCCAGACCTATTCAATCAGAACCCCCAAAGCCGTGCTGGGCATTGATATTGTGCTTTCCGCTGTTAATTCAAAGCTCTCTGCTGCGGCTCTGGGGCTGACCGATCAGCAAGGCATCGAGTCATTTATATTCAATGATAACGGCGAACTGATCGCGTCAAACCAGAACCGGGCCCAGCAACTTGAAATGCCGGCTTCTGAGCCCCTGCAGCTATCACCGGGCCAGCAGAAGCTGATTGCAGCTACCAGCTCACTGACCGTCTCCAACCAGACCAACTGGCCGCCGCTGGACTATTCAGTCGCCGGGGAGCCTAAAGGCTACGCCATTGATCTGTTAACCCTGATCGCGGAAATGACTGGCCTGAAGTTCGAGTTTATCAACGGCTTCAGCCTGAACGAGTTACAGCGAAAATTTCACGACGGGGATATCGACATTCTGCATTCAGTATCCGGACTGAAGGAAAACCGGGGCGAAATCAGCCAGCCCATGTATACCAAGGCACTGGCCGTCGCAGTTGAAAAACACACGGGGGGCATCTCAAAACTGTCAGACCTGAACGGCCTGACACTGGGACTTCCCTACGGTCAGGGATTAACGGAACTGCTAAAACGCCAGGGGATTGAAGCAACCCTGCGGGATTTTCCAGATCTGGAAACCACGATTAAGGCGTTACAGAACGGCCGCATCGATGCGATCGTCCATGTCAGCTCCACGCTTAACCATTTCAGCAAAACCAGCGTGGGTAACATGCTGAAAGTCATCACCCTGCCGGAACTGAAAAAACTGGACCTTCACCTGTATTTACAACCTGATCAGACCCGCCTGATGAAGGTTATTAACCTGGCACTGGCGAACATTACCCCGGCTCAGCGGCAGGTACTGCGTGACAAATGGCTCAGCGAAGGCATTCATACGCAGCACAATAACTTTGTGCCTTATGATCAGTTGCTGGATTTATCACGCACCCCCTCCGCACAGCAAAACATGATCAGAATGGAGGTAAACGGCAGCAACAAATTCTTTTACGTCACCCCGCTCCACGGACAGGGCTGGAACAGGGAGTTTTTTGCCGTTGTCATACCGGAAGAAATTGTCACTGAAGCGGTCTTTAGCCAGATCATTACCTCTACCCTGATGACCGGGGCTGTACTGCTATTACTGGTGCCTGTTGCCTGGTGGTTTGGCTCCCCGATTGTGCGGGCGATTACCTCACTGAAAGAAGAAACCAAAAAGGTTAAAGACCGCCGTTTTGATGAAATACACCTGGTTGATACCCGCATCAAAGAAGTCTGGCAGCTATCCAACTCGGTACTGGATATGGCCTGCGAAATTAAGAAACACCAACAGGATCAGAACGATTTCATCGAAGCCTTTATTCGCCTGACCGCTCAGGCAATCGATGACAAATCCCCCTACACCGCCGGACACTGTAACCGGGTACCGGAGCTTGGCATGATGCTGGCACAGGCCGTAGAGGACAGTAACAAGGGCAAATTCAGACAATTCCGGTTTGCCAGTGACAACGAACGGCGTGAGTTCCGTATCGCCGCCTGGTTACACGACTGCGGTAAAATCACCACCCCGGAATTTATCGTCGATAAAGGCACCAAGCTTGAAGCCAATTACAACCGGATTCACGAAGTGCGAACCCGCTTTGAAGTCCTCTGGCGGGACGCGGAAATTGAATATCTGAAAACCCTGCAGCAAAATCCGGAGTCACAAAGCATCGCGGCGGCCAAACTGCAGCAGCAGCAAAACCGTTTACAGGAAGATTTCCGTTTTATTGCCAGCGCGAATGTCGGGGGTGAGTTTATCAGCGATGAGAAAGTAGAACGGATCAGAGCCATCAGCCAGCAAACCTGGATGCGCCATTTCGATGACCGCCTGGGCCTCGGCCCGCTGGAAGAACTGAACCGGCCTGCGACAGAGCAAGCATTACCGGTCGCAGAACCCCTGCTGGCCGACCGGCCAGAACATATCATCAAACGGGACCGGGAAATGCACTTCGATCCGAAATATAAGATCGACATGGAAGTACCGGAACACCTCTACAATCAGGGTGAAATTTACAACCTGTCGATCAGCCGCGGCACCCTGACCGCTGAAGACCGTTTCAAAATCAACGAGCACATGATCAGCGGGATCAAGATACTCGAAGCACTGCCCTTCCCTGAAGAACTCAGCCGGGTACCCCGCTATGCCACCAGCCACCATGAAACACTGAAGGGCACCGGCTACCCCCGTAAGCTCACCGCAGAGCAACTTTCCATTCCGGAACGTATTCTGGTGATTGCCGATATTTTCGAAGCCCTCACCGCCGCTGACAGGCCTTACAAGAAAGCCAAGCCTCTGAGTGTCGCCGTGGATATCATGTACAAGATGGCGCTGGATGAACACGTGGATATGGAACTTTTCCTGCTCTTCCTTGAGAGCGGGACCTATCTGCAATACGCCAGAAAGTTTCTCCCGGATGAACAGATTGATGCGGTCGACCTGCGTAAATATCTGGAACAGGCCGCGGCCTGAAACCGCTTTTGCAGGCATAAAAAAACGCAGTCAGATGACTGCGTTTTTCTGTTTACTCACTGAGTGGTTTAACCAATCATGGTCACCAGCAGCTTGTTCAGACGGGTCACGTAAGCCGCCGGATCATCCAGTGTGCCACCGGCCGCCAGTTGCGCCTGCTCAAATACCACCAGGCTCAGTTCGTTGAAGCGGTCTTCATCCGCTTCCTGATCCAGTTTGCTGATCAGCGGATGCTCAGGGTTCACTTCAAAGATTGGCTTGCTTTCCGGCACTTCCTGACCGGCCGCTTCCATGATCTTACGCATCTGCATGCCCATATCATAAGCACCCAGAACCACACAGGCAGGGGAATCTGTCAGACGGTGAGTAATACGTACTTCGCTTACCTTGTCACCCAGACCGGTAGTCAGTCGCTCAACCAGACCTTCCAGTTCCTTAGCAACTTCCTCCTGTGCCTGCTTCTCTTCTTCGTTCTCAACTTCACCCAGATCCAGCTCGCCTTTGCTGACATCCTGGAAAGATTTTCCGTCAAAGTCGAACAGGTGACTCATCAGCCACTCATCGACCCGGTCAGACATCAGAATGACTTCGATGCCCTTCTTACGGAAGATCTCCAGATGCGGGCTGTTCTTCGCGGTGTTGTAGTTTTCAGCAACCGTGTAGTAAATCTTCTCCTGACCTTCCTGCATGCGGGACACGTAATCTTCCAGGGATACACTCTGGGCAGCATCAGCATTGTGAGTAGAGGCAAAACGCAACAGCTTACAAACGGTTTCACGGTTCGCGTGATCTTCCGCCGGACCTTCTTTCAGTACTTCACCGAACGAGGACCACAGCGACGCATATTTTTCAGGATCATTTTTGGCCACTTTACCCAGCATATCCAGGGCACGTTTGGTCAGTGCTGCACGCAGCTTATCAACCACCGGATCTTTCTGCAGAATCTCACGGGAAACGTTCAGTGACAGATCATTGGTGTCCACCACACCCTTCATGAAACGCAGGTACATCGGCAGGAACTGATCAGCGTCATCCATGATGAATACCCGCTGCACGTACAGCTTCAGGCCGCGGGGAGTATCGCGGTTCCACAGATCATGCGGTGCATGGGAAGGTACGTATAACAGGCTGGTGTATTCCAGCTTACCCTCAACCCGGTTGTGGCTCCATTTCGCCGGCTCCTGGAAGTCGTGGGAAATGTGCTTGTAGAATTCACCGTATTCTTCGTCAGTGATGTCACTCTTGGAACGGGTCCACAGCGCTGTTGCAGTGTTAACGGTTTCGTCTTCCGGAGCTTTTTGCTCTTCACCTTCAGCCGCAGGCACAGGCTCAGACTGCATGATAACCGGCAGGGAAATATGATCGGAATATTTACGGATCAGGGTCCGCAGGCGGAAACCGTTGGCGAACTCTTCTTCACCGTCTTTCAGGTGCAATACGATACGGGTACCGCGCTCGGCTTTCTCAACGGTTTCAACGCTGAACTCGCCTTCACCGGCAGATGCCCAGTGCACACCTTCGGCTGCAGACTCACCGGCTTTACGGGTGTAAACGTCTACCTTGTCAGCCACGATGAATGCCGAGTAGAAACCGACCCCAAACTGACCGATCAGCTGAGAATCTTTCTTCTGATCACCGCTCAGGGACGACAGGAACTGGGACGTACCGGACTTGGCAATGGTACCCAGGTGATCAACAACGTCCTGACGGTTCATACCGATGCCGTTGTCATCAATGGTGACGGTTTTAGCTTCCGCATCAAAGCCGATACGGATACGCAGTTCACCGTCACCTTCATATAAGGCGTTGTCAGAAAGCGCCTGGAAACGCAGCTTGTCAGCAGCATCCGATGCATTGGACACCAGCTCACGCAGGAAAATCTCTTTGTTGGAGTACAAAGAGTGAATCATCAAATGTAAAAGCTGCTTAACTTCGGTCTGAAAACCAAGTGTTTCTTTCTGAGTATCTGTGCTCATTATTCAATCCCAAGCTTAAAACAATAATTACGGAATCTGCTGTAAAACGGCTGCACAGTGAATGCAGACGGCAAGATTAAATATCAGATTCCTTAACCCTGCATTCAAAATGGGGGTAAGCAAACAGATTTCAAGGCCGGCAGGGATAAAAATAACATCAGCGGCCGGCCCTTTTATTCAGCGGGCTTCAGCGATTCTTTTCCCAGCGGTAGAACGCCCGGACGTTGCCTTCAAACCAGTCATCATAGTTAGCAAAATGCCGGAACGCCTCAAGCTCAATACGTTCTGCGGCCTGATCTTCAGTCCAGCCGGCAGCAATCGCTTTACGTGCTTCAGTCTGAAGAGCCGTAAAATAATCAATCTGCCGCTGCAACGTAGCTTTATCCCCCGGCGCACCGTGCCCGAATAAAAACGTATCCGCCTCCACATCAAGGGTACGGCGCTGCTGGGCCATAAGCACATCCAGATTGATCCCGGGCAGGTCGGTCCAGCCCACCACATCACCGTTAATATAATCCACGGTATACGCCACCCGCTTTTCAGGCAGCACCGGCACCAGAATGGAAGCGGTATGCACATCCCCCAGATACTGCAGCTGGATCTCGGTATCGCCGAACTGATAGGTTTTGCCTTCGTCCCCTACCACCTCAGTGGGCATATCAATAAAGGGGACGTCCCTGCGTTCAAAGAACCGCTTGGTACGCTCATGGGCAATGATCGGAATATCGGTGTCTGTGTCTTCAGCAAAGGCTTTGCGCAGCACCCGCGCGCCGGCGATATGATCTGTATGCAGGTGGGAATAAATGATCGCAGCAACCGGCATATCCGGTGCTTTTTCCCGGATCACATCCACCATGGCTTCAGCGGCACTGTCGGATAACGGATCAAACACCACTACGCCCGCTGACGTCACCACAAAATGCGTGTAATAAAACTCCTGCTCATTCTTAAATTTCAGGGTAAAAACATCCGCCGCCGTTTCCTTCACATCCACATAATCAAACCAGTTATAGAAGGTGCCCCGGTCATTAAAGTATGCTGACTTTTCTGCCAGATGATTCGCCTGCAGTGTACTGCTAACGGACATCACACTGAGGGAAAGCATCCCGGTGATAATCCAGCTTGCTGTTTTCTTCATTTTACTGCTCCTGTCCATATTTCAGGGTTCAAAAGTGAGCCGGGCACTGAATTTAACCGTTGCTCCCACCACCGCTGTATCCAGCCATTCACCACTGCCCAGCCCAAAGGCCAGACGGTCGAACTCACCCTCTGCGCTGAGGCTCACCAGGCTGTTATCCGTCGCACTGTTCACCGTCAGATCAAGTGGCAGGGTTTTATCGCGGATAGTGAGAAAACCACGGATAAACTCACCATCATCAGACTGGCCTGCAAAACGGATTTCAGCAAACACCGCCGCATCCAGCCATTCATCACTGTGCAGTACCTGATCCCGTTCTGCGTTCTGCGTATCCAGCGAATCCGCACGGATCTGCAACTGCAGGGCTGTCAGTTGGCCTTCGGCACTGAATTCAGCCGTGGCCGTGTAAACACCGGCCTGACCGTCAAACGCCCTGCCCATCTGCGTGCCGCTGAAACGGATCTCACTGCTTTCCCTGACCAGCTCTGCGGCGCCGGCAGCAACGCTGGCCAGCATGCTGATGCCCAGCATTACTGCCAACAGACTCTGTTTTACTCTTCTCAATCTGCTACTCCGGTCATTAATCATAGGGACGCATCCGCTGCCAGACATCATCTTTCAGCCAGCAGCGGTGCCATATCACCGCACCGATATGCCCCGCCAGTAACGCACACAGGCCCCAGCCCAGCCATTGATGCAGGGCGCTGAACACCTCTCTGAGAAACGGGTTTTCTGCCAGCAGTACCGGCAAGGTAGCCGTGCCATAAACCGTGACACCGAACCCTGCGGCGTTGGACATCAACCAGCCGCTCAGCGGCAGCCCGAGTAAACACAGATACAGCAATCTATGGGCCAGTCTCGCAGCCAGAGGGTTCTCCGGCAGCTGTGCCGCCGGCCTGATTACCCAGTGGTGCAACAGGCGCATCAGCGTCAGCAGTAACACCAGCACGCCAAGGGACTTGTGCAGGTTTACCGTATCAAAACGCTTCAGCCCCAATGGCATATCCACCATCAGCCAGCCGATCACCAGCAACACCAGCACCAGAGGTACGGTCAGCCAGTGCAATATCCGGCTGACCCGGTCATACCGTTGCGAAACAGACATAGCCTTTACGGTGTACGCTTAAGTTCAGCTTCAAGGGTGATGTTGACCTGATCTGCCAGCATTGGCGCATAGGTCATCATGCCGAATGCTGTCCGGCGGATACTGGTGGTTGCAGAAAAGCCCAGATACTGGGTGTCATATGCCGGGAAGAAATCTGCCAGCGGGTGCCGTCCCTGAAAATTCAGACGGGCATCCAGCGTGACCGGCAGGGTTTTATCCAGCATGGTCAGTTGGCCTTCAACTTCGTATTTGTCACCGGCAACCTGCACAATACGCTCACTCTTAAAGCGCATTTCCGGGTATTTGGTCACATCAAAGAAGTCTTCATTCTTCAGGTGATCATCCAGCGCCGGTACATCGGTATCAACACTGGCGGTTTTGATCACCACATCAAAGGAAGACTGGGTCAGATCTTCTTCATTAATGTCGAACTGACCACTGAAGTCCTGAAACTGACCCAGGAAGTTAGACAGGCCATTATGGCTGACCCCGAACTGAATATTGGTATGTGCCTTATCAAACTCATAATCCGCCGCAGATACCGGCAGTGCCATCGCTAATCCTAAGGAACACAGCGCAAGTGTTTTTTTCATAATCATCTCATTCTCGGTCAGTGAGTCCGGCGGCTGCCTGTGCAGCCTCTGGCCGTACCCGGTTAATTAATCGACGGATATGAGAATACTATTGTTGCTTCAGTAAGATTAGACGGGTTATTTGAGAAGCATTGTTCCACTCAGGGAACAGTCAACCGGGAACTTTTGCAAATATAAGTAAAAAGAAAACGGCCAGGAAAACAAAAAAGAAGGGTTACTCAGCGACCAACCGCCGTATCAGCAAAATACTCCCGGAGATGATCAACAAAGCTGCGCACCTTGGGAGACAACAGCTTACGGTGAGGATAGACCGCATACACACCGCCTTCCGGATACCGCCATTGCGGCAGAAACGCCACCAGTTGGCCACTTTCCTGTTCCTGCCGGCACAGATGTTCCGGCAGAAAACCAATGCCTCCTCCGCGCAGGGTGACATTCTTGATAAATCCCAGGCTGTTTACCGCCATACTGCCGGAAAGCGTGACTTTTTCACGCTTGCCGTCGTTGATGAACTGATGCAGGACCTTGGCAGTTCGTTCGCCATACAGAAAACAGTTACGCTCCGCCAGCTGGGCAATCTCAGTGGGCGTGCCATATTTCTGTAAATACGCCGGCGACGCATAAGGGGTCATGGTTTCGCTGAATAACTTCACCGCAATCAGCGAGGAATCCTGCAATTCTCCGGCCCGGACAGCGACGTCATACTCTCCGCCCACCAGGTCAACGAACTCATTGGTCAGGTGCAGCTGCAACTCAACCTCCGGGTATTTCATCAGATAATCCGCGATCACCGGTCCCAGCACATCGTTACCTTCTTCCACCGGTGCGGAGACCCGCAAAATGCCCCGGGGAGCGGCCAGGCTGTCCAGCATTTCGCTTTCGGCATCCTGTGCCTGCTGCACAATTAAACGGCACCGCTGGTAAAAGGTGCTGCCCTGTTCCGTCAGGGTCAGTGAGCGGGTGGAACGTTTTAATAAACGTACCCCCAGATCCGATTCCAGCTGCGACAACTTACGGCTGATGGTCGACTTAGGCAGCCCCAGCACCCGGCCTGCGGCGCTGAAACCACCGGCATCCACCACCTGCACAAAAATCCGTACGCCGTTAAGATCCAGCACGGTTAATCCTTCAGACCCGGATCAGCCTGACTGCTTACCAGTTGCAGCAAGGTGGCAGACTTGAATTCACGCCGGTAGAGCACAAACAGTACCCCGCCAGACAGCGCCATAAACAGCCAGGGGTTAATAAACCAGCCCAGTACCGCCATGCTGAAATAATAGGTACGCAGGCCAAGGTTAAAGTTATTAGCCGCCAGCGAGCTCATGATGGCAATCCGGTTGGCATGGTTCATCAGCTCTTTTTCCTGTACACCTTCACAGGGCATAGGAGCACCGCCGATCATCACCGAGGTAAAACCATACTGCCGCAGGCTCCAGGTAAACTTGAAGAAAGCATAAATAAACATGCCGATCAGCACCAGCAGTTTCAGTTCCCATTCGGCCTTGGTGGCATGGGTGGCAAAGGGAATATCGCCGACAATATCAATGGCTTTTTCAGTAGAGCCCAGCACGGTCATTAAACCGGCCAGTATCAGAATCGTCGAAGAGGCAAAGAACGACACGCCTCGTTCCAGATTAGAAATCACCGTCGCATCAGCAATCCTGACATCCCGGTGCATCACCTGCGTCATCCAGTCCAGCCGGTAGGAATGCATCACACTGGCAAGGCAATGACAGGTTCTGGCCTTCTTTTTGCTGTAAAGGTTATAGCCCTTAAAGCACATTAAAAACCACACCAGTGCCAGTATATTCAGCCAGTTATCTTGAACAAACAGGGACAACGGTTCCACATTCACAACCCGGTAGTACAAAGGAGCCTTCATTCTAATCATGCCGGGGTTAAATTGCACTGTATAAACATAGGCTTATACGGTATAGCCAAATACCGGGGCGCACCTGCCGGCCGGTTGGCATCCCCCGGCAGCTATGCTAACTTGCCTGTGTGTCTTCTCTGTAGAAATGCCCGTATGTATATAGATTTAAAAGCTTTATTCTGGCTGTGCCTGATTTGTGTCGGTTGCTGGCACTGGTGGTATTCACTGAAAGTAAAAGACATCGCCCTGCGGGCAGCCAAAGCTTACTGTAAAGACATGGATGTACAGTTGCTGGATGAAAGTATCTATCTACGGGGCTTCTGGCTGAAGCGGGATGAAACCGGCCGGTTCCGTATCTGGCGTTCTTACCTGTTTGACTTCACCGCCAATGGCGAAGACCGGGCCCGTGGCCGGGTGATATTACTGGGTTACAAAGTGACCAGCACGCAGCTTGACCCTCACAGGATCTGACCGGAAGACCGGCGGTTTTAGCGTTTAAAAGTACCGTAACGCAGAAAAAACAGCGTCTGAGCCATCACCTTGCGGTTCTGCATCATAAAGGTATGGGTCACCGGCATAATCAGATGATCCTGCATCCCTTCAAGTCGGGTGTGGACCACCGACACCTTACCGTCGTTGGTTCCGGGTATCAGCAATGACAACCAGGGATTCACACTGCGGCTGCCGGCAATAATGCCCAGCTCACCGCTGAACGGCCCCAGCTGTACCGGTAAGCCGCGGGTACCCAGCTGTAAACCCGCCGGGCCGTTTATCCAGCGGAACGGCGGTAACCAGCCCAGCTTATCCACCACTTCGCTGCCACCGTTTGGCGGCCCGAGCATCACCACCCGGCCAAGCCCGGTAATCGTCTGCTGACGCAAAAAATACCGCAGTAAAATTCCGCCCATGGAATGGGTGACAAAATGCACTCTGGAAGCCCCTTTACAGGCCTTAAGCGCACTCCTGATGGCCGGCTCTGCGAGGGATTCAACCGGTTCAGATGTGGAAGGATAGCCCTGATTAACGACCTGATAGCCCGCCTCTTCCAGAAACCGGGCCAGGAGGTTAAAGGCAGCTGGCGTCCGGGCCAGGCCGTGCAGTAATACCACCGCTTCTTTAGGGCCTGTTACCGACACAGCGGCAGGCTTTTCAGCGTACTGTTCGTCCATGGGCTTCCCTGTCATTTTGAAAATTAAACCTGAGCCGGCACGGCCTCCCTGACTATAACTGTAACACAGCGATTTTCAGCGGATGGCAACCGTCAGTGCTCGGGAAATCCGCTTCCGGGGTAATCAACTGTATGTCTTTCACCGGTCGACCGGCTTTACTGGCACAGCGTTTTACCACATCGAGCCAGTCTTCCAGACTCACCTTGGCAACATTATTGGTACACACCAACTGACCGCCGTCACTGACCGCCAGCAATGAAGGCTTCAGCACACTGGGGTAATCGCGGATCAGATCCACCGTGCCGAAATGACTCTTCGCCCAGCGGGGCGGATCCAGATACACCAGATCAAACTCTTCAGCCTCAATGCGGGGAAACTGCCGGGGTTTCTGCCCCCTTTTCACCCGCTGTTTAATCTCTATACCTGCCAGCTGTTTGGCGGCAGTGAAGAAGTCGCTCTGAAAGAACCCTATCCGGGACTCATCCAGATCATTCAGACGGGCATTTTCACGGCCAACATCCAGGCTGCGGGTGGCGAAATCCACATTCAGTACCCGGCTGGCACCGGCCTTAGCCGCCACGACGCCCACCCCGCAGGTATACGAAAACAGATTCAGTACGGATTTTCCGGCGGCATTCGCCTGCAGCCAGCGACGCCCGGCCCGCATATCCAGAAACAGTAACGGGTCCTGACCTTTGTGCTTGCCCTTCACCAGATAATTAACCCCCAGTTCCTGTCCGGTCAGTTGCTGGCGGTCGACCACGTGATCATCACTGCGGCGGGAATTACTGCTGCTGCGGTCGTTATATACCCGCTGCAGATTTTCCACGCCGGCATGTTGCAGAAACACTTCTGCCTGAGTAAACAGCGCATCCGCTTCAGATTCACTGAGCGGCGTATGAAAACTCTGCAGCAACAGCTGATCGCCGTAGCGGTCCAGCGTCAGCCCCGGTATACCCTCGGTGGTACCGTGATACAGCCGGTAACAGCGGGTTGCTTCAGCGTGAAGATCTGCCAGCAGTGCCTCCCGGCGTTGCAGTGCAGCTTGGAATAGGTCAGACATTCAATCAATCTCAGTAAGTGCGGCTCGGCGGGCAGTATACGTGGATGTCCGGCGACATCAACCGCACACCGCTGAATGACCGTAAACCGCCCGCGGCTGTTTCAGTTCATGGCCATAGCTCATGTCCATAGCTTAGGGCCCAGACCACTGGCCCGCTCAGTGCGGCGGGCAGTAGCGCCTTTCAGGCTGGTCAGGCGGGCGTACAATTCCAGCCGCTGTTTCGCCCGGGTCACCCCGGTATAAACCAGTTCGCGGGTCATCAGCGGGCCGTCTTCCGGCGGCAGGATCATCAGCACCCGGGCAAACTCAGAGCCCTGACTTTTGTGCACGGTCATCGCAAATACGGTTTCATGACCCGGCAACCGGCTGGGCAAAACACCTCTGACACCGTCCGGATGGTGCGGATCTTCAAACCAGACCCTCACCCGGCCATCTTCATCAGGTTGAACAATGCCTATGTCACCGTTATACAGCCCTAACTGGTGATCATTCTGGACGATCATGACCGGCCTGCCCGGATACCATTGCTGGCCGGTCTGAATCAGCCCCATACGGTTAAGCCGCTGCTCCAGCGCCTGATTCAGCCCTTCAACGCCGTATACACCCTGACGCAATACCGCCAGCAGCTGAACCCGGGCAAAAGCATTCAGTACCGCCAGCGGTGCCGCACCGGCCCGTAACGCCCGCAGATAGTCTGAATACCCTTGCGCAGCGGCCTCGATCAGTTGCGGATAACTGTCAGAAGATAACGGTATAAAATCAATATCCTCATATCCTTTCTTCAGTACCGGCTCAATCTGCGTGGCATCGCCGCCATTGATCGCCGCCGCCAACTGGCCAATGCCGCTGGCAGCATCAAAACGATAGCTGTGCCGCAACAGCGCCAGGCTGTCGGCGACTGCACGCTGTCCACCGGCAACGCTGCCGGCGTCCAGCCCACACACCCGACTCAGATAGCCCGCCTGATCTGTACTGTACTGCAGCTCAGCAGATGTCACAGACTGACTACCGCCTGCTTGCAAATGCCAGGCGCAGATGTCCCCCAGCACACTGCCCGCCTCTACCGAGGCCAACTGATGTTTGTCACCAATCAGAATGATGCGCCCCTGTGGCGGGAGCGCTGCCAGCAGCCTTGCCATCATGGGCAAATCAATCATGGACGCTTCGTCCACCACCAGCAATTCAAGGTGCAGCGGGTTTTCGGCGTTATGCCGGAAAGATTTACTGTTAGGAATGGTGCCAAGTAAACGGTGAATTGTCGTAGCTTCCACCGGAATCCGCTGGATAATCTCCGGGGCTATATTCAGCTGATCACGGGCCTGGGCAATGGATTCACTCAGCCTTGCCGCCGCCTTACCCGTTGGCGCGGCCAGTTTAATCGCCGGCACAAAATCTGCGCCATGCTGTAAACACTGCTGCTGAACATACAGTGCCAGTAACCGGGTTACTGTGGTCGTCTTCCCGGTACCCGGGCCGCCACTGATGATACTGAAACGCCGCCGCAGGGCGACCGCAACAGCGACCTGCTGCCAGTCAACCGGCTGCGCCGGATCGGCTGTAAACAGCTGTGCAAGCCCCTGCTTAAGGCTTGACTCGTCTACCGTCAACGGCTGTGCCAACCGGGTAATCTGGCTGTTCAGATAGGCCTCAAAGCTGAAGTAGCGCTGCAGGTATAAGCGTTCGCCGTCAAAGATCAGCGGCGCCTCTTCACCCGGCTCACCCATGCTGCTGTAACGGTCACTTAAAGCAACTGTTGGCACAGCGCCTGCGGGTACGGTTGGCGCCGGAGGTTCTGCAAACATATCCAGCGTTACCGGCATATCATCAGTAACCGGGGCTGCTTCAGCGCCGACCGACGGCGGCCGCAGGCAGTCGCTCTCCAGTGCATTAAATAACAGCCGGAACTCTTTGCGCAGCCCTTTCGGCCATTCATCCACCAAACTGGCAATCCGCTCCAGCGGCAGGCAAACATCCCCCCGACCCAACTGATAACTGGTGAAGGCTGCCAACAATGCCAGATGCTGATCAGCAGCGCTGTCCTGTTCGCAGATAAAACGGGCAAACTGATAATCCAGTGGCCTTAGCAGGTTCTGCTGACGGGCCCGGAGCAAAGCGTCAAAACAATCATTCAGGACAGGCTCACAGGGTTTCATTACCAGCCTCCATCGCAGGAACAGTGTTCAGTTCTGCTTTGAACAGTGCATCCATTTCAGTCACCAGTGCCAGTGCCGGCCGGTTATAAAAAACACCGTAGCCCGGCATACCAGCCCGCATCCCCCGCAGGAACAGGTAGTACACGCCACCAAAGTGCTGTTCATAGCTGTAACCCGGTAAGCGGCTGGCAAGCAGGCGGTGTAACGCCAGCGTATAGAGCTGATACTGCAGATCATAACGGTGTTCCAACATGGCCTGATCCAGTTTTTCAGGGCTGTAATCGTCTGTCGAACTGCCCAGGTGATTCGATTTGTAATCGAGAATGTAATAGCGCCCCTGATACTCAAACACCAGATCGATAAAACCTTTGAGCATGCCCCGTAACGGTGCGAAATCCAGCGGCGGTGCATGTTGAGAAAGAGGATCATGACGCGCCACCAGCGCATTTAAACCGCTGGCGTTCAGCCCTTCAGACGGCAACATAAATTCCATTTCCACTAAGCGCTGCGCGTTGCTGATCTGGCCGAGAGTGAGACCGGTTTCAATATTCAGCGGGCATTGCAGCACATCATCCAGCAGCTGCTGTAATACAGGTAACCATTCCGGTTCATAGCCCATCACCTGACTGCGGGCTTCCAGCAGTTCTGCCACCTCAGGCGTGTGGTAATCGGTAAAATCTACCGATTCAAATATTTCGTGCAGGAAGGTACCGGCCTGGGCCCCTTTGTGGAAGGTAAAAATATCGTAGACCGGTGCCGCATCCGCGCCGCTATCGGTTCCGCTGTCGGCTTCATCCGCCACTTCCAGATCCAGCCCCGGGAGGTTTGGCAGACTGTGGCTGGCATGGCTGGTCAGCGCTGAATAACTGGAGATTCGCCAGTCACGCAATAACCGCCGGGCAAACTGTCGCGCCTCAGGCTCTGCAGTTCCGCCCTGTGGTGAGACCCCGGAATCAGGAATGCCGCGATCCTCTTCGGCAAACAGCGACTGTTGTGCGGCTGCCACAGGCCTTGGGGGTTCTGTGACGGTTATCGAGCCTTCTGCGGTCGCCAGCAGGCTGTCCAGCTGGGCATCCAGATCCGGCACCGGGGCTTTTTTACCCGGCAGCGTACCGGCATCGCCCTGTAACAGCAGATACCCCAGCGCACTGCGGGCCAGCCCGCTGGCCTTACGGCGGCCATCCTGGAGGTTTGCCAGCCCCACATAACAGGCGTATACCGAACGGGTAAGTGCCACATACAGCAGGCGGACATCTTCCGCCAGCCGCTCTTTATCCGCCGCAGCCAACGCTTCGTCCGCGGCGGTCAGATCAATTTTATAATGGCCGTCATCATCGTGATAGCTGGCCTGGGTAGCCGGCTTAAACGTACAGGCAAAAGGCAGATACACCAGCGGATATTCCAGACCTTTACTCTTATGGACAGTAATCACAGTCACCAGCGCCCGGTCACTTTCCAGCCGCAAGCGCTGTTCATCATTTTCACCGTTAGGCGCCAATAGCTGATCACTGAACCAGCGCATCAGGCTGGTCATGCTGTCCTGCTCAAGACTTACCCGCTGAAGTATTTCACCGAGATGTAGCAGGTCCGTCAGACGCCGCTCGCCTTGCTCGCCAGCCAGCAATTGCTCGGCCAGCTGCCGGCGGACAAGTAACCGCCGCAGCATAGGTAAGATGCCCAGACTCAGCCAGCAATCATGATAGCCACTGAACTCCGCCACCAGGCCTTCCCACAACTGTTCATCCCGGTTTAACCGCTCTAAAAAGCTGGCTGGGTAATCTAACAGACCGGTTGCCAGCGCGGCCCGCAACCGGCGCTCATCCTGCGGATGCTGGATAGCCTGCAGAATCAGGTTCAGGTCCACCGCTTCCTGGCTGTTAAATACACTTTCCCGGCCACTGAGATAGACACTGGCCACAGCACGGCCCGCCAGCGCCTGACGCACCGCATTGGCTTCAGTCCGGTCACGCACCAGAATGGCAATGTCTTTCGCTGCTACCGGCCGGTCCCCGATCAGGGCTTCGCCCCGGGCAGCGGCCGCCAGCACATCGGCAATATGACTGGCACAGGCCTGCGCCATACTGTTCAGATAAGATTTCTTGCTTTGAATTTCCCGTTCGCCGAACCACAGATTCAGCGGTGTCTGCGGCTGCCCTGCCAGCGTAAAAGGCGTCTTGTCGGCCTTATTCGCCGCATCCACCGGCAGGAACGGAATGTCCCGGTTGTACATAAACGGCGCGGAATGATAGTCAAACAGGCGGTTTACCCCCTGAATCATTTTACTGGCAGAGCGCCAGTTCGTGCCAAGGGTATAGTGTGCCTGAACCGCACGGCGGGCCTGAATATAGGTAAAGATATCCGCCCCGCGGAAACCGTAGATCGCCTGCTTAGGGTCACCGATCATAAACAGGCCGGTGGACTCGCTGCCGCCATACAGATGGCTGAAGATCCGGTACTGCAGGGGATCAGTGTCCTGAAATTCGTCGATCAGCGCCACCGGGTACTGCTCAGCAATGCGCTGCCCGAGAATATTGTGGGTATCGCGCTGCAATGCCCGGTCAAGGTTACTCAGCAAATCATCAAACGAAAGCACACTTAGCCGCTGTTTAAGCAGGCTGTAACGTGCATTCAGCTGTTCAAGCCCCTGATGAATCAGAATTTCCCGCAGGGGCAGCCGCCACTCAAAGTATGCATCACACAGGTCAAACAAGGGATGTTCAGGTACCGCCTTGCCCGCCGGGGTTTTCGTCGCCAGCACCGACTGCCGGAACCGCTGTATTTCCGCTTCCGGTACCTGCCGGATGTCTCCCCGGGCGAAACTGTCAATGACGGCGATGTATTTCGGTACATAGGCCTTGCGGTAAGCATTTTTGTTTACGCCTGAGCTCTGAATCAGTTCAGCCAGATCCGTTTCACCGGCCAGCCACTGTTCACGGAACCCCTGCAGTTTTTGCTGATAATCCTGCCAGCCACTGAGCAAATCATAGCCGCGACAATCCGGGGTAAACTCTGCTTCAGTCTGCCCCAGATACGGCCGCAGGGTTTGCATATAGCGGTCGGGGGTCGGCCAGATTTGCAGCAAGGCTTCGGTCAGGGCCTCCGGCAGGCAGTAACTGAGGCTGCGCCAGGTATCCAGTAACGCCTGGCGGCGCAGATCTGCATCGTCGGTCAGCAGCTCTGTGGCAAACAGCGCACCGCTTTCAAAGGCATGCTGTTTGAGCATCCGCTGACAGAAACCGTGAATGGTAAAAATTGCCGCTTCATCCATCTGCCGGGCAGCCAGTTCCAGCAGTTTGGCCGCCCGCAGCTGTGCTTCAGCGTTGCCCTGATCCACCAGCAACTGCCGCAGGATCGGATCATCCGACAATGTGCCATCGCCAGCCACCGCTAAAAATGCCTGCTGGGCCTGCTGAATCCGTGCCCGGATCCGCTCCCGCAGTTCTTCGGTGGCCGCTTCGGTAAAGGTCACCACCAGGATCTGATCCACACTCAGCGGGGCCTCTCTGCCGGCGCCGTCGGCACCATGGCCCAGCAGCAGGCGTAAATACAGCGCGGCAATGGTAAAGGTTTTGCCGGTACCGGCACTGGCCTCAATCAGCCGCTGACCATGCAGGGGAAACGTCAGCGGGTTTAGCTGCTCCGGTGTAACATCCCGTGGGATTACAGATTCAGTCATCGGCGTCCTGCTCATTTGAAGTTTCGTACCAGGCCAGCATGGGCTGATAACACTGTTCGGTCAGCTGTACAAATGCTTCACCCAGCGAGGCAAACTCCGGATAGACCCGGGCAATATAGGCATCGGCAGACTCTCCCGGACTGAAAGCATCATGGTTAAAACGGCTCTCGGCTTTCTGAGCGGCCGTCTCCGGGCCTTTTTCCTCATTCACCGTCAGCCATTCCCAGGCAGTGTCTGCAGGCAGCGGCAGTGGTTCACAGAGCCCCCGGCGGTACAGGTTCAGCCAGTCCTGCAGATGCCCTCTGGCTTTGGCGGCAGAAAACATTTTGAACCCGTGCCGGCCATTCAGCCCGAAGAACCAGGAATCATGATGGTTGTCATGGGCCATACTGACCAGATGCTCAAGCCACAGGCTGATCATATCCCGCCCTTTTGAATGGGCCGGACGGTAACGTAACAGACGGTTTTCATGGTAATCATCCAGCCAGCCGGTCAGCTCTGTTGCACTGCCATCCTCCAGCTCAAGGGTGAGACGGCATTCCCGGCGTGCAGGCTGTCCGCTGTAATAGGCTTCCATTTTCTGCGCCATTTCCTGACAGTCATGCACCAGTTTGCGGGTCTGTAGCTGCCCCGCCAGCCCGTACGGCAGTTCACCGGCCGCCTCTACCCTTGCCAGCAGCTTATTCAGGCTTTCACCATTCAGGGCCGCCAGCAGCAGGCGCTGCTTCAGCTGATACCCTTCCAGACCATCCAGCTGAAACGGTTCCTCATCCTGGTTAACGATGCTGTGATCCAGAAAATACACCTGCAAACGGCGCTGGAAAAAATGCTTCACGGGATTACGGGCAAACGCCAGCAGGTCTTTCAGCTCCAGCGTTGGCAATGCCTCCGCTTCCAGTGGCTGGGTAAGGAACTGATCCGGCTGTTCACCCCCGCCTCCTGCCGCCGGTAACCATTCATCCGCATAACTGAATAAGTGCGGATGCTGACCAAAATACGCCGGGTTAAACGGCTGCAAAGGGTGCTCGGTGAATTCTGTTACGGCCAGCCCACCCTGCTCATCGATATAGTTCTGCTGACAGTATTCAAATAACTCACTGACCAGTACTGAGGGTACCCGGGGGGAATTGTCCTGCGCGCTGCGCCCCAGATAACTGATATACAACCGTTCCTGTGCAGACAGGAGCGCTTCAAGGAACAGGTAACGGTCGTCATCCCGGCGGGAACGGTCCCCGCGGCGGGTGTGTTTCACCATCAGATCGAAACCGACCGGGGCGATACTCCGCGGGTAAACACTGTCGTTCATTCCCAGCAAACAGACCACCCGGAAAGGAATCGCCCGCATAGGCATCAGGGTACAGAAGTTGACCGCTCCCGCCAGAAAACGCTGGCTGGAACGCTGACTCCCAAGATGTTCCTGCAGCCAGTCGTTGAAGACCTGCGCACTGAGTGGCGCTTCGAAACGGTTTTCCTGCAGGGTATTACTGAGGCTCTCCAGCGCTTCGCGGATCTGATTCAGGACCACTTCGTCGGCGGCATCGGGATCATAAGCACTGTTCAGCAGGTGGTTAATGATCTGTAACCAGTCCTCAATACTGCGAGGTTCGCTGAGGCTGCTCAGGCAAAACTCCAGCAATTCAATGAATTCGGCCAGCTGTCCCAGATCCCGGGCTTCAATGCCTTCGATCTCGGCATAAGGATCAATGCCCTGCCACAGCTCATCGCTGCCACCCATGGCATAACCGGCGAGCATCCGTTTCAGACCAAACTGCCAGGAGTTCTGTTCAAATGCCGGCAACTCCATGCCGGAGCGCTGCCTGCCATCCAGCCCCCAGCGGATGTTGGTCTGATCAATCCAGCGGCGTAACCGTTCAAAGCCCGCTTCATCCAGCTGGAAGCGGCGTAAGACAGCAGGCACTTCCAGAATGGCCAGTACATCCGATACGGTTAACCGGCTCTGAGGCAGGGATAGCAGCGCAAAAAAGCTCATCAGTAACGGGCTTTCCTGCTGGGCGGTCCGGTCGGAGATGGAATAGCCGATAAAGCGCCCTGCCGGCGCGTTGCCGAACACCGCCTCAATGTAAGGTGCATAGGTGGCGACATCGGGCACCATGACGATAATGTCCCGGGGCGTCAGGCTGTGATCTTCATCCAGCATCGCCAGCAGCTGATCGTACAGCACTTCCACTTCCCGCAGATGGCTGTGGGCACTGTGCAGCATCAGGGACTGATCATCGGATGCTATCTGACGTTTTTCAGCATCAGACAACAGCTTGTTGGCCGCCGGATCATCCAGGTGCAAAATATCGTGCTGGATATGCTGTAAGAGCCCCTGTCGCTGATCCGTCAGGGGAGATTCAAATAGCTCGACTTCCTCAGCCCCAAGTTCCTGCAACTGATACAGATAGTCCCGGCCCAGCTTGCCCATGGAAGACAGCAGCGGATTGCCGTGGCTGTAATAGTTCTGTTCAGTCATACCCGGCTTGGACAGCCAGCGCTGATGTAATCTGGCCAGGTATTTAGGGTCGACAATGTCTCCCCAGAAATACCGGCACGGATTATTCACCATCAGATGGACATCCACCTGCTTACCCAGCGCCTGCAATGCTTCGATGAAATTACCGGGTAATGCCGAAATACCGAACACATATACCCGTTCCGGCAGTTGCGAGGTGTCGAAAGCGCCGCTGCGCAGCGAAGCCAGAAAGTCATTGAACATATTACCCCGGTGCCAGTGGGGCTGCCCCAGCCCGGCGACCTCAGCGACCAGCGCCTGCCAGAGTTTAGGCTGCCAGGGTTGTGACTCTGTAATATCATGCAGCGGATCACCCGCTTCCCAGGCGGCGATCCAGTCGGGCCGGTACACCAGATACTGATCAAATATATCCGCGACTTTAGCACTCAGCTGATACAGCTTATAGCCGTCATCATCCCCCCGCAGGTATTGCTGCAAGGGCAGAAACTCATCCTGAGAAAGGTAATCCGGTAACAGCCTCACCAGCAACCAGGTCATGGCTTCTTTGTTAAACGCCGAACGCTCCGGCACACTGGATAAAACCTGGGTAAATATTCGCCACAGGAAAGATGCCGGCAGCGGGAATTCAATATTGGCAGCAATGCCCAGCCGTTCCGCCAGCTCCAGCTTAAGCCACTGTGCCATCCCGGGGCTCTGTACCAGGATCTGCTCCCGGCTGAACGGATTGGGTAATGGCTCACGGCGGATCATTTCCACCAGCAGATCTTTCTGTAACTCAAGTGAGTTCGAGTGATAGATTCGGAACATAGGGTACGGGGCACTCAGTTGCGATAAACCATACAAACAAAAAGCCCCTGCAACAGCAAGGGCGGTCAGAGCGGCGCAGCAAGGCTACGCGTACATATCAGGTGTCCGGTGCAGCGGGGTCCGGCGGTAAGGCTGATTCACGCTCTTCAGGCGGCAACTCCCAGTTTTCCTCACCGGCAACTACGCTGACCACCCCTTTAAAGCGCTTACGAAGATACACAATGGCTTCATCAAAATCTTCTATATCACACAGCATTACACCGCCGCGGTCATTCTCTGTAGTAAACAGATAACTCTTCATGTTCGCTCTTCAGGCATGTCTTTAAAACCAACATTTTACAAGAACCCTAACCGCACACAAGCCCATTCACTGACTTTAAAATCACCCTGGCACATCACTCACTGCTGCGCTTTATGATCCAGTTCTGCAATCACGGCTTTATTCCGCTCAACGGCTGCGGCGGTTTCTTCGGACAACAGGAATATACGGCTGACATGCTGCGCTCCGCTGTTTGCAATGCTGCCGTCTTCGTTACTGATTTCTCCTGCCACACCGTGAGGCTGACTACCTGGCACTGTACGTACTGCACGTTGCTGGGCGCTGAGATAGCGGTAAAACAGCAACGCGACAAGCAGAATGACTGCAAGTGATGCTGCCATCAGCACGAATGCGGTGCCGGATGCAGGATCCGCCCGGGACTCAATTTTCCTGACATACTTTGCCAGCAACTCAGCGTAGCGGGCCTGCAGATCAGAAAGCCCCTGAATGGCAGGCTCATCGGAAATTTTGACGCTCTTATCTATACTGCCGCTGTCAGCCCCCCGGGCCAGCAAATTTCTGACGGCGGTCGCTGAAGCCAGATACTGATCCGCCACCCGCTGAATATTATCCAGAGCATTGCCTTCTGACATCGTCAGTCCGTCGAGCTGGCGATAGCGTTTAATTCCACTGCTCAACGCCGCATGATTTTCTGTGAGTTGCCGGTAATAACCGGCCTGACCCCGCAACACGTAATTCTTGAAATTATGGATCAGTGATCCGTATCCCAGCTGCGAGCGGATTTCCGTTAACAAGTGATCACGGGCCAGCGCCTGATCCTTAAGGTTATGCCAGTCATCACGCTGCCCCTGCAGCAACAAAGTCTGTACAGCAGCTGCGCTGACAAACACCATAATGACTATCCCTGTAAAGCCTGCAAACCGGCCCCTGAGGCCCAATTTTTTCATCGTCCTGATTCCCTGTATTGTCCCTTATATAACCCGCAGGCAGCCATCTATCTGACGGTCCCTAAAACGTATGGGAACTATAGGTTAAAACCCAAGTTGGGATATAGGCAAAAGGTCGACTGACTAACCATTATGGGTTTGAAATCAAAACACAGAGACGGGAATACCGGGGCATCAGGCGGGCAAACGTACTACACAGTATTTTTGCAGTTGCGTTAAGCGAGACCATTCCAATCGGATACATCAACATAAAACCGCAAAAAACCCGAACAAAACACACAAGGTTTCATGAAGTTAGAAGATTTTATTCAAGTATTTAATAAAGATAGCTACCGATCAGGCACCTGAAGAACAGCACTGAAAAGCGATAAAACAGACTAAAAATTAAGCAGAAAACCCCTTGACGAATTCATTATTGGGACCAATACTTTTAATCCGCGCTGCAGAGTTCAGGCACTCACATCACAAGTAATAATTGCCGGAATTCAAACGCTAAGCAGTTATAATTAAGCCGCAGCGTTGTATTTCCCTAATGAAAGTTTCATCAACATTCATTAAGCCACGGTATCCCCTAATACCGTGGCTTTTTTTATGTCTGACAGCCGGATTCAGGAGCTCAGTCCTGCGGCACCTCAGTGACAATCAGCCTGTCTGAATCTGCAACCCGGACAATCTGACCTTCAACCGTGGTAAAACGGCGCAGTTCAAGATCCCGTTTATACACCTGATAATCACGGCTTTCCCCCTCCCCTGCCGGGGTTAACTGTACACTCAGCAGCGTACGGCCATCATACCAGTGGTAGGCCGCTACCGACGCTCCGCCCACCAGCGCCAAAACCACCAGAATAACAGCCAGTAGGCGAAACGGAGGACGCGGATCAATATCTGTATCAGGAATTACCCGTGCAGCAGGCTGCGACGCTGCGACACGTTTTCGTTTGAACTTCAGATAAAAATAACAGGCAGCAATAACAGCGAGAGTAATAAAAATTTTGGTGATCATAGATGCCCGTCGTAACAACACATAAAAAATTGGTATCAGCTGCTGAAAACACCCGGCAGAACATAAAACTTCCCCCAGCCTTTCAGCAACCAGAAGCTTACCTGCAAAGGCTTACAGATACTACCGTCTGACAGCCAGACCCGCTCCGGTGCCAGCCCCCTTATTCAGAAACAGCCACAAAGCGGTTTCCTGTTCAGCCAGATGACAGGATTGACCGGTTACCATTTACCCGTTTCCTGGCTTTTTCACAGCAACTTGCTCATCACATTCATCACAACAACGGTAACCCTATGGACATCCTAGAGTCGCAATACGAGAACCTTATAAACCTTGCCACCCTTTACGGCGGACAGATACTGCTGGCGATTGCGGTACTGATTATCGGCCTGTGGGTCATCAAAAAAATCAGCTATTTTTCCAGAACCACCATGATCAGCCACTTTCCGGATGAAACCCTGGCTAAATTTCTCAGCGGCGCACTGGACGTCTTACTCAAGGCACTGCTGATCATCAGCGTTGCCTCGATGGTCGGCATTGAAACAACGTCTTTTATCGCTGTTCTCGGCGCTGCAGGACTGGCAGTTGGCCTGGCACTGCAGGGCAGCCTGTCTAACTTTGCCGGCGGCGTGATGATTCTGATCTTCCGGCCATTCAAAGTCAGTGATTATATTGAAGCCCAGGGGCTGGAAGGCATGGTCAGCGACATCGGTATCTTCGTTACTACCCTGCAAACCTTTGATAAACGTACTGTTATCATCCCTAACGGCCCACTGGCTAATGGCAACATCATCAACCACACCCACAGCGATATCCGGGCCGTTGAAGTCAACATAGGCGTTGCTTACAGCGATGATCTGGGCAAAGCTAAAACGGCGATGGAAGCGGTACTGGCTGAAGATGCCCGCATTCTGCAGGATGAAGGCAATGTGGTTGCCGTCGTTAACCTGAATGACAGCTCTGTAGACTTTCTGGTACGCGGCTTTGTGAAAACAGAAGACTACTGGTCTTTCTTCTTTGACAGCCGGGTGGCGCTGAAGTCAGCCATTGAAGCGGCAGGCTGCACCATTCCGTTCCCTCAGCGGGATATTCATATGATCTCCCAAGACTAAATAACTCAAACAAAAAGGGCCTTCATCATGAAGGCCCTTTTTTTTGTCTGAACATTTCCGTGAATGCCTTTAACCGATGGCACTCAGCCACTCTTCCTCAGACATCGCAATAACCGCAGCGCTGCCCTTTCGTAAGGTTTCAGCATGGCCCTGAATACGTGGCAAAATCTGCTGAAGATAGAAATCACAAACCTTTTGCTTTCCCGCCTTATACTGCGGACTGATGTCAGCCTCAGACTGACAGGCAACGACCTGACGCAGTAACTGCCAGCCACCGCAGACATAGCCGGATAGCATCAGAAAATGTTGCCCCACCGCCCCGGCCAGTTGAGGATCACCGGCCTGGTGCAGAAGAATAAACTCAGCACAACCTTCCCAGCACTCTACTGCAGCCTTCAGAGCCTCAGCCTGAACAGTTAAACCGACAGCCTCTGCGCTACCGATATCTGCCCGGATTTCTGCCATCAATGCATTAAAAGCAGCAGCATTATCAAAAATCAGCTTACGCCCCACCAGATCCATCGCCTGAATACCGTTAGTACCTTCATAAATAGGCAGGATGCGTGCATCCCGGTAGTACTGAGCAGCACCGGTTTCTTCGATAAAGCCCATCCCACCATGGACCTGCACCCCCAGTGAGGTAACTTCCTGTGCCAGCTCGGTACACCAGCCTTTAACAACAGGGGTCAGCAATGCCGCCCGGGCACTGTGAGTTTTCTGCAGATCTTCATGCTGGTTCTGTGCCGCCCAGTCAATACTGGCGCAGGCATCATAAGTCAGCGCCCGGCCCGCTTCAGTGAGCGCCCGCATGGTCAACAGCATACGCTGCACGTCAGCATGACGGATAATCGGGCCGGCCTGATCAAATCCCACCGCACGGCCCTGCACCCGTTCACGGGCAAACTCCACCGCATGCTGATAGGCTCTTTCCGCAATCGCCACACCCTGCAACCCTACGGCCAGTCGGGCGTTATTCATCATTTTGAACATACAGGCCAGCCCCTGATTTTCAGCGCCCACCAGATAACCCACAGCGCCATCATTGTCTCCGTAGGACATCACACAGGTCGGGCTGGCATGGATACCCAGCTTATGTTCAAGGGACACAACCCGACAGTCATTCCGGCTAGCAGGGTTACCCGACGCGTCGGGCAGAAATTTAGGTACCAGAAATAGCGAAATCCCCTTCACTCCCGGTGGGGCATCCGGTAAACGGGCCAGCACCAGATGGACGATGTTCTCCGCCATATCATGCTCACCCCAGGTGATAAAAATCTTTTGCCCGCTGATCAGGTAATGATCACCGTTTGGTACGGCCTTAGTGCGGATAACCGACAGATCAGACCCGGCAGCGGGTTCAGTCAGATTCATGGTGCCGGTCCATTCGCCACTGATCAGTTTTGGCAAATAAGCCTGTTGCAACTCATCACTGGCACTGCTTGCCAGCGCCTCAACTGCGCCCTGGGTCAGTAACGGACACAATCCCCAGCTCATATTGGCCGCCTGCCACATTTCCATAACAGCAATGGACAGCACATAGGGCATGCCCTGCCCGCCGTGACCGGGATCAAACTGTAAAGAGCCCCAGCCCCCTTCGATAAATGCCTGATAGGCTTCCCGAAATCCGGCCGGTGTCTGTACCTCTGTATCATGCTGCTGCAAGCCCTGCTGATCTCCGCTGATATTCAGTGGCGCCAGCACTTCACCGGCAATTCTGCTGGCCTCTTCAAGAATCGCCGAAACCATGTCATCGCTGGCATCCTCAAACTGGGGCAGCTTTGCCAGCTGCTGCAAACCCGCTGCATGTTTAAGGGTAAACCGCATATCCGCAACCGGTGCTCTGTATTCCGCCATAACCTATTCCACTCTTTTACTGTACCGCCCTGCAGACAGGGCTTTTTTATGTCAGGAAGCCGTGTATTTTTCTGTTCTGACCTTCGCTAAGGGGCAAAAGCATGTTTTACTTAACACCCTGATGATCAGTGCGCCCATCATTTTATAAGGGTTTTCACTTATATTTCCAGTATAAGATTGTCGGAAGGTTAAAACAGTCACCGGCAACGGATCATAAACCTGCTTAACCGACCGCATAACGCCTGATTCTGAAACCTGTATGCTGCCCGGCAACTGCATCACCGGGCTGCGCGATACAATTGCAGACAAGAGGAAAATGTATGCAAGATTTACACGGCTACTATCTGGAAGATCTGGAAGTAGGCATGAGTGACTCCTACGAAAAAACCATCAGCGAAGCCGATGTTAACCTGTTTGCTGAACTGTCCGGCGACACCAACCCGGTGCATCTGGATGAAGAATACGCCGCATCTACGCCTTTCAAACAACGAATTGTTCACGGCATGTTTTGTGGTGCCCTGATTTCCACCGTTGCCGGTACCAAGCTTCCGGGACCGGGCTGTATCTACCTCGACCAGCAGATTAAGTTTAAGGCTCCGGTGCTGATCGGTGATACTGCGAAAGCAACCGGCACAATTGAGGAAATCGATCAGCGCCGCCGCCGTGTGAAGATGCGCACCGACGTACATGTAGGGGATAAACTGGTTGCTACCGGTTACGCACTGCTGATGGTCGACAAACGCGGCTAACCGGTAAAACAGCCTTCAGATAACAAAAAACCGGCATAAGCCGGTTTTTTTTAAGATTCAGAAGCGGATCAGCGCAGCGCGTCAACTTGCTCCATCGAGAAGGTCATGCCACTGTCATTACCCCAGGCATTCGAAATGTAGGTCAGGATATCCGCCAGCTCCATACCGGTCACGGAATGAGAAAAACCCGGCATCGTACCCTTACCTTCGAGCACCAGCTCAATCAGCGGCTCAACTTCATCGCTGACAAAAGCATTATCTTTAAGTGCCGGCGCGCCCACACTGACCTGACCTTCACCGGTTCCCATATGGCAGGCGGCGCAGGTGCGCTTATAGAATTTCTGACCACGGTCAAGGCGCAGCAAATCAGCTTCACTCCACTGTTTAGCAGGTGTATTCCACTGCTCAGCCAGTGCGTTCAGATCCGGTTCACCGCCAGGCATACCGTCGCACCCGGCGAGCATTACGCCCATTCCCAGCACACTGGCTACGATTGCCGAACGCAGCATATTACTTCACCATCTGACTGGAAAAGTCGAGCATCCGCTGCAGAGGACGGCGGGCGTCATCCAGCAGTGCATCGTCAACAATGACCTCATCGGTGCCGTTTTCCAGCGCGCTGAGAACATTTTCCAGACCGTTCATGGCCATCCACGGACAGTGTGCACAGCTGCGGCATGTGGCACCGGAACCACCAGTAGGTGCTTCGATAAACTCTTTATCCGGCGCAGCCTGACGCATTTTGTAGAAAATCGCCTTATCCGTCGCAACGATAAACTGCTTGTTTGGCAGGTCACGGGCGGCGTTGATGATCTGGGTGGTGGACCCCACCACATCAGCAATCTGTACCACCGGGTCCGGGGATTCCGGGTGAACCAGTACCGCAGCATCCGGGTATACCTGTTTCATATCCAGAAGACGCTGTGCCTTAAATTCTTCATGGACGATGCAGGAGGAATCCCACATCAGCATTTCAATACCGGTCTGTTTCTGAACATACTCACCCAGATGCTTATCCGGCGCCCAGATAACCTTCTTACCCTGATCCGCCAGATGTTCAACGACCTTAAGCGCAATCCCGGAGGTGACCACCCAGTCAGCACGGGCTTTTACTGCGGCAGAAGTATTGGCGTAAACCACCACTTCGTGATCAGGGTGAGCGTCACAGAATGCTGTAAATTCTTTTTCCGGACATCCCAGATCAAGTGAACAGGTTGCTTCCAGCGTTGGCATCAGAACACGTTTTTCAGGGTTGAGTATTTTGGCTGTCTCGCCCATGAAACGCACCCCGGCAACTACCAGCGTTTTGGCAGAATGCTGATTCCCGAACCGCGCCATTTCCAGCGAATCAGAAACGCAGCCGCCGGTTTCATCCGCCAGCTCCTGTAAGACTTCTTCGGTGTAATAATGGGCTACCAGACAGGCATCTTTCTCAATCAGTAACTGCTTGATCCGTTGTTTGTATTCTTCCCGCTGAGCCTGGTCAACATCAACCGGCAAACGTTCCCGTGCGAGGTGTTCCTGGACCAGAATACGGTCATCTAATTCGTGTTTCGTTAGCATTGTGTAGATCTTGTCATCAACACAGCGTTTACGCTGTAAGTAAGGGTCGGTTTTTCTTAAGCTGCGGAGTATAGCATTGTTGCCGGTGCTTTTGGCATCACCGGCATGCTCCGCCAGAGAAAGCTTACGGCTGGTAACGGGTAGGATCGGCAACGCCGGCGTCGGCAAAGCCTTTGGCACGGATGCGGCAGCTGTCGCATTCGCGGCAGGCACGGCCATCATCATCAGCCTGATAGCAGGACACACTCAGACCATAGTCCACGCCGAGACGGTTACCTTCAGCAATGATTTCAGACTTAGTCAGATCAATCAGCGGAGTCAGGATCTTAATGCCATCCCCTTCCACACCGGCTTTGGTTGCCAGATTCGCCATGGTTTCAAAGGCTGTTACATATTCCGGACGGCAATCCGGATAGCCTGAATAATCAACTGCATTCACACCAATGGAAATATACTTAGCTTCCAGCACTTCCGCCCAGGCCAGCGCCAGTGACATAAACACCGTATTACGGGCCGGCACATAGGTAACCGGAATGCCTTCTTCTTCTTCAACCGGCACATCAATAGTGTCGTCAGTTAAAGCAGAGCCGCCAAAGTCTTCAAGGTGCAAACGAACAACCTTATGATCAGCCACCTTCATCTTGGCAGCAATTGTCTTTGCGGCATTCAGCTCGGTCTGAGAACGCTGACCGTAATCAAAACTGAGTACATAACATTCGTAGCCGGCTTCCTGAGCCATTGCCAGTGCGGTCACAGAGTCCAGACCGCCGGATAAAAGCACTACCGCTTTGTTCGGAGAAGTATTCATCATTAATCTGTCACGGGCAGCCAGTGCTGACTGCCATCATTGAAGTTGTTACTTAAGGTGATCCTGCGCCAGACTGGCAGCAGATGATCCGGGATACTGAGCAACAGTCTGCTCAAAATACGATTTTGCCTTAGCGGCATCACCAAGCTGTTTGTAGATCACGCCAAGCTTATAACTGGCATCTGCGGCCTTGCGGTGCTTGGCAAAATTATCGAGTACATACTGAAAGGCCTGCTGCGCAGGTTCAACATTCTGCTCAGCCAGATTTACCTCGCCAAGCCAGTAATAAGCATTGGCTAACCGCGGGCTGGAAGGATAGGTATCAATAAAAGAATCAAAAGCACTCAGTGCGGCAGCGTAATCTTTCTGACGCACCAGCGCGAAAGCGGCCTGATACGCTTCAACATCGGTGACCTGTGTTGAAGATGCCGGCGCTGAAGTGCCTGTTGCGGCTGTATCAGCACCTGTATTTTCACCTGCCGGTGACGCCGGGCCATTCGCCGCTACACCTTGCTGTGCAGCAGAAATTCGCCGGTCCAGATCACGGTAACGGTCACGGGCATCCCGTTCCATCTTCTTGATCTGATATTGCTGCTTTTCAACCGTGCCCCGCAAAGACTGAACTTCGCGCTGCAGCTGTTCAAGCAACTGGAGGATATCGCCGTTAGCGGCGCTACCCTGAGAAAAATTGCTGCCTGAACCTTCCTGTACCTGAAGCTCAATTACCGGTACCGGATCAGCAGCGTAAGCGCCGGTGCTTGAAAGCACCAGCGCCATAGCAGTAACAGAACATGCTTTAATCATGTGTTATTGCTTACCTACGCTTAGTAAGTCAGAACAGCACGACGGTTCTGAGCCCATGCAGATGGGTTGTTACCCACAACTGCTGGCTTTTCTTCACCGTAGCTGATGACTTCGATCTGGCTGCTGGAAACACCGTTAATCGTCAGAACACGCGCAGCTGCTTTAGCACGCTTCTCACCCAGAGCGATGTTGTATTCACGGGTACCGCGATCATCGGCGTGACCTGCCAGCGTTACTTTTGCAGACGGGTTAGACGCCAGGTATTTAGCGTGACCGCGCAGCGCAGCAACAGCTTCAGGCTTCAGTGTGTACTGGTCGAAGTCGAAGTAGAAGGTGTTATCCAGGCTCTTAACCTGATCCATTGCGTTACCGGAAACACTGCTTGAAGCAGTGCTGGTAGTAGACGTAGTGCTGGTATCGCCAGCCGCGCCTTCAGTAGTATTTTGAGATGTGGTGCTACAACCGGCAGCCCATACCACAGTCAGCGCTAAAGCAACTGCTTTGCTGATATTCTTAGCTTGCATTGACGACTCCTAAAGTTTTCTAACTGGTTCATAATGAACCGAAAATTAATGCAACGTATGGTTGCCTAAATTAAAGCTTGCCAGCCATGAATGCAATAGCTTTGCCCCAACTACACTGGCTTTACACAAGTCCTGCGTGGCATTTTGCGACGATCATCTGGAATTTGGCATGATCTTTTCCGCATTAAGCACAGAACTGCATATTCTAAGTGGTTCCCGCAAGAGTTCAATAGCCAGAGAACCCTTTATTATTGTTCCCTGTCAACTGCTTACGTGAAACCGGTCAGGCTGCCTGCCAGACAGACAGCCTATTTAAAACGCATCAGTTAAGAAACGGTGACCAGGCCGGCTCACGAACATCACCGCGATCGGATGGCAGACGGTATTTAACATTACCGTCCAGAGACACCGCCCCTAATACACCCCGGCCACCGGCCTGGGTTGCGTACATTACAATGCTGCCGTTTGGTGCAATCGTTGGCGATTCATCCATCGCTGTCTGTGTCAGCAGATCCAGACGGCCGCTCTGCAAATCCTGAACAGCAATATGGAAAGAACCGCCCTGCTGATGCACCATGGTCAGGTAACGACCATCCTGAGTCAGACGACCACGGGCATTGTAGTTACCTTCAAACGTCAGACGGGTAATATCACCGGTCGGTAAATAGACCTGATAAATCTGTGGCTGGCCACCCCGGTCTGACGTGAAGATCAATGATTGACCATCAGGTGTCCAGGAAGGTTCCGTATCAATTCCAAAATGATGCGTCACCCGGTTTAAACGGCGCTGTACCAGATCCAGAACATACACTTCAGGGTTGCCGTCCTTCGACAGCACCAGTGCCAGTTTATTGCCATCAGGCGACCACGCTGGCGCACCGTTGAGGCCCGAGAATGACTGAACCTTTTCACGGCGACCGGTAGACAGATACTGGATGTAAATTGCGGGACGGCCGGTTTCGAAGGAGACGTAAGCCAGCTTAGTGCCGTCACGGGACCAGGTCGGTGACATGATAGGCTCATCAGACTGAAGAATGGTCTGCGCGCCGTAACCGTCCGCATCCGCCATTTGCAGCTTATAATCGTAAACGCCGGAACGGACCAGATCTGCGGTTACATACACTATACGGGTCGAAAACGCACCGCGGATACCGGTCAGGGCTTCATAAATTTTATCGCTGATATAGTGTGCCACAGCCCGCAGATTCGAGAAGTTGGCATTCACCACCTCCCCCAAAATGCGTTCTTCTTTGAGCACGTCGAACATTTCTACGGCCACCTCAAGATTGCCGTCCACCTGCGGATTAATCCGGCCAATCACCAGAAAATCCGTCCCGGATACCCGCCAGTCCCGGAAAAACACACCTGAACGCTCCGACGGGAAGCTCAGCATATTGTCCTGAGACATCATCGAGAACAGGCCAGTGGTTTTCAGGTCATTGGTGACAATTTCTGCAATATCCTGCGGTAATGCGGTATTACCGCTCCAGGCAAAAGGCACAACCGCCACTGGGGTTGGCTCGTCCACCCCTTCGGTAATTTCAATGGTTAATTCAGCCCTGGCAAGTAAACTGAAAAAGAGTAGGCATACCATGATTGTGCCGGACAACATTCTGCTCATTGACGAAGATCTCCAGGGTTAAATAACAAATCAAATTTTCTGAACTGCCGGTCAAACAATGCAGACTGCATGTCCTGCAACTGATCGAACCGTTCAACACGCTTCACCGCCCGAATGGCGCTCTCATCAAACAATGCATCACCACTGGAGCGCTTCACGTAGACGTTGTCCACTTCTCCTGTGGGGAATAAATGAATCGTCAGCGTTACCTTCATGCCATTCCTCGCACTGGGCGGACGGCTCCAGCGACGCTGAATTTCACCTTTAATATAGGCAGTATAACTATTTACGCTGGCAGCATCGGCCAGCTCCTGTGCAATACGGGCTTCTTCGGCAATTTCAGCATCAAGTGCAGCCTGTAATGCTGCCTCAGCCTTTTTCCGCTCAGCTTCAGCCTTTTTACGCTCAGCCTCTTTCTTACGCTTAGCTGCTTCAGCTTTCTTACGTTCAGCGTCTTTTTTACGCTTAGCTTCTTCTGCTTTCTTACGCTCTGCTTCTTTCTTACGCTTAGCCTCTTCAGCTTTCTTACGTTCGGCTTCTTTTTTGCGCTTAGCCTCTTCAGCCTTTTTACGTTCGGCTTCTTTCTTACGTTTGGCCTCTTCTGCTTTCTTCTGTTCAGCTAACTTTTTAGCCTGCTCGGCTTTTTTGCGCTCAGCTTCCTGCTTAGCCACTTCAGCTTTCTTCCGCTCCGCTTCCTTTTTCTGCTCTTCAGCCTTTTTACGCTCGGCTTCCTGCTTAACTTCTTCAGCCTTCTTGCGCTCCGCTTCCTGCTTAGCGTCTTCAGCCTTTTTACGTTCCGCTTCCTGTTTCGCGTCTTCCGCTTTCTTCTGTTCAGCCTGCTGTTTTTTCAGTTCTTCAGCTTTTTTGCGGGCTTCTTCTCGTTTCTTCGCCTGCGCTTCTGATGCTTTACTCTTGGATGTCAGGTCAACAATGCTCGCCTGAACATGACGCGGCGTAACCTTACGTTCATCGTCCGCATGGCCAAACCATGAATTAAATAACAGCGTCAGCACAACTGCATGCAGTGATACAGCGAGAAACGTAGGTATGATATAAGATCGGGAATTCACAGTTGCTTTACTCAGTCACCAGGCCAACACTCGGGGCACCGGCCTGTTGCAACAATGTCATCAGCATCACAACGGCTTCATAATCGACACCCTTATCACCTCTGACCAGCAAAAGCGTCTTTGGGTTCGTTGCCAGCACTTTGCTAACCCGCTCAAACACCACATCTTCGCTGACGGCTTCCGCCGGATCACCGCCGATATCAATATAATAGTTGCCGTCTTTATCAACCGTGACAATAACCGGTTCGTTGTCCTGGGTATCTACCGGATCTGCACCCGCCTGTGGCAGTTCAACATTAACGCCCTGAGTAAGCATCGGCGCGGTTATCATAAAGATAACCAGCAGCACCATCATGACATCAATATAGGGAACCACATTGATTTCGGCGTTCAGCTTACGGGATTTTTTCTGACGTCTGATCATAACATTAACCGTTTATTGTCCGGCATGTGCACGGCGGTGCAGCACACTGGAAAACTCATCGGCAAAGGTTTCGTAGCTGTTCATCAGTGTTTCAGTCTGAGCAGAGTAGCGGTTGTAGGCAATGACCGCGGGGATTGCCGCAAACAAACCGATAGCCGTTGCAATCAGAGCCTCGGAAATGCCCGGTGCAACGGATGCCAGTGTCGCCTGATGGACATTTGCCAGCCCGCGGAAAGAGTTCATGATCCCCCATACGGTACCGAACAGACCAATATACGGGCTGGTAGAACCGACCGTCGCCAGGAAAGGCAAATTGGTTTCCAGACGCTCTTCTTCACGGGCCAGTGCCACTCGCATGCTACGCTGCGCACCATCCATCACGGCATCCGCATCCACACCTGGCTGCTGATTAAGACGGGTAAACTCTTTAATGCCGGCCCGGAAAATATTTTCAGCACCGTTATCAGCATCCGGGGAATGATTGACTTCCCGGAACAGCTGACTGAGGTCCATACCGGACCAGAAACGGTCTTCAAAATAATGTAATTTCTGTTTTGCCTGGCGTAATACAGCGTGACGCTGGAAAATCATTACCCAGGAAACGACCGATGCAAGTAACAGCAGTAACATAACCAGTTGAACAACTACGCTGGCATTTACCACCAGACTCCAGATCGACATTTTATCCGGCACAGTCTGAACCTCTTCCGTTTATACAAAAAAAATTATTTAGCATGAGATAGTAGCCGGATAAAGAATTAAAATCTTTATCTTTTTTACAAAATTCAATTATTTGGCTGCTGATCCGGCAGGCAGTTTTCTGGCGTGCTTTAGTACAGATAATCACCTGATTTTACAGGTAAGCAACAGCCACCTTCGTTTTTCAGGTAATTTTCAGCATACTGAATTAAGCTCGCCTGACGTCCGGATGTCTGACTGACCTGACCGCATTCTGAGTTTCTCAATGCTGGCCATGAAAAGAGACAGCAATGATTGCCGGAAGTTTATTTTTTCCATAAAAAAACCGGGTAAAAAACCCGGTTTTTTAATTTTACCCCGCCGTACGTTATTCAGCCTTCAAAATTAGACTGACAGCCGATACATAACACCGCGACAGGATTCGCCTTAAGGCGATTCAACTCAATCATTTCCCCACAGCTTTCACACTCACCGTAAAGGCCATCATCCAGCCGTTGCAAAGCATGTTCAGCAGCCCGTACCTCACCTTCCAGCTGCTGTATATGCGCCAGTAACTGCACCCGGTGCGCACTGGCACTTGCCTGCTCAGCATTGTCGACTGGCTGAGCCACATCCACAACAGCCAGCTCTGCTCTTTGTTGCTCCCTGATCTGCGTCAGATCTTCACGCAACTGGGCAATTAACTGCCGGACATCTCTTCTCAGATCAGCCAGCTGGGACTGCGACAATTCACAGCGTCTCATCACATCTCTACTCCGGATCCTTCGTATAAATTCAGCGATGCGCCCCTGGCCCTCTCTGGCCCGCCGGCAATCTGCACCACACTGTTTTGTTAAGATGTAATATTAAACATTCATGAAAAGCGCACCATGACGCACGTCAATCGCGTTTAGGTAATTCCAGTCCAAAGTGCGCATAAGCGTGATCAGTGACCACTCGGCCACGGGGCGTTCGCATCATATACCCCTGCTGGATCAGATAAGGCTCAAGTACATCTTCAATGGTATCCCGCTCTTCACTGATCGCTGCCGCAAGGTTATCCACCCCAACCGGCCCACCACCAAATTTTTCAATCATGGCGAGCAGCAGCCGGCGGTCCATATGATCGAAACCCCGGGCATCAACATTCAGCATATTCAGTGCCAGATCAGCCATTTCACGGGTTATCTCACCGTCACCGCGGACTTCTGCAAAATCCCGGGCACGACGCAATAAGCGGTTAGCGATTCGCGGCGTCCCCCGGGAACGGCGGGCCACCTCAATAGCACCTTCATGTTCAATTGCACAGCCGGACAAACGGGCAGACCGCTCGACAATGCTGGTCAGGTCATCAATGTTATAAAACTCCAGCCGCTGCACAATGCCAAACCGGTCACGCAGCGGCGACGTCAGCAAACCGGCTCTGGTAGTCGCGCCCACCAGAGTAAAAGGCGGTAACTCCAACTTAATTGACCGGGCAGCCGGACCTTCACCGATCATGATATCCAGCTGATAGTCTTCCATCGCCGGATACAGGACTTCTTCAACGGATGCACTCAGCCGGTGGATCTCATCAATAAACAGCACATCACCGGGTTCAAGATTGGTCAGCATCGCCGCCAGATCACCGGCCTTTTCCAGTACCGGCCCGGAGGTGGTTTTTATTTCACTGCCCATTTCACTGGCGATAATATTCGCCAATGTCGTTTTGCCCAGCCCCGGCGGTCCGAATACCAGGGTATGATCCAGCGCTTCGCCACGCTTTTTAGCCGCGCCAATGAAGATTTCCATCTGCTCGCGCACCACCGGCTGACCCACATAGTCTTCCAGTGATTTCGGACGAATAGCCCGGTCCTGCACTTCTTCTGCAGCCGGCACAGACACCGGCGATACAAAACGATCCGCTTCGATCATCAGTTAACCCTTATCTCAGTTATCCCTGCACCATACTTTTCAGCGCGGCACGGATCAAGGATTCGCTGCTGGCACCGGGCTCCAGGCCTTTTTCTGCAGCAGCAATGGCCTTGGTCGCCTGTACAGGTTTATACCCCAGTGCAACCAGTGCACTTTCAGCTTCAGCCCGGTTATCCGCAACCGGCGGCGCGTCACCAAAATCATCGGTCAGGGTGAAGTCCGCCACATCATCCACCTGGAAGTCTTTAATCTTATCCTTCATTTCGATCAGCAGGCGTTCGGCGGTTTTCTTACCAACGCCCGGCAACCGCACCAGCGCAGCGGTATCTTCAAACTGCACACTCTGCACAAACTCCGAGACACTGATGCCGGACAAAATCGTCAGCGCCAGCTTCGGCCCCACGCCATTTACCTTAATGAGCGTGCGAAACAGCGAACGCTCCTGGCGGTCATAAAAACCGTACAGTAACTGTGCATCTTCCCGCACCACCATATGGGTAAACAGCACCACCGTCTGCCCCACTCCCGGCAAACGGTAAAAGGTGTTCATTGACGCATCCACTTCATAGCCGACACCGTTTACATCCAGCACCAGCTGCGGCGGCACCTTTTCCAGCAATTCACCTTTAAGACGACCAATCACGTATTGTTTCCTTCACTTATAGAGGCTGCCAGACAACCCGAAATACTAACCCCGTTCTTTATCGTCGCGACGCTCAAGTTTATGACCGGCAACGATAAACTCCGGCAGACAGATATCACCAAATACGGCTGCCATACGGATAATAAAAATAATTGAAATTGATAATGCCACTAATACAACAGGATGCATGGAACCTTCCAGCCACACATACAGTACTGCGCCAATGATTGAACAGGTGGCGTATAACTCACCGTGACGGTGCAGGATCAGCGGAATCTGACGGGTAAGGACATCCCGGACCATGCCCCCGGCACAGCCGGTGACCATCGCCATCATGACAACAATAATGGCAGGCAACTCAAGACTGATGGCCTTCTGCGCTCCCAGCACGGTAAACAGCGCCATGCCCAGCGCATCGAGAATGATCAGCAGACGGCGCGGATAGCGTAAATAACGGCATACCCAGAATGCCCCAACCGCTGAAATAACGGCAGTCCATATATAGGTATCATTCTGAATCCATAGCAGCGGATGAATGTCCAGGGTCAGATCCCGGATAGTACCGCCCCCCAGCGATGTCACGACAGCCAGCACTACAACGCCGAGGATGTCCATGTGTTTACCCTGTGCAGCCAGTGCACCGGTAATTGCAAACACAGCAACGCCCACAAGCTCTGTCATATAAACAAATTCAGAGAGGGTAAAAAATAGGTTCATTTTAAAGTCTGCGGTCCAGCCAAATTCATCACTTAACATAAGCGCCCCCGCCGACTCCCCTTAGCACCTGCCATGGCTATAAGGCTGGTACGGGTGTGGGCATGACACAGCGCAATGGCCAGCGCATCTGCCGCATCCGCCTGCGGCAGACCGGGCAGCTTCAGAATGGACATCACCATATGCTGTACCTGAGATTTATCCGCTGAGCCTTTCCCTACGACAGCCTGCTTAACCTTACGGGCCGCATATTCGGCTACCGGCAGACTCTGATTAGTGCCGGCCACAATGGCCACACCCCGCGCCTGGCCCAGTTTCAGGGCAGAGTCGGCATTACGGGCCATAAATACCTGCTCGATGGCCATTTCCTGCGGACAGTAATGCTCGATAATTTCGGTCACCCCGGCATAGACCTGCTGCAACCGCTCCGGCAGCTCGTCCCCTTTAATCCGGATGCAGCCGCTGGCAACATATTCATTCTTACTGCCTACCGCATTGATAATGCCGTACCCGGTTATCCGTGAACCCGGATCAATTCCTAGAATCAGCATGGCGTTGTGAGATATCCCCGGTCATCCAATAAAACTGTACGAATACACTGTATTTTTATACATACTATCATTGCTTCAGCCAGGCATCTACGTACAACAGACATAAAAAAACCGGGAGATGAATCCCGGTTTAATTTTCGTATCACTTTCACGCTACAGTTCAGGACTGTTCTGATCTGAGCAAGGCCCAGCATCCGGATAAGTGATCCGATTCAGCTTCACCGCCAGAGCGCCCGGCGGTGAACAGGGGTACTGCTCAGGCCTCTTTGGCACGCAGCTTAATGTGCAGTTCGCGCAGCTGCGCAGCACTTACCTGACCCGGCGCTTCAGTCAGCGGACAGGACGCACTCTGAGTTTTAGGGAAGGCAATTACTTCACGGATAGAGTCAGTACCTGTCATCAGCATAATCAGACGGTCCAGACCGAATGCCAGACCACCGTGCGGTGGCGCACCGTATTTCAGTGCGTTCAGCAGGAAGCCAAACTTGTCTTCTGCTTCTTCGTCAGAGATACCCAGCACTTCCAGTACCGTCGCCTGCATTTCCTGATCGTGGATACGAACTGAACCACCGCCCAGCTCACAACCGTTCAGAACCATGTCATATGCACGGGACAGAGCTTCCAGCGGGTTAGCTTTCAGCGCGTCTGCCGAGCAGCTTGGTGCGGTGAACGGGTGATGCAGTGCGGTCAGACCACCTTCAGAGGTTTCTTCAAACATCGGGAAGTCAACCACCCACAGCGGCGCCCACTCGCGCTCGCCCATATTCAGATCTTCACCGACCTTAATACGCAGCGCACCCAGTGCTTCACTGACAACTTTTTCTTTGTCTGCACCGAAGAATACGATATCGCCGTTCTGTGCACCCAGACGTTCCATGATTTGCATGGCAACTTCAGCACCCAGGAACTTAACGATCGGAGACTGCAGGCCTTCTTCGCCCTTCTCCAGTTCATTAACCTTGATCCACGCCAGACCTTTAGCACCGTAGATGCTAACGAACTTGGTGTATTCATCGATATTCTTACGGGTCAGCTGGGCACCGCCAGGAACCTTCAGGGCAGCAACGCGGCCTTTAGGATCTTTAGCCGGACCGGCAAATACCTTGAATTCAATCTCAGCCATCAGATCTGCAACATCAACCAGTTCCATCGGGAAACGCAGATCCGGCTTATCAGAACCGTATCGCTGCATCGCTTCTGCGTATGGCATACGCGGGAATTCACCCAGATCAACGCCTTTCAGTTCCAGGAACAGCTTGCGGATCATCGCTTCAGTCAGCCCCATGATCCCTTCTTCATCCATGAAGGATGTTTCAATGTCGATCTGGGTAAATTCAGGCTGACGGTCTGCACGCAGATCTTCGTCACGGAAGCAGCGGGCGATCTGGTAGTAACGGTCGAAACCGGACACCATCAGCAGCTGCTTGAACAGCTGAGGCGACTGCGGCAGTGCGAAGAACTGACCTTCGTGAACCCGGCTCGGTACCAGATAGTCACGGGCACCTTCCGGCGTTGCACGGTTCAGAATCGGAGTTTCGATATCCAGAAAACCGTTGTCATCCATGTAGTTACGGATCGCATTGGTCACCTTGGAACGGAATCGCAGCTTGTCCTGCATTTCCGGACGGCGCAGGTCAACATAACGGTGACGCAGACGCACATCTTCGCCTACCTGCTGATGCTCATCCAGCTGGAAAGGCGGTGTTTCAGACTTATTCAGGATAACCAGCTCTTTACCCAGCACTTCGATTTCGCCGGTAGGCATATCCGTGTTAGTGGTACCTTCAGGACGGGCACGGACCGTACCGCGTACTTCGATGACATATTCATTACGCACGCTGTCGGCCAGAGCAAAACTTTCTTCACGGTCCGGGTCGAACACGACCTGGGTGATACCTTCGCGGTCACGAACATCCAGGAAGATTACACCACCGTGGTCACGGCGACGATGTACCCAGCCGTTCAGGACGATATCTTCGCCGATATGAGTTGTATTTAGTTCGCCGCAATAATGGCTGCGCATAATTACCAGTTCCTGTTATTAATCAGTTGTTCACTCACAGCCGGCCTTCCCGGCCGGCTGCTGAATTATTCAGATTGCCGTAGCAATCACACGTCAGGTATCAGCTACCTGCACCGGAGGAGCTGTCCCCCGCTATGTTTTTCTTCTTGCCGGTTTTGAAATCAGTTTCATACCAGCCGCTGCCGGATAAGCGGAACCCTGGCGCGGAGACCTTTTTCTCAACATTCTCTGCGTCACAGGCCAGACATGCCGGAGGCGGCGCATCAGATTTCATCACTAACTTTTCAAATTCATGACCGCATTCGCGGCAGGCAAAATCAAAAATAGGCATCGCTTATATCACTTCTTTATGCTTATTCAGGCATGCATCGCCAATAAAAAGACGCAAATTATACCTGAATTTCCCCGGGCTGACAGGGGCTGACACGGAAATATCTCACCCGGATACATCCTGGCATTCCGGCCACACTTCAGCCCGCTGGCACAGGCCAAAAACCGGCAGCCAAAAAGGAAAACTGACCATCAGCTATTTTCGACAGGTATCAGCTCAGGCCAGCGTTCGAGCCAGCCTTTACTTTGTACACGTTCACGGAACACAACCACAGAACCTGCTTCATTGTGATCAATACGAAGATTAAACTGCAGTGAGAGCGCAAAGCAATGCTCGAGATGCAGCTTGCCGTCCGGTTCCAGGCGAATCCCCAGAGCGGTTTGCTTTTCCGGCCAGAATGACATTGCATCAGCGCTACTGATATAGGGCCGGTCACCGTTTCTGACATGCATTCTGGCCTGATTTTTAACCGACCAGCATACCCCAGGTAATAATTTGCCAAGACGCTGTTCTAACAGCTTGTCACGTTCTTCGCTTACATCATGCTGACAAAAATAAATGACATCCGTATCGGCCAGCGGCGTATCTGTCGCAAACACAGAATCCCATATCTTATTACGCACAAAGCCTGCAGCGATTAATGCATCAGGCAACTGCAACTCCCTGACCGCAGCTAAGGCCTCCATACTCTCCTGATTGTTACTGATCAGCACCAATATTTCTTTCTTATAATCAGGCACAGCATCCAGGTTTTTTTTTCGATAAATTCCGTTATCACAATCAACTCCCCTAGTATCTTTTAAGCACGACCCGAGCAACAAAAGAACATTAGAATCCAAAAATACTAAAACCGGTAACACCTCAAATACCAAACGCAAAAAAGGCAGCCGAAGCTACCTTTTTTTCAGAGCGGAAAACCCGTCAGGAAATTATTCCCAACCGGTTACCTCGCGCAGACCGTCAGCGATCTGTGCCAGAGAGCGAACGGTTTTAACACCAGCCGCTTCCAGTGCTGCAAACTTCTCATCAGCAGTACCTTTACCGCCTGAGATGATTGCACCGGCATGACCCATACGCTTACCTGCAGGTGCAGTAACACCGGCAATGTAAGACACAACAGGCTTAGTCACGTTTGCCTTGATGTATGCAGCCGCTTCTTCTTCAGCAGAACCGCCGATTTCACCAATCATTACGATGGCTTCAGTCTGCGGATCGTTCTGGAACATTTCCAGAATGTCGATGAAGTTAGAACCCGGAATCGGGTCACCACCGATACCTACGCAGGTAGACTGACCAAAACCGGCATCAGTTGTCTGTTTAACCGCTTCATAGGTCAGGGTACCTGAACGGGAAACGATACCGACCTTACCCGGCAGGTGAATGTGACCCGGCATGATACCGATCTTACATTCACCCGGGGTGATAACACCCGGACAGTTAGGGCCGACCAGGCGTACGCCCAGCTCGTCACACTTAACTTTACACTCCAGCATATCCATAACCGGGATGTGCTCAGTGATACATACGATCAGCTCGATACCTGCATTCGCCGCTTCCAGGATAGAATCCTTACAGAATGGCGCCGGTACGTAGATAACAGATGCAGTAGCACCGGTTTCAGCAACCGCTTCGGATACAGTGTTAAACACTGGCAGACCCAGATGCTCAGTACCGCCCTTGCCCGGCGTAACACCGCCGACCATTTTAGTACCGTAGGCAATTGCCTGTTCAGAGTGGAAGGTACCCTGGCCACCGGTGAAACCCTGACAGATCACCTTAGTGTCTTTGTTAATTAAAACCGCCATGATTATTTACCCTCCGCTGCTTTTACCGCTTGCTCAGCAGCGTCTGTCAGACTGGTCGCTGCAATGATATCCAGACCGGATTCAGACAGCAGTTTAGAACCCAGCTCTGCGTTATTACCTTCCAGACGTACCACAACAGGCACCTCTACACCGACTTCTTTAACCGCGCCGATGATACCTTCAGCAATCAGGTCGCAACGTACGATACCACCGAAGATGTTAACCAGAACCGCTTTAACTTTTGAATCTTCCAGAATGATCTTGAACGCTTCGGTAACACGCTCTTTAGTCGCGCCGCCACCTACGTCCAGGAAGTTAGCCGGGAAGCCATCGTGCAGGGAAACGATGTCCATCGTACCCATTGCCAGGCCTGCGCCGTTAACCATGCAGCCGATGCTGCCATCCAGTGCAACGTAGTTCAGATCCCACTCAGCAGCGCGTGCTTCACGCTCGTCTTCCTGGCTCGGATCTTCCATTGCCTGCAGATCTTTGTGACGGTAAACCGCGTTTCCGTCGATCGCTACTTTAGCGTCCAGACAGTGCAGATCACCGGCTTCAGTGATAACCAGCGGGTTGATTTCCAGCAGCGCCAGGTCTTTTTCCTGGAACATTTTCGCCAGACCCATGAAGATCTGAGTAAACTGCTTAATCTGCACACCTTCCAGACCCAGCTTGAATGCCAGCTCACGGCCCTGGTAAGGCTGCGCACCGGTCAGCGGATCAATGGTCGCTTTAAGGATTTTTTCTGGTGTTTCTTCCGCAACTGTCTCAATTTCCACACCACCTTCAGTAGATGCCATGAAAACGATACGACGAGAAGAACGGTCAACTACCGCACCCAGATACAGCTCATTGGCGATATCGGTGCAGTCTTCTACCAGAATTTTAGATACAGGCTGACCATTAGCGTCAGTCTGATAGGTCACCAGGTTTTTACCCAACCACTTAGCGGCAAATTCAGACGCTTCTGCAGGAGAGTCAACCAGCTGTACACCGCCAGCCTTACCACGGCCACCGGCATGCACTTGGGTTTTAACAACCCACTTGCTACCACCAATTTTTTCAGCTGCTTCAGCAGCCGCTTCCGGGGTATCTACAGCGTATCCCTTGGATACCGGCAGACCATATTCGGCAAACAGTTGTTTGCCCTGGTACTCATGAAGATTCATGCTCTAATCCGTCGTTTTTACTTTTGAGGTCTCTGTACTCAATGGGGAGAGGCCACTGATATACAGCCCAAAGGTTGCAAACACCTCAGCTGCTGCAGTAACAGCATGCCGGGTATACACAACGATAATCAACCGGGGTCTCCGGTCGAAATCTAAAACTATAAAGCCCCTGCACAGCGTACAGGGGCTTTTTATTACTTACGCTTGCGGCGGTTTGCCATGTGGATTGCGTGACCATCCACAGCCAGTGCCGCTTCATGCACTGCCTCACTCACGGTTGGGTGAGCAAATACAGTCAGTTGCAGGTCTTCTGCAGTTGAAGAGAATTCCATTGCAATTGCAGCCTGAGCAATCAGCTCAGACGCAATACCACCGACCATATGCACGCCCAGGATGCGGTCAGTTTCAGCGTCAGCAATCATCTTCACAAAACCGTCGGTATCGTTCGCGGCCATGGCACGACCAGACGCTGCAAACGGGAATTTACCTACTTTAATGTCAACACCTTCCGCCTTCAGTTCCTGCTCGGTCTTACCGACCCAGGCCAGTTCAGGATGGGTGTAGATGATGCTTGGAATTACATCGTAGTTCATCTGTGCGTGATGGCCGGCAATGATATCCGCAACCATGATGCCTTCTTCAGATGCTTTGTGCGCCAGCATAGGGCCACGTACTGAGTCACCGATCGCGTATACGCCCGGTGCTTCAGTGCGGCACTGACCGTCAACAAAGATGAAACCACGCTCATCCAGCTTAACGCCGGAATCATCTGCCAGCAGACCGTTAGTCTGAGGACGGCGGCCAACCGCTACGATCAGCTTATCAACAACCAGCTCCTGGTCACCGTTCGCATCGGAGTACTTAACCTTAACTTCTTTACCGTCAATGATTTCAGTACCGGTACAACGTGCGCCCAGTTTAATGTCCAGCTTCTGCTTCTTGAGCAGTTTCTGACCTTCTTTGGCAACGTCCTTATCGGCCATCGCCAGGAAGCTGTCCATCGCCTCAAGTACTGTTACTTCAGTACCCAGACGCGCCCATACGGAACCCATTTCCAGACCGATAACACCGGCACCGATAACACCCAGACGCTTAGGCGTCTCGTCGATGTTCAGGGCACCTTCGTTGTCCAGAATCAGGCCTTCAGTCAGCGGCGCAGGCGGGATCTCAACCGGCACGGACCCGGAAGCCAGGATTACGTTTTCTGCATCATAAACAGTTGCAACACCATCAGCAGCGGTCACTTCAACACGCTTGTTTGCCAGCAGCTTGCCTTTACCGGCCAGCAGCGTCACACCATTCGCCTTGAACAGACCGGCAATACCACCGGTCAGGTTTGAAACGATCTTGTCCTTACGGGCAACCATCGCTTTAACATCCATAGTGACTTCGCCACCAACCTGGATGCCGTGAACATCAGCGTGCTGGGCATTATGAAACTGGTGAGTAGACTCCAGCAGAGCCTTGGAAGGGATACAACCAACATTCAGACAGGTACCACCCAGTAAAGGTGCACCTTTGCCATCGACCCACTTCTCTACACACGCGGTTTTCAGTCCCAGTTGTGCGGCTCGAATCGCAGCTACGTAACCACCAGGGCCAGCACCAATCACGATGACATCAAATTTATCTGACATTTTTACCTACCTTTAAAAATTTCTGTAAGGGGGCTGAGTTTATACGTCTAGCAACATCCGAGCTGGATCTTCTAAGAGATCCTTTATAGTAACCAGGAATTGTACAGCTTCCTTACCATCAATCATACGATGGTCGTATGACAGGGCCAGATACATCATTGGCAGAATTTCTACCTGACCATTGACGGCCATTGGACGTTCCTGAATTTTATGCATGCCCAGGATAGCCGTTTGTGGCGGATTCAGAATTGGCGTAGACATCAGGGAACCGAACACACCACCATTGGTGATGGTGAACGTACCGCCCTGCATGTCATCCATACCCAGCTTACCGTCACGGCCACGCAGACCGAAGTCACGGATAGTGGCTTCAATATTTGCCAGGCTCATCGCATCTGTATCACGCAGTACCGGTACCATCAGACCACGTTCGGTCGATACCGCTACACCGATATCCTGATAACCGTGGTAAACCATATCGTTACCATCGATTGAGGCATTCACTGCAGGGAAACGCTTCAGCGCTTCAGTTGCAGCTTTAACAAAGAAAGACATGAAGCCAAGACGGGTACCGTTGTGGGTTTTCTCGAACAGATCCTTGTACTGCTTACGCAGCTCCATGATCGGCTTCATATTGACTTCATTATAAGTCGTCAGCATGGCAGCATTTTGCTGAGCTTCAACCAGACGCTTAGCAATCGTTGCACGCAGACGCGTCATCGGAACACGCTTCTCAACACGCTCACCGACAGGCACTGTGCCCGGCGCAGCCGCTGATGCAACCGCAGGCGCAGCGGCAGCCGGAGCAGGCGCCGCAGGTTTGTTCTTGATGAAGTTCGCGACATCTTCTTTAGTGATACCGCCATTTTTGCCGGTACCCGGAATCTGAGCAGCGTCCAGACCGTTTTCTTCAATCAGCTTGCGGGCAGCCGGGCCGATCTTATCAGCATCAGTTGCAGCAGGAGCCGCCGCAGCAGGCTCAGCCGCCGCTGCCGGTGCAGCCGCTGCTGCACCTGCTTCGAAAGTCGCCAGCACTTCTTCACTCAGTACTGTATCGCCTTCGCCTTTAATGATGTCTTTAAGCACGCCATCCGCCGGCGCTACCACTTCCAGCACAACTTTGTCAGTTTCAATATCAACAATCAGTTCATCGGTGGAGCAAGCTTCACCAGGCTGCTTGTGCCAGGTAGCCACGGTACCGTCGGCTACGGATTCAGGGAAGGTCGGCGTTTTGATTTCGATAGACATATTCTTTCCTTTCTCAGTGTTACTAACAGGCGTTTTCGTCAGGCCTGTTAGCCATTGATTGCTTCATTAACCAGTTTTTCCTGCTGTTCAAGGTGTACTGAAATGTACCCTACAGCAGGTGCGGCTGCATGTGGCCGGCCTACGCCGCCCAGTTGAATCGAGCTGTTATGACGCGCCAGCGCATGACGCATGTGGTGCTGACTGCAGTACCAGGCGCCCTGATTCATCGGTTCTTCCTGACACCAGATAACGGATTCAAGATTGGTGTAATCCTTGATCGCTTCATACATCTGGTTTTCAGGGAACGGATAAAGCTGTTCAATACGTACAATCGCAACATCGTCTTTTTCCAGCTCCGCACGGCGGTTGTACAGGTCGTAGTAAACCTTGCCGCTGCACAGCACCAGGCGCTTAACCTTCGCCGGATCAAGCTGATCAGTCTCGCTGATAACCGGCTGGAAGCTACCGTTTGCCAGCTCTTCAATACTGGAAACTGCCTGCTTATGACGCAACAGACTCTTCGGCGACATAACCACCAGAGGCTTACGCAACGGACGCACCACCTGACGGCGCAACAGATGGAAAATCTGCGCCGGCGTCGTCGGTACACATACCTGAATGTTGTGTTCAGCACACAACTGCAGGTAACGCTCCAGACGGGCTGATGAGTGCTCAGGCCCCTGCCCTTCAAAGCCATGCGGCAACAGCATGGTCAGGCCGCAGAGACGGGCCCACTTATGCTCACCACTGGTAATAAACTGGTCGATAACTACCTGAGCGCCGTTGGCGAAATCACCAAACTGAGCTTCCCAGATAACCAGCGCGTTCGGCGTCGTCGTGGCATAGCCATACTCAAACGCCAGAACCGCCTCTTCCGACAGGAAAGAATCATGCAGGGTCAGCCGTGGCTGATCCGGTGCAATATTCTGTAACGGCTCGTAAACGGCCGCATCTTTCTGACTGTGTAACACTGCGTGACGGTGGGAGAAAGTTCCGCGCCCCACATCCTGACCGGTCAGACGAACACCGTGACCTTCAGCCAGCACTGACGCGTATGCAAGCATTTCCGCACAGCCCCAGTTAACTGCCATTGCCCCGGCCGCCATTTTCTTACGGTCGTCGTAGATTTTCTGAACCTGACGCTGAACAGAGAAACCTTCAGGCACTTCACAGATCTGCTGACCCAGTGACTGCAAGGTTTTGATATCCACGCTGGTATCACAGTCAAATGACCATTTGTGACCCAGATACGGAGTCCAGTCCACAAACAGTTCTTTATTCGGTTCCAGCACCAGAGAATGGGTAACGTGCTTGCCGTCTTCCAGATTCTTCCGGTAATCCTTCTCCATTTGCTTACTCTGCTCCTGCGTGATGACGCCCTCGTCAATCAGCTGCTGAGCATAAAGTTCACGGGTAGTTTTCTGGGCCTTGATCTTCTGATACATCAGCGGCTGGGTGCCGGACGGCTCATCCGCTTCGTTGTGACCGCGACGGCGGTAACAGACCAGATCAATAACCACATCTTTCTTAAATTCGGTACGGTAATCCACAGCCAGTTGGGTTACAAAGCGTACCGCTTCAGGATCATCACCGTTCACGTGGAAAATCGGTGCCTGTACCATCTTGGCGATATCAGTACAGTACTCAGTGGAACGGGAGTCTTCCTGCTTGTTCGTTGTAAAACCAACCTGGTTGTTTACAACGATATGAATGGTGCCGCCGGTCTTGTAAGCCCGGGTCTGGGACATCTGGAATGTCTCCATAACCACGCCCTGACCTGCAAACGCCTGATCTCCGTGGATGTTAACCGGCACAACCGTGGTGCCCACATCATCATCCCGGCGGTCCTGACGGGCCCGCACTGAACCTTCCACTACCGGTGCGGCAATTTCCAGGTGCGACGGGTTAAACGCCATCGCCATATGCATTTCACCGCCATCGGTCATGATGTTGGATGAGAAGCCCTGGTGATACTTAACATCACCGGAGGTTTCCAGTGTCTGCACACCTTCAAACTCCCCAAACAGCTCAGCCGGATTCTTACCGAAGATATTCACCAGGGTATTCAGACGGCCACGGTGAGCCATACCGATTACCAGCTCACGGGCGCCGTGTTTACCGGCACGGTGAATCAGGGTATTCAGTGAAACGATCATTGATTCACCGCCTTCCAGACCGAAGCGCTTGGCGCCGGCAAAACGGGAACCCAGATATTTTTCCAGACCTTCAGCCGCAGTCAGGCGCTCCAGCACCATGACTTTCTTTTCCGGCTCGACGGTCGGATGGGCGCGTACCGGCTCCAGACGGGACTGAATCCAGCGCTTTTCTTTAGTATCAACGATGTGCATGTATTCAGCACCGACCGTTGTACAGTAAGTCTTTTTAAGGTCATCCAGGATAGATTTCAGTGTTGCTTCTTCAGCACCGAAAAACAGGGAACCTAACTGGAACGTCGTATCATAATCTGCTTCAGACAGTTCATGAAAACGTGGGTCCAGATCAGGAACAGGCTCGCGTTCAAGCAGATTAAGCGGATCAATCTGAGCGGCCTGATGCCCCCGTACACGATAAGCGTTGATCATCCGCAGGACGCGGATCTGCTTTTTCTCGTGATCAGAGCTGACGCTGGAAGCAGAGACAGGCGCGGCCCGACGCTGATTCTTAGCAATAAACTGGAAGTGTTCACGCACCGCTGTATGCGGCACATCCTGTGTAATGTTGTCGCCGACTTTAGGTAGCCGGTCAAATTCTTCACGCCATTCCTGAGGAATCGCGTTGGGGTCCATCAGATAGGTTTCATACAGCTGCTCAATGTAGGATAAATTGCCACCGTAAAGATGCGCATTTTTCCACATCAGCTCCATTATGCCTTCTTGCATTATTGATCACCCTGGCTCAAAGGAATATCAACGTTCAGGTTGCACCACGTCCCGACTGATTCGGCCATTTCCGACCATTTCCTTTATGGTTATCGTTTATTATTTCTCACGTATATAGCCCCGAAGTGGTAGCACTTATACGGGGACAGATTCTACGCTTTTTGTACCCCGCTTCATACATGCAAGGCACTAAGAATCTTAAAGTTTTCTATTTTTGGATCATATACAACTTTATTTTACTTACAAAAATACGACACGCACCCCACTCATCCGATTCAAAAGCGTCTTTCAGCTGATTTGGTGTATAAAATTCAACCGTTCAGAGCAAAATACAGTTGTACCATGCCTGGGCCCGGCTGAACATTCACCAAAGGATGCATGAATGCAATTCATGCCATACCGCAATAGCTGAGCTAAATTTACGCAATAAAAAAGGCGGTACCTTTCGGGACCGCCCTGAGTAACAATCAGGTTGCCTGTTGCAACAGCATGTTACGGATCTTGCCAATTGCCTTTGTCGGGTTAAGCCCCTTAGGACAAACGCTGACACAGTTCATGATACCGTGGCAGCGGAAGACGCTGAACGGATCATCAAGGTCTGCCAGACGCTCCTTGGTCGCCGTATCCCGGCTGTCAGCCAGGAAGCGGTATGCCTGCAGCAAACCGGACGGGCCGATGAACTTATCAGGGTTCCACCAGAAAGACGGACAGGCAGTTGAACAGCATGCACACAGAATACACTCGTACAGACCATCCAGCTCAGCACGCTCTTCCGGAGACTGCAGACGCTCAATCGCAGGCGCCGGCGTATCATTCAGCAGGAACGGTTTGATCTTCTCGTACTGCTGATAGAACTGGGTCATATCAACAACCACATCACGGATAACCGGTAAACCTGGCAGCGGACGCAGAACAATCTTATCGTTCTCAACCACTTCAGACAGCGGCGTAATACACGCCAGACCGTTCTTACCGTTCATATTCATACCGTCGGAACCACAAACACCTTCACGGCACGAACGGCGGTACGCCAGAGACGGATCCTTATCTTTCAGCAACTGCAGAAGATCCAGAACCATGATGTCCTTACCACCAGGAATGTCGATATGGACATCCTGCATGTAAGGCGCATCATCAACCTCAGGATTATAGCGATATACACTTACTAACATCGTGGCAACCCCTTAATACGTTCGAACTTTTGGCGGGAAGGCATCTACTGTCTTCGGCGCAAAGTTAACAGCACGCTTGGTGATCTGTTGCGTTTGCGGGTGATACAGTGAGTGACACAACCAGTTTTCATCATCACGCTCGGTGTAGTCGTTACGGGCATGCGCACCACGACTTTCCTTACGGGTAATAGCAGCGATTGCCGTTGCCTCAGCAACTTCCATCAGGTTTTCCAGTTCCAGCGCTTCAATACGGGCCGTGTTGAATGCCGCGCTCTTATCTTCCAGATGAAGATCAGACACCTTGGCACGCACTTCCTTAAGCAGCTCCAGACCTTTCTCCATGCTTTCGCCTTCACGGAATACACCGAAATACAGCTGCATGGTCTTCTGCAGTTCAGCACGAACCTCAGCAACCTTTTCACCACCGGTTGAATTGTTCAAACGGTTCAGACGCGCCATCGCACGTTCCAGATCAGCTTCGCTGGCCGGCGCTACTTCGTAGCCCTCACGCATCTGCTTCTCAATCTGGATACCGGCCGCACGGCCAAATACCACCAGATCAAGCAGCGAGTTACCGCCCAGACGGTTTGCACCGTGTACCGATACACAGGCAACTTCACCGCAGGCAAACAGGCCGTCGATGATGGTATCGTTACCGTCCGCATCCGCACCGATCGCCTGACCACCGATATTGGTGGTGACACCGCCCATCATGTAGTGACAGGTCGGAACAACCGGAATCGGCTCTTTAATCGGATCAGCATGCGCAAAGGTACGGGACAACTCAAGGATACCCGGCAGCTTGGCATTCAGGGTATCAGCCCCAAGATGATCCAGCTTCAGGAATACGTGATCACCTTCCTCACCGCAACCACGGCCAGCCAGAATCTCCAGCACCATAGAGCGGGCAACCACGTCACGGCCAGCCAGGTCTTTCGCGTTAGGCGCATAACGCTCCATGAAGCGTTCGCCATCCTTATTGACCAGGTAACCACCCTCACCCCGGCAACCTTCGGTTACCAGTACGCCGGCACCGGCAATACCGGTTGGGTGGAACTGCCACATTTCCATATCCTGGGCCGGTACACCGGCACGCAGACTCATGCCCATACCGTCACCGGTATTGATCAGCGCATTGGTTGTGGACTGATAGATACGGCCTGCACCACCGGTCGCAAGCACGGTCGCTTTAGCCTTGATATACACTGTTTCACCGGTTTCGATGCAGATCGCGATAACACCAACCACCGCGTCATCTGCATTCTTAACCAGATCAACCGCATACCACTCATTCAGGAAGGTGGTACCGGCTTTAATATTACCCTGGTACAGTGCGTGCAGCAGCGCATGACCGGTACGGTCAGCGGCCGCACAGGTCCGGGCTGCCTGCCCACCTTCACCAAAGTTTTTAGACTGACCACCGAAAGGACGCTGGTAAATACGGCCTTCTTCAGTACGGGAAAACGGCAGACCCATGTGGTCCAGCTCAAATACCGCCTGCGGGCCTACAGAACACATGTATTCGATCGCGTCCTGGTCACCGATATAATCGGAACCCTTGACGGTATCGTACATGTGCCAGCGCCAGTCATCGTTCGGATCCGCACTGGCAATCGCACAGGTAATACCACCCTGCGCAGACACCGTATGCGAACGGGTTGGAAATACTTTTGTAATACACGCAGTATTCAGGCCCGACTGGGCCAGTTGCAGCGCGGCACGCATACCGGCACCACCGCCACCAATTACAATCCCGTCAAAGGTCAGGGTACGTAACTTGCTGCTCATCTTATGCTCCCCACAGGATCTGAACACCCCAAACAACGTAGATAAAGGTCAGCAGACCACACGCAGATTGGAACAGAAAACGGATACCGGTTGGCTTGATATAATCAGTCGAGATAGACCACATTCCGATCCAGGCGTGTGCCGCCAGAGACAGGATTGTCAGCAGCGTAAAGATACGCATCACCGTGCCCTCAAACAGGCCGCTCCACTGGTTGTAATCCAGATCCGGATTCATTAACAGATAACCGATCATGAAGATCGTGTAAGCAAGCAGTACGACAGCCGTTACACGCTGGATCATCCAGTCATATAAGCCGCTGCGACCAAAACTTGTAATTGAAGTTACCATATCCATACTCCTGCCAGCAGAATTGCGATAGCCGCAATAACTAAAGTCGCTTTGGCGGCCTTCTGTCCAGACTCCAACTCTTCACAATGACCAAAATCCATAATCAGATGTTTGATACCGGCAAAGAAGTGATACAGCAATGCTGAAACCAATCCCCAGGCAATCAGCTTCGCAAAGAAGCTCTCCGTCAGCATCTGTGCGGCAGCGTTAAAACCCTGCTCAGACTCAAGAGACATCCCCAGGGCATACAGCATGAAGAAGGCACCAAAAAATAGTGCCAGACCAGTTGCACGATGCAGAATGGATGTAATCGCCGGTAATGGCTGTTTAATAGTTCGTAGATCTAAGTTTACGGGTCTTTTCTTGTTCACGGCTCTTGTTCACACTTTATTGGTTAGCCCGATCGCAGGGCTAAGTTATAAAAGGGTAGTGTTCAAAGACAAAGTAAGTACCTCGGTCCAACGCCTACACCCCTTTAAATACGGGCCTGCAAGCTGGTGCGAGAGTATACCAGCTCGCACTAATATTACAATTAAGCAACAGGCCTCTAAGCCCTTTGTCTAGGTACTTACAGCCAGATCACACGATCAGAAAACAGCCAAAAAAGCCCCCTTCAGCACCTAAATCGTTTTCCTCAATGCGACAGAAGATGTCGCATCCACCATCGTAAAACCCGCGCCATACTTGGCCTCAGGCAAAATTGATTAACCTGCATAATAGTGTCAACATTCCGGCTTCTCCACTCGCGATGGGTACTGTTAATTTTTTTTTAAAAACCTTCTTTTTACACCCTGCCGGCAACGACATTCAGAATCATACAAAAGTCGCTATCTGCGGCATAAACTTCTAAATACTCACTTAACAAACACCGCCTAACTAACTGAAAAACATCAATAAACCCAAAAAACAGACACATCAACACCTCATGCTGCACCGCAACACAGAAATCCGAATATAAATTGACAATTTCGTGTAAGTCTCTATATTGTCTGGGTCCTATTACGAGCAGAGACTCAGACGAAACCCTGAAAAAAGCTTGGCAATCTGCAGAAATTGTTATCAATCTGCCGGTTGGACCAAGAGCGGTTTCCCTAACGTGACTAGTATTACAGGAGCCTCTGAGCAAACCCGACCGCCTGCTTATATATAGCCAGCGCCGGTCCTGCGGTTCCCTCAAAGGCTCTTGAGTCATTCAGATAACCAGAAATGATAGGAGCCTCTAATGGCTGACAAGAAAGCACGCTTAACGGTCGATGGTCTCGAGGAAGTCATCGAACTTCCGGTTTATACCGGCACCACAGGTCCCGATGTGGTTGACGTACGCGCTCTGACTAGCAAAGGCCTGTTCACTTATGACCCGGGCTTCGTTTCCACCGCAGCCTGCGAGTCCAGCATCACTTATATCGATGGTGCCAAAGGTGTACTGCTGCATGGCGGCTACCCGATCGAACAGCTGGCAGAAAATTCCGATTACCTGGAAGTCTGCTTCTTACTTTTAAACGGCGAACTGCCAACCCCGGAACAGAAAGAAGTCTTCGTTAAGACTGTTAAGAACCACACCATGGTTCACGAACAGATGACACACTTCTTCAACGGCTTCCGCCGTGACGCACACCCAATGGCGATCATGGTAGCGGTTGTCGGCGCACTGTCCGCCTTCTACCACGATTCTCTGGATATCGACGATGCGCACCACCGTGAAGTGTGTGCTTTCCGTCTGATCGCCAAAATGCCAACCATTGCTGCCATGTGTTACAAATACAGCATTGGCCAGCCCTTCCAGTACCCGCGTAACGAACTGGATTATGCAGACAACTTCCTGCAGATGATGTTTGGCAACCCGTGTGAAGACTATGTAACTAATCCGGTACTGGCTAAAGCCATGGACCGCATCTTCCTGTTACACGCAGATCACGAACAAAACGCATCCACTTCTACCGTCCGTTTAGCAGGTTCTTCCGGCGCTAACCCATTCGCCTGTATCGCATCCGGTATTGCTGCCCTGTGGGGACCTGCGCACGGCGGTGCAAACGAAGCCGTACTGACCATGCTGCAGGAAATCGGTGACGAATCTAACATCGATGAGTTTATTCAGCGCGCGAAAGATCCTGAAGACTCTTTCCGCCTGATGGGCTTCGGCCACCGTGTTTACCGTAACTTTGACCCTCGCGCCAAGGTTATGAAGCAAACCTGTGACGAAGTACTGGCTGAACTGGGTATTGAAAACGATCCTTTCCTGAAGATCGCCAAGCGCCTGGAACAGATCGCCCTGGAAGATGATTACTTCATCCAGCGTAAACTGTACCCGAATGTAGACTTCTACTCCGGCATCATCCTGAAGGCTATCGGTATCCCAACGAACATGTTTACCGTTATCTTCGCTCTGTCACGGACAATCGGCTGGATCTCTCACTGGAGCGAATTCCACAGCGGCCCGAACAAAATCGGCCGCCCGCGCCAGCTATACACCGGCCCGACCAAGCGCGATTACGAGAAAAAGTAATCCCGCTGACAAGCCACAAAAAAGGCCATCATATGATGGCCTTTTTTATTCTCTTCAGAACCGGCTACACCGGCAGTCGCTGACCGCAACTCCCCTGCTTTACTCCGGCTTTACAAACTCAAAACAGCAGTGAATTTTAGCATTACGCTTAAAATCCAGATCGATGGTTGAGCGGGTAATATCTTTAACCTGATAACGCTGCTGCAACGCCTCATCCAACTTAAAGCGGCGATAGTTATTCGAAAAGATAAGCTTACCGCCTGGGCGCAGCAACTGCATCGCCTGATCCACCAGCATCACATGATCGCGCTGCACATCCAGCACATCATGCATGCGCTTAGAGTTCGAGAAGGTCGGCGGATCCATAAAGATCAGATCAAACTGCTGGCCCTTTTGCGCCTTCAGCCACTTGATGCAGTCTTCCTGCAAAAAATGATGGCGGGTTTCAGCAAAACCATTAAGCGCAAAGTTCTTACGCGCCCAGCCAAGGTAAGTTGCCGACATATCAACACTGGTGGTCGAACGCGCACCGCCCTTAGCCGCATGCAATGAAGCCGTCGCTGTATAACTGAACAGGTTCAGAATATCCTTACCGGCAGACTCTTGCTGAATCTGCAGACGCACCGGACGGTGATCCAGGAACAGCCCGGTATCCAGATAATCCTGGAGATTGACCAGAATCCGGCAGCCACCCTCCTGCACCTCGAAGAAATGCTCAGTCGCATTCTGCTTTTCATACTGACTGCTGCCCTGCTGACGGCGACGCTGTTTCAGCACCACCTTATCTGCTGGCATTTCCAGCACGCCAGGCAAGACCTGCATCACTTCCTGCACGCGTTCAAAGGCTTTAACAGTATCAACACTCTTAGGTGCAGCATATTCCTGCACATGGAGCCAGTCACCGTAACGATCGACCGCAACGGCATACTCAGGCAGATCAGCATCATAGATCCGGTAACAGCTGATATCCTGCTTACGGGCCCATTTACCCAATTGCTTTAAATTCTTCTTCACCCGGTTAGCAAACATGGTCGCCCCTTCGGACAACGCAATGGCACCGGCTTCAGTTTTATACTTTTCCTGATCCTGCTGTGCTTTCTCTTCAGCCTGCGCGACTTCTTCAGCAGTACGGGCGCGGATATCAAACATCAGCAACTGGCTTTCCAGCGCACCATTATACAGCTTGTAACGCTTATCTACCGCCAGCTTCATCATCTTGCACAGCTCTGGATTACCGGTAAATACCGCGGCTCGCCAGCCGGCAAAATCCGCCTTAAGACGCTCACCAAGATGCTGATAGAGAAAATACAGTGTCGGCTCATCACCCAGACGCTCACCGTACGGCGGGTTAGTCAGCAACAAACCCTGCTCCATTTTCGCAGGACGCGACAGCTTGGCCAGCTCGCGGCGCTCAAAATGCATCAGGTGATCAACCCCTGCACGGCTGGCATTCTCCTGCGCGGTCGCCAAAACCTTAGCATCGGAATCGAAACCGGCCAGCTTAATATTCACTGCCGCCAGACCCGCATCACGGCGCGCCTGTGCCTCTTCCACCAGCTCCCGCCATACAGATGCCTTATGTTGCGGCCAGTGGGTAAAACCAAATTCACGGCGCTGCAGACCCGGCGCAATATCTGCCGCCATCATCGCCGCTTCAATCAGCAAGGTACCGGAACCACACATCGGATCGATCAGCCCCTGCCCCTGCGCATAAAAATCCTGCCACTGGCTGCGGTATAAAAGCGCCGCCGCCAGGTTTTCCTTCATCGGTGCTTTACCTGCCTGCAAACGATAGCCGCGACGGTGCAAGCTGTCACCGGACAGGTCCAGACAGATCCGTAACTTACCCCGGTTCAGACGTACATTCACCCGTAAATCCGGGCGCACACGGTCAACGGATGGCCGGCGTCCGGTCTCTTCACGGATCTGATCGACAATCCCGTCCTTCACCTTCTGAGCACCAAAGCGGCTGTGACTGATGGCCTGTGACTGACCGGAAAAATCCACCGTCAGCGTACCACTGGCCCGCAGGTGATCCAGCCAGCTCACCGCACGCACCGCCTGATACAGGTCATCAGCGGTTTCAACTTCACCGGCTTCATGCAATACCAGCAAGACCCGGTTAGCCACCCGCGACCACAGACATACCCGGTAAGCCTCAGCCAGCTCGCCGGCAAAACTCACCCCTGCCAGAGTCTGACGGCAATCCGTCACCCCCAGAGATTCAAGTTCATTAAATAAAACAGGCTCCAGGCCTTTGGGACAGGTAGCAAAAAAATTCATATCAGACAGGTATTCAAATAGATGGATGCGGGACACAGATAGTCAGGACACGCATGGTAACGCGCCGGCCGGCATAACACCAGTCAAACAGCCCCTGACGCCTGTCAGCATCACCTTCCCCACTCCGGCACCATTAGATCAGAATCACCAAAAGACAACTCGCATAAGGACAAATGAGTACAAAAATTGCGCCATATCAGATGAAAATATTTCAAACATCTATTTAAAAAATACCCGCGTAGATTAACTGCTTGAAAACACGGCATTATTGCAACTGCGAAGATTACAAATTTATTAAAAGCCAACCGTTAATATGCTTTTTTAATTACACAGCGAAGCTGAATTGAGTATAAATGGTGGAGTGCGATGTTCAGAGGCAAGATCACTCTGCCCCTGATTCACAGAGAAATGGATAGCTATTATTGCTGGCAGATAATCAAGAGTCACCCGACAGCTAAGGGATTCCAGAGGACGGCTATCCTGCCTTCAATGTTAAACCTTAAAGAGAGGTTGTCTTATGAAAAGACAAAAGCGAGATCGTTCCTCCGTACTATTCAACCGTGGTTTTCAGGCAGGCCTGATTGGTAAATCCCGGGACGAGTGTCCCGTTAACAACGTCAACGATTTACGCAGTCACTGGATGAGTGGCTGGAGAGAAGGCCGCGAAGCGCACTGGAACGGTCAGTCCGGGGTCTCAGCTATTAACATCAACCCGTCTCTTCATTAACACCCCACAGAATCCTGCCCAGCCTTACGGCAGCAGGATTCAGCTATAACACTCACTTTTCCTAACCCATTAAAAAAGGGCCTGAAACGCTGTTTCAGGCCCTATTTTTTTATCCCGGCAAGATAACTCAGCTATCGCCCAGCTCAGCTATCGCCTGAACAGAATCCCGGATAAGCGCCGGCCCCTGATAGATGAAACCACTGTAAATCTGCACCAGACTGGCACCGGCTTCAATTTTTTCCCGGGCATCAAAACCGTCGGTAATACCGCCCACACCGATAATCGGTAACGCGCCGTCCAGCTCACGGGCAAGAATCCGCACCGCTCGTGTAGAACCGCTGCGAACCGGTGCGCCACTCAGACCACCAGCCTCATCACCGTGCTGCAACCCTTCCACCCCTTCACGGGACAATGTGGTATTGGTTGCAATCACACCGTCAAGCTCGAACTGCTTCAGGGAGGCTGCCACCAGACCGAATTCTTCTTCGTTCATATCCGGCGCGATTTTAACGGCTACAGGCACATACTTACCGAACACCTGTGCCAGCTTGGCCTGCTCTTCCTTAAGGTTTTCCAGCAGCTCATTCAGTGAATCACCAAACTGCAGATTGCGCAGGCCCGGTGTATTGGGCGAGGAAACATTCACAGTAATATACGTCGCTTTATCGTAGACCTTACGCATACACAACAGGTAATCATCCAGCGCACTTTCAACAGGGGTATCAATATTCTTACCGATATTAATGCCCAGCACCCCGTTGTAACGGCTTCTGGCCACATTCTCTAACAGGGTATCCACGCCCAGATTATTAAACCCCATCCGGTTAATAATCGCGTGCTGCTGTGGCAGACGAAAAATCCGCGGCTTCGGATTTCCCGGCTGAGGCCGCGGCGTTACCGTGCCCACTTCCACAAACCCAAACCCCAGCGCAGACATCGCATCGATGGCGACAGCATTCTTATCCAGACCTGCAGCCAGCCCCACCGGGTTTGGAAAGTCGATTCCCATCACATTCACCGGCAACTCCGGCTGCTTGCACGCCAGTAACTTATTCAGTCCGCTGCTGCCCATCAGCTGCATACTTTTCAGAGTCAGGTCATGGGAAACTTCAGGATCAAGCTGAAACAGTGCAGAACGAGCGAGTTGATATAACATTGGCGGCCACATATCGGTTTAAAATTCAGGCGGCATTATAAGCAATCGGTGAAACAGAGTAAAAAGCCATCCCCTTATAAACGCCGGATATCGCTAAATTTTCCCCCTTCATCAAAACGAATCACAAAACTGCCACTGATTCCGCTGTGTAACAAAAACGGCCGCAGTATCTCTGCGGGGAACCGGATACGCCGGCCATCCCGGCTGCGGGCTACGACATTTTTCGCCGTCCCCCGGTAATGCTGTAAAAACTCTTCGCTACTCAGGCTGATATCAACAATAATCTGCTGCATAATCCCGCTTAAAACTGATCATAAAATTACCGTTATTTTATATCAGGAAAAGATCAGGATTCCATGATAACCGGTAACAAAAAGACATCCGGACACCCCAGGCAACTCATATTCGCCGCTTTTTAATACCCGCCTCCTGTGACCACTGGGATTTACCGAAAACCCCGTTATAATCCTAAGCTTAAACTTCCGGTGCCCGCATCCGAAAAACTGCCGGCATCTATACTATCAGCGCAACAGGACTTCACCTGCCAGCATGCAACGCTTACTTAATTTCTCAGTCATTCTGTCAGGTGCCTTAAGCCTGTTTTTTTCCGGCCTGCTGCAGGCGCAGGTAAGCGTTTATCCTGACCGCTATGCCATCAACGAGAATGAAACCGTGCTACTGACCGTCGAAGTGGATCAGCGCAGTGCCCGTCGGCCGGATTTTTCCCCCCTGAATAAAGACTTTCATTTCCTTGGCAGCAAGCAAATGAGCGTATCCAGCCACACCAACGGTAATAACACCTACAGCAGCCGCTGGCAGATACTGCTCCGCCCGCGTAAAAGCGGCGAACTGCAAATTCCCGAATTACTGATCAACGACGAACTCAGCCCGACAATTTCCCTGACGGTGCTGCCAAGCCAGAACCGCCCGGCAGCCGCCGCCCCCCAGAATGAATTCGTCGAGCACAACGTCGATAACAACGAAATTTATGTCAACAGCCAGTTGCTTTACAGCATCAGGGTCTTTCACCAGGAGCCTCTGGTACAGCTTGCTCATCTGCAACAGCCGGAAATAGACAATGCCGAAGTAAAGTCACTGGGGGAACCGCGCCAGTACACCACCCGCTTTCAGGGCGAAAGCTATCAGGTACTGGAACATAATTACGCCATATTCCCGTTGCAGCCCGGCCAGTTGATCATTCCTCAGGCCAGCTTCCGCAACGGTCCCGGCGCAGCAGAGGTAACCAGCCCACCACTGAATATCGCCATTCTGAATCAGGCCCCTCAGGACCCGCCCGGTTTCTGGTTGCCCAGCAGCAAAGCCAGCATTAGCGAAACCTGGCAGATGCCTGAACCCCTGGTACCGGGTGCGGCCATCCGGCGGACCATCACCCTCAGTGCCGAAGGTGTACCCGCCAGCAATCTGCCCTCGCTGATGCCCCTGCGGAACGAACTGGCCCGCATTGCCATTGAAGAAGTGACCCTGAATGAAGAAATTACCGGCGCAGGACTGTTAAGCAGCCGTACCGAAGTCATTACCATTATTCCCACCGAACGGGGTGAAGTTACCCTGCCACAGATTGTTATTCCCTGGTGGAACACCGAGCGTGACCGCAATGAGCGAGCCACCCTGCCAAGCGCTATCCTGCGGATCATTCCCGGCGCAGCCCCGATCAGCATAGGTGAAAGCCTGCCACCGGCCGAAGCAATGAAAGCAATGGCACCGGCAGAACCTGCTGAGGAAATATCAGCAGCAATAACTGCCCCGGTGATGCAGGAAAACACCGTAATGAAGCCGGCAACACCTGAAGCGGCGCCACCTGTTCAGCCCCTTCCTGCGTCACCCCAGGATACTTCGCTGCCTTTCATTGTCTGGTTACTGGCCGGCTTCAGTATTCTCTGTGCACTCGGCTGGCTGTATACCTTTGCCCGCCTGCGTAAAATGAAACAGGACCCTTTTGCGCCGTCGATGCCTCTGACCGAAGACCCGGACAGCATCCCTGACAGCGTGGAAGAAGAGCTGGATGCTGCTGACCTGATGGCCATTCAGGTTGCTGAAGAAGAGGCTTTTAATGCCACAATACAGGCCTGCCATCAGGGTATGGCGCTGGAAGCCCGGCTAATGATGCTTGAATGGGCCCGGTATATCTGGCCGGACAAAGAGGTACATAACAGCATGGACATGATTCACGCCAGCGGCAGCAAAACCCTGGAACTGCTGCTGATTGATCTTGAAAACCACATTAACGAACACGATGCTGATGACTGGGCCGGTGACCTGCTCGCCAATGCCCTTTATAAAATCCGGGATCGCCAGTCCGCACTGTTACAGACCCTCTGATCAGCCTTCAGCCATAACTGCCTCAAGGGCTGCCGGAAGTTCAGGGTAACTGAACCGGTAGCCGGCATCTTCTATGCGCTTCGGATACACCCGCTGCCCTTTTAACAGCAGTACAGCCCCTTCACCAAGCATCAGCCCCGGCACCAGTGCCGGCAGCGGCAATATCGCCGGGCGGTGCAAAGCCCGACCCAGCTCAGCAGTGAACTCAGCATTACTGACGGCACCGGGAGCCGTCAGGTTATAGGCACCGGAACATTCCGGATGTTTAAGCAGAAAAACAATAATCGCCAGCTCATCCTGAAGGTGAATCCATGACATCGCCTGCTCACCGGAAGCAATCCGCCCGCCCAGCCCGAACCGGAACGGTGGCAGCATTTTAGCCAGCGCGCCGCCGTTACCCAGCACAATCCCTGTACGCAGCAGGCACACTCTTACGCCGGACGCTTCAGCCCGCAGGGCACTCTCTTCCCAGCGCCGGCACAGCTCGTGGGCAAATTCATCATGGGGTTCTGCGTCTTCAGTTAACACCCGGTCAGACGGCTGACTGCCGTAATAACCGATAGCGGAACCACTGAGCAAAACCGCCGGCTTATTCTGCAGGCGCTCAATCAGTGCGACCAGCGCGTCCGTCACCCCAAGTCGGCTGTTCAGCAGCAGCTGCTTACGTGACTCAGACCAGCGGGCATCGGCAATGCCTTCCCCCGCCAGATTAATAACCGCATCAATATGCACATCATCCCCAAGAAGATCCAGTGAAGCGACACCACTGACACTGTCTCCATATAAGCGCCGCAACTTTGCTTCTGAGCGAACCCAGAGTGTCAGCGAATGGCCTTCGGCCAGCAGTACCGGCACCAGCGCCTGACCAATAAACCCTGTTCCGCCACTCATCAGAATATGCATACGGTTACCCCATCCCTTCTTTCGGCATCTGCGCCTGTAAAAAGTACACAGGCTCTTTACCATCTTATACCTTGAAATCCATTCTGTGGATCTCTATATAAAGATCTCAGCTAACACGTTTAACGTGATGACAGCTTAATCCCCGGCAGCCGGCTGCCCACAAATGAGAGACATTTATGTTTACAGGTATCGTACAAGGCATCGCCACCGTCACCCAACTGGAGCGGCAGGAAAACTTTATGCGGCTCACCCTGGAACTGCCGCAGGCCAGTTGCGATAACCTGCAGACCGGGGCCAGCATCGCCGTCAACGGCACCTGCCTGACCATCACCGGTTTCAGTGACCGGCTGGTCCACTTCGACCTCATTATGGAAACCCTGCGGGTGACCAACCTTGGCGCACTGCAACAGGGGGCCAAAGTGAACTTTGAACGGGCGGCACGCTTTGGCGATGAAATCGGCGGCCATCTGTTATCCGGCCACGTTCACAGCCAGATCAGCCTGCGCAGCAAAGACACCCCGGCAGATAACTGTATCCTGTGGTTTGATGTCGCCCCGGAATTTATGAAGTACATCCTGCCAAAAGGCTTTGTCGCCCTGAACGGCTGCAGCCTCACTGTCGGCGAAGTCAGTGATACCGGCTTCAATGTCTATCTGATTCCCGAAACCCTGTCAGTAACCACCTTTGGCACTGTTCAGCCCGGCGATGCCATTAATCTGGAAATCGACAGCCAGACCCAGGCAGTGGTAGATACCATTGAACGCTATATGGCACACCGGAGCGACAGCTGAGCGGCCAGCCCCGATAACGGACTACTCATCCGGAAGTCGGCTAATTCACTGATTTTTATTGCAAAGTGCATATCCGGTTGTCATGATAAGTATTCATGTACGGCCGGCAGTCTGAGCCATATTCAGCATCGGATGTACCCTCTAAAACGACATCAGTGGCAGAACCGGTGCAACAACAATCAGGCAACAGGTCAGACTTTCTCCGGGGCATTCTTTGTCTGACAGGCATCTTTTTAACTGGCTGCGCCCTGCAGCCAACGCCAGACACGCAGCATTCCGCCCAGGCTGGCACACAGGCAATCAACATCCGGGCCATTGCCCGTCAGTCGGTCTCTCCCAGCCAGCCCAGCAAAACCCGCCGTAACTACGGCACGATTCTGATGCGGGATAAAACACCGGAAACAGCCTCCCATACCCGGGTAATACTCAGCGACTGTATCCATCCACAGAGCGGTCAGGTGAACTGCAATACCTACCTTTTCCCCATTGATGACAGCGGTGAACTGCAAAGCCCCGTCAAGCTGGAGCAGGGTAAGAACGCCGCCCTTATCCTGGCGGAAGGCACCTATTATATGAAGTCAGGCAATCTCAACAGCGATTATCTGGTCAGTGGCCAGATCCGGCTTAAACCCAAAGCTACCCACTACATCCGCCTGGTATTTGAATAACCCCGTAAAGAAAACGGCAGGCGAAAAAAAACCGCAGCTCTGGCTGCGGTTTTTTTAATACATCAGCAAAAGGACTTACGCCTCTTCAGCACCGTACTGATCATCAATTTTCAGCACAGACAGAGTACGCTTACGTACCCGGCGCAACAGCTCATCATCCGCTACCAGATCTTCGCCGTATGACTCAACCATCTGCTTCAGCTTTGCCTGCCACTCAGGGGTAGCAATCTGCTCAGGGAAACAGCGACGGATTACATCAATCATGGTCATAGTTGCTGTAGATGCCCCCGGAGACGCCCCCAACAGCGCAGCCAACCGGCCATCTGCCGAGGAAATAACCTCAGTACCAAATTCCAGCTTACCCTTGCCCTTGTCATCTTTCTTGATGATCTGGACCCGCTGACCGGCGTAAGACAACTCCCAGTCTTCGTCTTTAGCGTCCGGGAAGAAACGGCGTAACGCATCCACACGGTCACTGTGAGACTGCATCACCTCACTGATCAGATAACGGGTCAGATCCATATTCTTGGCGCCCACCGACATCATTGGCTTAAGGTTATTCAGCCGAACACTCAGTGGCATATCCAGTACTGAGCCTTCTTTCAGGAACTTAGTGGTAAAACCGGCAAAAGGCCCGAACAGCAGCGCCCGCTCACCGTCAATCACCCGGCTGTCCAGATGCGGGACAGACATCGGCGGCGCGCCGATCGGTGCCTGACCATAAACCTTGGCCATGTGCTGCTCAACAATTTCCGGCTTGTTACAGACCAGCCACTGACCACTTACCGGGAATCCGCCATAGCCGTCACCTTCACTGATACCGGATTTCTGCAGCAGCGGTAACGCACCGCCGCCAGCCCCCAGGAAGACAAACTTAGCCCGCAGCTTAGTTTCTTTACCCTTCAGAGACTTAAGTTCAACCCGCCAGTCGCCGTCACTGTACTGGGAAAGGTCTTCAACCGCATGGCCCAGCAATAACTCAAAGTTATCCTGTTTCTGCAGATAATCCACCATGTTACGGGCCAGAGAGCCGAAGTTAACATCGGTACCGTAGCGCACCCGGGTAGCTGCCACCGGTTGATCAACCGGACGACTCTGCATCACCAGCGGCATCCACTCAGTCAGTACTGCCGGATCTTCGGAATATTCCATATCGGCAAACTGAGCACGCTGGCTCAGGGCCGCATAACGCTTACGCAGGAACGCAACATTCTCTTCACCCCACACCAGGCTCTGATGGGGTACGTTGCTGATGAACTGTTCAGGATCAGGCAGGCACCCCTGCTCAACCAGATAAGACCAGAATTGCAGGCTGGCTTCAAAAGACGCGTTAATGTTAAAAGCTTTATCAGTACTGACACTGCCGTCATCCTGCAACGCTGTGTAGTTCAGCTCACAGTATGCTGCATGGCCCGTACCGGCATTATTCATTGCATCGGTACTTTCATTCGCCACGTGGTCAAGACGCTCTACCATGGCAATCTTCATGGAAGGATCGAGCTGTTTAAGCAGCACACCCAACGTGGTGCTCATCGCACCGGCACCCACCAGTAATACATCAACAGTTTTCGAGGTCATAAATCTCCGCCATTTAAACCTGGACATTAACGCTGCTATCAACACTGCACCGCAACAAATCAGCAGGACCGAAATCCAGCCAGCGGCAACAGCACTGAGTAAAGAGCTTCTGCAGTTTAGTTGCTGCAGCATCCATCTGGGTAAATGAACCAGCTTTCGTTATTAACGAAGCTGAATTACCGCCCGGGATGGAATTTGTGGCGCTGATTATACTGATTATGACCAAAAAAGCTTGTGGCACCGGATAATAAAATACTATCCCTTAGGCGGATACTCCCACTAAGGTCTATACAATAATATGCTTTGACAGGAATCCTCACGCTGCACCTGCAAAATCACCGGAAGCCGTTTTCGAAACAGCAATCTTCACCATCAGCCCGTCTGTCAGGCGCCTGCAAAAGCACCTGACCTGATAACCCTAGTGCAAATTCAGCCAACCGCCAGAACTTTACAGCCACTGATACCGGTAAAACACACCGCGGCGCAAATCAAAAACAATCCCCAGCCTAACGCAACACCGGTGAACGGTGCCCGGAATGCCCCGGCAGATTTCGCCAGATGATCAGCCCAAGGGCCGGTACCTGCATCAGAATGCCATACAGGAGAACGGCGGCGGACATATCCGGGTTCTGCAGAATCACCGCCGTTATCACCAACCCGGTGCCCGCATTCTGGATCCCCGTCTCGATGGCCAGCGTCAGCGCCCGGGGCGTCCCCACACCTGACCACCTGCCGGCCATAAATGCCAGCAGCATTGCGCCGGTCGCCAGGGTTAAAACCGCCGGCGCAAGCACCGGCAGCAGTTGCATCAGCCCCTGCATCTGAGCAACCGTCAGCGCCGTCACCACCAGCAACATAATCAGCGCAGCGGCCGCTTTGATCCAGCGCCGTGACCGGATACAGAATTCAGTTTGCCAGTGGCGTAACAGCATCCCCAGAATCACCGGCAACACACCGATTGCCAGTAACTTGGCAATTGTCGGCCCCACCGGAAGATCAATGGCTGCACCGCCCGGCTGCAACTGCTGCAGGGTAAACACACTCAGCACCGGTAAGGTAAAGGGGATAATCAGCCCGGAGATGACCGTCAGACTGACCGACAATGCCGTATCCGCCCGGCACAGCAAACACATAAGATTAGACGTGGCGCCTCCCGGTGCGAAGGTAACAATCATCAGCCCGGCGGCCAGAACAGCCGGGAGGGCGAATAACGTCACAACAGCTAAACCCAGCAAAGGTAGCAGCACTAACTGTAACAGCGCTCCCAGCACCAGTACGCCCGGCCGGGACAGTAACACCCTGAAATCTTTCACCGACAGTGACATCCCCACCGCAAACATCACGGCAAAGAGCCCCAGGGGCAGGAAAATGGCAACTGTATCCGGGCTATTCATTGGCAGGTCTGTACTCCGTTGCAGACAGGTTTCAGAAGTTTTCGCCATCATAGGCCTTAGCTGCTCCGGATAATATAACCGCCGCCTATCCGTTAGTCGTATAAACGGCTGAAAAAACACCCGGATAACAGCCTGTTTTTTCTGCCTTTACCTGGGTCACAGAAAACCTTTAACAGGCGAGAAATTTTTTCCCCAGCCTGCACCAAACCCCGGCAGCACATGGCCTGAAAAGATCTACTCACATATCTTGTGGATAACGCTGTGGGTAGCCATTCAAAAACCCGCCGACAGCCCCATAACCGTGCTGATACACACAAACTGATCACTTTTTAACCATATGTTTTAGCGTATATTTTTCAATAAGTTACAAACTTCAAAATGGATATTTCCTGACTAAAGCGGTATTTTTCCCACACTATATTGCAAAACCGCGTCAGCTCTGTGACAGAGCCAAGTCAACCCGAAAAGCGTACTTTTCTGATATTTTTTTTACTGCTTTTTGATCCGGAAGCTGGAGCACGTCAGCCAGACACATTAGTATGCCTCCTCCGTATTCAGACGAAGCTGCCCGATAACAGCTATTATTCAGATTATGACCCCGCAATCAGAAGCACAGAAAATCACCCTGATCGGCGCTGTTCTCGATGCCCTGCTGGGTGCCCTGAAGATCGTTATAGGCAGCATTGCCCACTCCAGTGCACTGGTCGCTGACGGCATCCATTCCCTTTCAGATCTGCTGACCGACTTTATGGTCATCGTCATTCTGAAGTATTCCCATCAGGAACCGGACAAAGAACACCCCTGGGGTCATGCCCGGTTCGAAACACTGGGGACAATTATTCTCGGCGGCCTGCTGATTCTGGTGGCCGGTGCCATTGCTTATGACAGCCTGCACACCCTGATCAGCGGCAATCAGCTGCTCATTCCTGAGTGGCCAACGCTGCTGGTAGCCGCGATATCTGTCATCGCCAAAGAAGCGATCTTCCGCTATACCCTGGCGATCGGACAAAAGCTGAAGTCTGACCTGCTCATTGCCAACGCCTGGCACAGCCGTACAGACGCCCTTTCATCCATCATCGTATTTGTGGGCATTGCCGGCGCCATGAGCGGCTTTGCCTGGCTGGATGCAGTTGCCGCCATACTGGTGGGCTTTATTGTTGCCAAAATAGGCATTGAGCTGAGCTGGAAATGTGTTCAGGAGTTACTCGACACCGCTTTACCGGAAGAAGATGTCCAGGCCTACACCGACGAAATCATGCAGGTTGAGGGCATCCTCAGTGTTCACAACTTTAAAAGCCGGCGGATGGCCAGCCATATCCTGCTGGAGGTTCACCTGCAGATAGCGCCCTATCTGAGCGCATCAGAGGGACATTTTATCGGTGATATGGCGGTATACCGTCTGCGGGCCCGTTTTCCCGACATAAAGCACGTAATCTTCCATATTGATACCTATGATGATGAAGCAGAGAACTATTGCCAGGTGCTGCCCAACCGGGTAGAAATCAGCCGCTGTCTGTTCGCTATTCTGGACCGGCATGATGCAACGGAGCTGAAAATTCACCGCCTCAGTCTGCATTATCACACCGACGCCATTGAAATTGACCTGCAGCTCAATCATCCGGACACTGTGACGTACGACCTGCCAGACCTGCAACAGCAACTGAACACTGAACTGAGCAAACACGCCTGGTTTGGCCATCTTAACCTGCTGGTACGCCATACCGACAGCAACGATCAAGTACTGAAATGAAGACCTACCTGCGCCCCAGCGCTGCTGTAAGCAGTGAAATCATTATCAAGCACAGTCGGTTTATCTGTTATATCGCGCCAGTTAATAGCCGGGCAGAAGCAGACGCCTTTATCGACAGCATTCGCCGCCAGCACCCCAAGGCCAACCATAACTGCTGGAGCTATGTGGCAGGCTATCCTGAAGATCCGCAACAGTGGAACTGCAGTGATGACGGTGAACCTAAAGGCACTGCCGGCCAGCCTATGCTTAACATTCTGCGGCACTCCGGGATGGGGCAGATCTGCGCCGTGGTCACCCGTTACTTTGGTGGCGTAAAACTGGGCACCGGCGGGCTGGTCCGGGCTTATGGCCAGAGCCTGAATGAAAGTATCCGCCTGCTGGAAACCGAAGAGGTTATTCCCCAGTCGACGATCAGCCTGAGTGCCGGTTATGACCTGACCGGTGATCTGGAACAGCTGATTGTCCGCTTCAGCATTCAGGTGGACGAACGGCTCTTTGAAGAACAGCTGGTTATTCACGGCCGGATAGAAGTTCAGCAACTGGATGATTTTAAGCAGGCGCTGCAGCCGATTCAGCACAAAGTGACCCTCTCAACCGGCGAATAGTCCGCCCGGCTGCCAGCGAATAACCTCCGCCGGCAGCTCCCATGGCCCCTTCAGCGGCAGCCTGTCCCAGCACCGGACTGTGATTTGCAGCACGTTTACAACCCAGTGACTTAAAGTCCTGCCTGACAGAGATAAGTGTCTGTTCTGTATCAGTTATTCATTTTTAAATTGTTCAAACAGCCCACATTAACCTATAGTCTTATTTCAGTATTGCTTCACCTCATGCGAGGATCACAAAAATAGCGCACCCGGGCTTTAAAACAGTTGTTTAATTATTTTCAATAAACTATAAAGTTCCGCCAAATCAAGCCGATAGATAACTACTGAGTAGAAAATCAGGTTCATGTTTGATTGTTGTACTTGTTGATATAACGATTGCACTCGCAGAAGAGGTCGTATGAAGTTCGCAGATAATCCAAATCAGGCTGCAGAATGCCTCCGTCAGGCCATCCCTCTGATGGTCAAATACAGCATCCCGCCCAACCCGCTGAATTATTCACTCTGGTATGCCTATGTTTCCAACGTCATTCCGGGGCTCAACACCCAGATGGACAAGGCGCTGGAAACTTACGGTACCTGCCCGAGTATTGTCAGTGAACAAATGTTTCGTGATTTCCTCATTAAAGAAGAAATCGATAACGCTGAAGACCTGCAGACCGCTCTGATGGCCGTTATGGGCAGCCTGGAAAATGAAGCCAGCAGCACCATCCAGAATACCGAAGCCTTCAATGATGTTCTGGAAGACAGCCTGCAGGCTTTACAGGCCAGCCATTTCATTGACCAGGACGAAAACGTTGCCGGAATCATTGAAAAACTGACGGCAAACACCCAGGCAATGAGCGAAACCACCAAACAGTTCCAGAGCAAGATCGACGAAGCTCAGGCTGAGATTGCCACCCTCAAGCAGGAGCTGGAGAAATCCCGTCAGGATGCCAGCGTGGACGCCCTTACCGGTCTGTTCAACCGCCGTGTATTCGATATGGAATTCAGCCAGATTGCCAGCAGTCAGGACGCCAAAGTCACGCTGGTGATGATCGACATTGATCACTTCAAGAAATTTAATGACACCTATGGCCACCTGATGGGCGACAAAGTCCTGCAGTACGTGGGTAAAATGGTTAAAGAGCTGTGCCTGCCGCCGCTGTTACCGGTCCGTTTTGGCGGCGAAGAATTTGCTGTCCTGTTGCCGGGTAAAGATACCGCTGCGGCGGCTAAACTGGCCGAAACCATCCGCGGTAAAATCAAAGCGATCCGGATCAAACAGAAGAAGTCCGGCGAAGTCATCAGCTCAATTACATCGTCATTCGGCGTTGCCGGGCTGATCCCGGGTGAAACCCCGGAAGCCTGCATAAGCCGCGCCGATGCAGCCCTTTACCAGGCTAAGGCCAACGGACGCGATCAGGTACAGCTGGCTGGCTGACCACCACCCTGCGACTGCTTACGAAAAAAAACGCGCCATCCGGCGCGTTTTTTTATACCCGGTGAAAGCCTTTTATTTAGCCGGCTCACGCATGGTTACAAACTCTTCAGCAGAGGTTGGGTGAATACCAATAGTAGAGTCAAATACTGCTTTGGTCGCACCGGCTTTCAGCGCGACCGCCATGCCCTGAATGATTTCACCGGCATCTGCACCCACCATGTGAATGCCCAGCACCTTATCGGTATCACGGTCCACCAGCATCTTCATGAAGGTCTTCTCATCACTGCCACTCAGCGTATGCTTCATCGCCCGGAAAGATGACTTGTAAACATCCACATTGGTGTACTGTTCACGGGCCTGCTCTTCCGAGAGACCGACAGTGCCGATATTTGGCTGGCAGAATACCGCCGTAGCAATCAGGTTGTAGTCCACCTTCTGATCCTGACCGCCGAACAGATTACGCACCAGCGCCATCCCTTCAGCCAGGGCAACCGGCGTCAGTTGCACCCGGTCAATCACATCACCGATCGCATAAATTGACGGCTCGCTGGTTTCGAAATTGTCGTTCACCACAATCGCGCCGTTCTTCTGCTGTTCAACATTCACCGTTTCCAGACCCAGATCGGTAACATTAGGTACCCGGCCGGTCGCGTACAGAATGGTATCCGCTTCCAGAACCGAGCCATCGGTCATATGCGCCAGCAGGCTGCCGTCAGCCTGTTTTTCAATCTTGCTGATATTGTTGTTGAAGCGCAGGTTAACATTCTTCTTGGCAACTTCTTCAGCGGTGAAACGGCGTACTTCTTCGTCAAAACCGCGCAGGAACATATCACCGCGGTAAATCAGAGATGTTTCAGCCCCCAGACCGGCAAAGATACCGGCAAACTCAACCGCGATGTAACCGCCGCCCACCACCAGTGCACGTTTCGGAAATTCATCCAGATAGAATACTTCATTAGATGTAATCGCATGTTCGCTACCCTCAAACTCTGGGACGAACGGCCAGCCGCCGGTGGCGATCAGAATACGCTCAGCGGTATAGGTCTGCCCGGATACTTCAACCGCGTTCGGACCGGTAATCCGCGCGCGGCCTTCAATAAGGTTCACGCCGGCATTTTTCAGCATGTTGCGGTAAATACCGTTAAGACGCTCAATTTCCTTTGTCTTGTTATCACGCAGGGTCGGCCAGTCAAAGCCATTCGCTTTCACATCCCAGCCGAAGCCCGCTGCATTTTCAAAATCTTCATGGTAGTGGGAACCGTAAACAAACAGTTTCTTCGGTACACAACCCACATTGACACAGGTACCGCCCATGTAGCGGTCCTCAGCCATCCCTACTTTTACACCCATGGCAGCTGCCATACGTCCGGCACGTACACCGCCTGAACCGGCACCAATTACAAACAGATCAAAATCAAACTCTGCCACAATTATTCCTCTTTTCTGTTACGCCACGTACTGCGCTGCGAATATCAATCAAAACCGCGACAACCTGCGGTCATATAAAGACGCTAATCTACCTGTTTGGACGACTAACTGCCAATAAAGATAATCAACAATACTTATAGCAATCACTTATAAACATCCATTTTAAGAATTACCAAAAGCTATAAACAAAACTTCCCGTTTACCCGCGTGCCAGGCGATTGATCTTTAGCGGTGCGCAGAGTAACTTAGGGCCTTTCGATTCAGCCTTACGGAATTACAATGAAACTCATCTCTTTCAACATCAACGGCTTGCGTGCACGTCCTCATCAGATCAAAGCCCTCATCGACAAGCACCAGCCAGACGTTATCGGCATTCAGGAAATTAAAGTACATAACGAAGAATTTCCGGTAGAGATGATCACCGACCTGGGTTACCACGTTGAATTCCATGGCCAGAAAGGCCATTACGGTGTTTGCCTGATTTCCAAACAGCCACCGGTCAGCATTCAGATGGGCTTTGCCACCGATGATGAAGACGCTCAGCGCCGTATGATTATTGGCGAATACAACATCGACGGCGAAACCGTTACCGTCCTTAACGGCTACTTCCCGCAGGGCGAAAATATTGCCCACGAGACCAAATACCCGGCCAAGCGTAAATTTTATGCCGACCTGCAGATCCACCTGAATGAACACTGCTCCCCGGACGCCAATGTCTGCGTCATGGGTGACCTGAATATTTCCAGTGAAGATATCGATATCGGCATCGGCGAGCCAAATCGCAAACGCTGGCTGAAAACAGGTAAAGCCAGTTTCCAGCCTGAAGAACGGGAATGGCTGGCCACCCTGCTGGGCTGGGGCTTGCAGGACACCTTCCGTAAACTCCATCCGACCGAAGATGCCCTGTTCAGCTGGTTCGATTACCGCAGCCGTGGCTTCGAGGCAGAACCGAAACGCGGCCTGCGCATTGATGCAGTCCTGGTGACAAAACCACTGTATGAACGCTGCACCGATGCAAACATCGACTATGATATCCGCGGTATGGAAAAACCGTCAGATCACGCACCTATCTGGGCCGAGTTCAGCTAACCGGCCGGAATAGCCATCAGATCTAAGAAGGATACCCGCGGGTATCCTTTTTTATTTCCTCCTCGCCACGGCCTGTTTTTCTGCCTTTTCACTGCCCTCCCCCCGGAACGGCCTCCCTCCCCCCCTCCCCGGCAGCCGGCGCAGGCAGCCCGCTGACAAAGCAAAATGTAACAGTTACACCGGCAAACCGATAAAGAGTCTGCTCCGCCGTCTGTATAAATTTTCACCTGTTTTTTAGCCCCAGGGCTTGCAAAGAGTCAAAACCGGGATTAAGTTAAATACAAATGTAACCGGTTACATTTAATCAGAATGACTAAATGCAGCTATTAATCATCCACACAACCTGATGACAAGAGCCCTGCCATGGCTGATGCAACGACACTTATCTGGGAACCTTCACGGGGCGGGCTGGACACCACCGCCCTGTATCCCGGCTTTCCACAACCGGACACTCAGGAAACCCTGCAACTTAATCCCGGAGGCTGCCACTGGATCAGCCTGCGCAAAGGTGACCTGCTGTCACTGAACGCCAGCCTGACCGACAGCACCCTGCTGTTCTCAGCACTGACCACCGGTGATGCTTCTCCCGGAAGCCTCAGTACCGTCAACTATCAGCCCGAATTTATGCAATCTATGCCAGCAGCAGACCAGCCTGCTGAGCAATTTAATTCGCTGGCTATACAACCCCGGTTGCAAGCGCGACAACTGGCGTTACAGGACCTCAGCTTCCGGATACTGAACCGGGATATGCTGGCAAACGCCGAGCTCCCCCTGATTATTCAGGCGGCGCAGGATTACTGCCTGCTCATTGCTCTTTCTGCCACCAGCAGCCAACTGGTAGACGGCAGTGAACAGCCCCGCTCGGTTACCCATATCAGTATCCAGCGATCTGAAACCGACAGCGATCAGCCACTGCCGGAGCCACTGGGGCCGGTTCGGGATGAGTTCCGCATCCCCCGTGCCACCGCCAAAGCCTACACCGTTAAGAAAGGCGAATACATTCAGATCATCGATGTGGAAGGCCGCCAGTGCTCCGACTTTATGGCCATGAACTCAGCCGCACTGGCTGAAGGCAGAGAACGCTTTATTGATTCCACCGTCAGCCGCTCGCTGGCGGCCGGTGCCTACCCCCAGCCAGGGCTGCATGACAAATTTTATGATCAGGACATGAAGCCCCTGCTGGCGGTGGTGCAGGATACCGCCGGCCGTCATGACACATTCGCACTGGCCTGCACCGAATTCGGCTATGCAGAACGGGGCTTTCCCGGCCATATCAACTGCTCCGACAATATATCTGCCGCCTATGCTCCCTACGGCATTCAATCCCGCCGGGCCTGGCCGGCCATTAACTTCTTCTTTAACTCCTGGATTGATCCTGACAGCCACCGGCTTGGCTCCGATGAATCCTGGTCCCGGCCCGGGGATTATGTACTGATGCAGGCCCTCACTGACCTCACCTGCGTCAGCACTGCCTGCCCGGACGATATCGACCCGATCAACGGCTGGAACCCGACTGAGATACACATACGCATATACCGTCCGGATGCGGCCATTCCCCGCTCTGTTGCTTACCGATCCTTACCGGAGTCGACCCCGTTTATGAGTACCGAAACCCCTTTTCATCCGCGTACCAGCGCACTGACCAAGCGTTTCCATAATGCCCGTAATTACTGGCTACCCCAGGCATTTGACAGTACCGGCAGCATCGCCGAATACTGGAACTGCCGCAACAATGTCACCGTTCAGGACATGTCCAACCTGCGTAAGCTGGACATCTACGGGCCGGACGCCGAACGGCTGTTACAACTGGCCCTGACCCGGGACATCAGCCGGCTGTCCGTTCACCGTGGCTACTATGCCCTGCTCTGCTCAGACCAGGGCGCAGTCATTGATGACGGCACCCTGTTCCGGCTGGCACCGCAGCTGTTCCGCTGGTGCTGTGGCAGCGACGAATCCGCCCGGCAGCTGGAAAGCCTCGCCCGGGAA